>CAXTVY010000122.1:0-12669 GCA_964247665.1 uncultured Chthoniobacterales bacterium | reverse complement strand
CATGGCAACGAACAGAGGTAAAAGATTCTGGTCGGCTCAACCGACTCGCTTGCTGCCCGCCGCGGGAATGCGACGGATTTTTCCGCGCTGCGCCTTCTTCAACGAAGCAACGGCCGAGTTCATTGGATTCGCCATCGACAGGGTGCTCACCAGGCGACCTGTTTGTCGACCCGCCCACTCCCCCCTTCGGTAGTAACACTCGATCTCGTGCAGTTAGTCGAAGACCAAGATTACCTGTTTTTCCTCGGTGGAAACTCGCGCAAGCCGGAAAAAACCAAGAAATACTAACAGTTTACAATAATCACGAGTTTTTCGCTCGTACTAGCAATTTCCTTTACAATAAGACATATTATTGTAAATTTAGGTTTCCAGAGGTAAACACACTCTGAAAACGAGCTTTTCGATGGAAACCCCCTCCCCCACCCTGCCGGAAGCACCGGTCGTCACGGATTTTGATGCACCCGTTGCTTTCCTCTGCATCCGATCGACGGCTCACGAGAACGATTTAGTGCTTGGTTAAGCAGTAAAGAAGCATATCTTGAAAGTAAAGAACACAAGTAAAGATGAATCCATCCAGCACCATCAGCAGTAAGGGGCAGGTCACCATCCCACAGGAAGTCCGGCTACGGCTCGGCCTACAGGAGGGTGACAGGGTCGAGTTCGTCGTAGAAGGCGAACGCACGCTAATTCGCCCCGCGCGCCAAGTGCACAATCCCTTCGAGAGGTACGTAGGCGCGCTGGGAACCTTTCCCGGAGGGGTCGAGGAAATCAACGCTTGGGTAGCCGAGATGCGCGACGAGGTACCCGGCGCGGGTAGCGCATCGTGAGAACCGCCTTGGACACCAACGTCATTTCTGCGTTGTGGTCGCGCGAACCGCTGGCGGGTCGCCTGTCGTTGCTTCTCGGGCAGGCGCAAGGAGCCGGGGCCCTGGTCATCGCCGCGCCCGTACACGCCGAACTGTTGGCGCATCCGCTGGCAGAGGAAACCTTCGTGGAGCAGTTCCTGCGCGACACGCACATCCGCGTGGACTTTACACTCGACGAAAGTGTTTGGCGAAGGGCGGGCCTGGCCTTTAGCGCTTACGCCAAACGGCGTCGGCACTCCGGCGGCGGTGAACCGCGCCGGCTGCTCGTGGACTTTCTGGTCGGTGCGCACGCTGAACTGCGGACGGAGCGGCTCCTGACGTTGGATGCGGGACGCTACACGCAGGATTTTCCCGGCCTCAAGCTCATGGAGGTTGAACCAACCGCACGTTGACGCTTTCCATGGAAAACCCCTCCCCCACCCTGCCAGAGCCACCGGTCGCCGCTGATTTTGACGCGCTGACGCAAGCGGCCCGGCAGGAGCGCTGCCTGAGCGAGAACACCCTCCTGGCCTACCAGCGCGCGTGGCGGCGGCTTCTCGCTTGGTCCGGAGCTTCCAAGCTCGACCCAGTCACGCTCACTCAAGAGCAAGCGGCCCGGTTCTACCGCGAGATGGTGGCCACCAGCGGGCGCACGGCTCCCAGCAGCCAGGTGCAGGCCCGCGCGGCAATGGCGTTTGCCTACGAGCAATGGGATCGGCCGAACCCCTTCGCCAAGATCAAGCCGCCCAAGAGTGGCAGTCCTCCACCCGTCGGCTACTTGCAGGCCCATGATCTCGCCCGGTTGCTCGATTTCCTCAACCAGCAACAGGCCACGTACGGCGAGAGCCTGACGTATCACCTAGCTGCCGCGCTCTTTTACACGTGTTCGCGGTACTCAGAGATCGCAAACCTTCGCTGGAACGATTGTCTGCTTGATGGCGGCGGGCGGATCGTGGCTCTGCGCATCAAGGGCAAGGGCAGTGTGCATTCGACCCTTCCTGTTAACGCGGTGCTCGCGGGATTGCTGAGCGATTGGCGCACGATCCAGGAGCAGCACCGCGGCATGAAGGTGTTTGCCGCCCGGGGGCTGAAGTTTTGCCGAAGCGAGTACGTGTTCGCGGGTCCCGGAGGAGAGCCCTACACCAACCAGAGCTTCAACGCGCACCTTGGCCGCGCGTGCAAGGACCTGCGACTGCAAACCGTCCTGACCGCGCACGGGCTGCGGCACAGTGCAGCCACCATCTTGCTCAACGACCAGGGCAAGAACCTGCGCGAGGTGCAGGAAGCGTTGCGGCACCGGGATATCCGCACCACTGCGAGGTACACCCACGTGGCCCCAGAACACACGCGCGGCACCATGGACGCGCTGGGCGGCAGCTTGCCCTTAGCACGACGCACCCGCTAGAATTCCGAACAATCATGAACACGGCTGAAACCGCATTTCTTGAGCGCACCGTGGTGCAGATCCTCTTCGTCAGCGGCCGGGAATTTTCCATCGAGTCCCTGCGCGAGAAGCTGCGCGAGCTGTTCGTGCAGGAACCGGACGCCACGGTACGCTCGATGGCGAGCATTGGTAGTTTCGAGCTGCTCCAGGTTCTGCTCAAAACCACGCAGAAGTTGGAAAAACTCGGGTTGCGCCTCGACATGCGCGCTGGCGGCGTACGGGTCACGACCGCGGAGGTTCGCCCCCCTACCCTGCGCAATTACTTCACCGCTCTGGCTGAACAGAGCAGAGCGGAGCGAGCGGGTGTAACCGGCGGCCACGAGGACGACGAACAAGGGCCGTTGAGCACCACGGGTCTGGAAGTGCTCGCCTGCATCGCTTTCAAGCAGCCGCTCTCCTTGGCCGAACTCAACGGCTATTTCTCCAGCGACAAGCGCTCGGTCGTCCTGCGCTTGCAGCACCTGGGGCTCGTAGATTGCCGCACCGCGGGCGAAACCGGGCGCACCGTGTGGACGACCACGGGCGAATTTCTGCGACGCTTCAACCTCCAGTCGCCTGCCGACCTGGAACGATTGTTGTCGGGCAATCTTGCCAAGGCAGCCTGAAGATCCAACGCCGTCGGTCAGAAGCGTCGCTGGCGTGTAGCCCCGCACGTCGCTCCAACGACTGCGCCGAAGACCAACGTCAGCAACAATGCACGCAAGCCGCCCGCCGCGAATTCATGCCAGTACCGTGGCGCGTCGTCGCGCAAGGGATAAGGCACCATGGTGAACACCGCACCGGGCACGCTGTAGAAGAGCCCGGCAACCGCGCCTTGGAACCAGCTGCGCCCGCGTCCGTTGCCAATCTCAGGAAGGATCGCCACCACCAGGCCGATGCTCGCATAGGAAAGACCGAGACCCAGGCCCAGTGCCCAGCGGGCGGCGGGGTCGATGGGTTGGAAGAAAGGAGTGATCCCGGTCAAAATCCCCCACACGCAGCCGACGAGCAGCGGACCTTTGCGAAAGTTCGGGACCATCCGCATACGGTATCGACTTCCCTGGGAAAAGTCACTGGCCATGCCAGGAAGGCAGGCCGCTCAGCAGGAAGGCTTCGGTGATGCTCGCTTGTCGACCCTGCTTGAACCGCACCGCCATACTCTATCAAACTAATAGGATACTAGCCTAATATAGTTGATACCTCGCCCTTCAAAACCAGCCCTCCGCAACCGTTCGGCATTCGCTAAGATGGCCATCATTTGTTGCAGGACCGTGGTGGTCGCGCGACTATAAACTAATAGTTTATAGAAATTGACCTGACGCTCCCGTTACTCCACCAAATTGGTTCCGGACGTTTTGTGCCGTGCGAGTGAATACCAGCGGTGGCGCTTGCTATAAGCTAATAGCTTATGCGTCGGCCCGTTCGCGATGCTTCGATCGCAGCAGGTCTCGGACGCAACAGCGATAGCCTAATAGTCTATGAAACGGGGGGCTTGGCGACGCATGAACCGCCAACGGCAAGACACGCCCGATAGCCTATTAGCCTACGGGTTATCTTCATTTCTTTTGGTGCCGCACCTTGCGGCCATCCTTCTCGATGAGTTCACGCACCTTCTCCACCAGCCGGTGGTCTCGGGGAATCATGCGTATCGCCGCCCTGAGCACCAAGTTGTGGCTGGGCTTGATGCCTTGGCTGTAGAGGAGCATCCCCGTCTCGTGGAAAATGGCACGGTCTTCGTCGTCGAGCCAAAACGCCGCCTGCTTACCCGATCCCGTCGAGGAGGGTTTGTCTGCCGATTCCGCTTTGGGCACTGGCTCGGATTTTCTCGCCTTTGTAACGGGCTTTTTCGGCCGTAGGGGCGCCTCCGCCACCGGTGTGACCGCTGGCGACGCAGGCGTGGCCGCGAGATTCTGGCTGATTTGCGCGATCAAATCTTTTTTGTTTTTCATATTAGGCTACGAGGCTAATAGGCTATCTAGCGCAGTGAGGTGATGGCGACCGTCAACTGAAACATCTCCTTTTCCGCTTTGGGATCCAGCGCGTCCCAACCACCGAGTGCTGCGTGCTGGTAGCTTTGACGATCCGCCAAGGTCACCGAAAGGATGGGTTCAGCCACCGTCCCCAAACTTTGATGGATGGCCTCGGTGAGCAAGGTTCCTGTCCGCGTGCGGTTGAGCACCACGCGGATGATGGCCTTGCGGTTTTTCGAGCGTGCAAAACGGGCCGCTTCGTCCGCTTCCCACACATCGACCGGGGATGGGCTCGTTGGGATCAAAATGATGTCGGCCGCGGTGACCGCGGCGGCGGTGGCAGGCAAGGTCAACGAGGGTGGAGTATCGATCAGGAGCACGTCGTAGTCGCCACCAGGCTTTTCCTTCGTTCCACCGAACCGCTGCAGAGCCTTTGAGGCGGAACCCTGCGCATCGTAGTCTCGGACAGCAACGGTCTGGCCGGTCTGGCGGATCGCTTCGTGAAGCAACAGACAGAGAGTGGTTTTGCCCACACCTCCTTTTTTCGCAACGATGGCAATTTTCATGGAATCAGCTTATAAACTATTAGGCTATGGTTCTAATAGAGTATTAGCCTAAACAGATTGGTTCCGGCAAGACGAAATTTTCGCCCAGACGGAGGGCAGCCCGTCGCACGATTCGATCCGAATCTGGATTCCAAGTCCCCGTCGTCGGAAGAGACCCTCCTAGCGAAAACGGCGGCGCGACGGCAGGGATGTCCAGACAATCTTACAAATTGGTGTACGCCCCTCGGAAAAAAGTTCCCATGTCGGGTTTGGAGGTCCAAGATCGGCGGCGTCATGATCTTGTGAGCCAACGCACGACGCTTACCTTGAAACCACAGCGGTGCCAGCGCTCCACGAGACGATCACAGCAGCCAATCCCATCTACTACCCACCATGAGCAAAAACCTCAGCGTCACCTCGGTACCCGAGCCATCGGACCCGGCTCCCACCGATCTGCAGCTGAGTCTTTTCAACGGGTGGCACAGCAAAAACCCAGATCATTCACGGACCCTCGATTTCTTCGACGCCCTGCCGAAATTTTCACTGACGCACACCCGTGCGGTCAAACGTGCGTCCATCCTGCGCTTCGACGATGTGCAGATCAGCGGCCACCGGGTGGCTGTGTCGATCTCGCCGGCCATCATCGCGGCCAAAGGCGGAAAGCAATCGAAAAACGCGGCGAGCGAGGAGGACGCCAAGCTGATCTTTCCAGGAGTGCGTGAGGAACTCGTCGAGATGGCGATCCGCAAGCTCGCCGTGCAGCAGACCGTCAGCACGGGCCTGCACATCGGCCGTCAAACAGGGGCCCACATCATCCGAGTGATGTTCACACTCTCTCAGCTGCGGCAGGAACTCACCTCCGCAGGGCACAGCCTGATGCTCAGCCAGATCCGGGAGGCGCTGGAGGTCCTCTCCAGGGCGATCCTGACCGTGGAGGCCGAGCACGACCGGACGATTCACGGGATGGCCGCGCCGATCCTCCAGAATTTGCGCAAGCAACAGCCAAAGAACGACGTGGACGGCAGCCGTTCCTACATCTCGGTGGACTACCACCCGCTGGCGACGAAGGCGATCCTCGATCAGGCGTACAAACCCATCAACTACACGCGGGTGATGCGCCTGGGTTTGCCGCTGGCGCGCTGGATCATCACCCGGATGAGCCAGCGATACCGGCAGGCGTCCCGGCAGGACATGGTGGAAGGCAAAGGATACATCCTGACGCTCTCCCGGGTGTTGGCGGAGAGTGGGATCACGGCCGAAGAACGCCAGCGCAACACGATAGATCGGGTGCGCCAAGCACTCAAAGAACTCAAAACCCAGGGGTTCCTGCACCCCATGAAGCCCTACGATGAGCGACCAATCTACGAGCGGACCAAGGGACGACCGAAAATCACGGAAGTGGAGTGGAAACTCTACCCATCGAGCACTTTCGTCGGCGAGATCGTCGAGGGAAACATCGAGATGAAAACCCTGCGCCAGGGAGCAGAAGGAGCGAAAGCCAAGCGTCTCGGGAGTAGGAAGAGCGGAACTTGAGGAAACCAGGCGTAGAAGGAGCGAAAGTGCTGTCTTCAAGCCGGGAGCAGAAAGAGCGAAAGTGGGCCGAAGCCGGGAGTGGAAAGAGCGAAAGACGACCGCACCGTCTGTTTCCGACGGGTACCGGGCCAAGTTTTGCACAGTTATTCACAGCATTTCGGGAGTAGAAAGAGCGAAACTCCTCCGTAAAGCCATTTTCAGGAGTAGAAAGAGCGAAAGCTGAAGCGCTACGGGCGTGGAAAGAGCGAAAGCCAAAAGGGGAGGGGAGTAGAAAAAGCGGAACCTACCTCGACAGCTCACCGTGCAAAAACACGCCGGGCGTAGAAAGAGCGAAAGGACCACTGACCATTTCGCATTGTCAGCAGAGAGAGCGAAAGTCCGGGCGTAGAAAGAGCGAAAGACCGCATAGTTATTCACATATGTCCCTCAGAATATGCGACTTACTGACCGCCATCATCGACGCTATCCCTGTCTTTATCCCTTTATCCCCAAATCAAAGTAATTCCGTACTCCAAGAGGCAACTCACCTCCAAACAAATCGAGGCGGCGCAAGCGCCGCAACAAAGGTGCCGCCTCTTCGTTGCACTCCGAGGCAGACGCGGCTATCCCCCCGCCCTTTCGCTACGCGCGAAAGGGAGCCTCGCTCCGCTCGAACCGGCTTCGCCGGCGGTATTGAATAGAAGAGAATTCGTCAAATATCTCTCCGGCAAAGTTGCGCGAGCGGCGAACAACGACGGAGGCTGAAATTTGATTCCGTCTGGAACGGCGAGCAAACTTGCGCGACACACCGGAGCTTGTATACACCGGGATTCAATGCCAGAAAACGAACCGAGCAGCAGCGACGAAAACCGGACTGGGCATGACCGGGGAATCATGCGATCAGCACTCAACGGGATGTCGGTGGATCAACTCCGAGACCTGCACTCAGCCATCATCCGACTCAAACACCTTCCATTCACGAAGCTGGTCGAAACCTTGTTCACGCAGCAGGCATCAGGGAACGACCACGCCTTCGTGCAAAATTCAAGCGGGCACTACGAATCAAAAGCCACCCGTGAACTGTGTGAAGATGTCGAAATGATGCTCAAAGCGCGGGTCGGCACAACCGATTGACCGCTTGTACACAAGATGGGTCGCACGTCATCCCAAGAGGCCAAGGAAGTTTTGCGGCGGATCAATCGTCTGCTTCAGAGACGTTCAACTGCGAGATAAAGGGGGCGGTCTCCGCCGAGTGCTCCTCGTGATCTCCTTCCTGCACCGCGGAGACAGCGTGTTTATTCAGCCCGTTGTAGAGGTCACCGAGATTGCGGCCTTCGATGCGTAGTATCCAAGAGGAAAAATGCAACTCGATGGTGCCACCGCGATCATAGCGACAGTAGACCAGGTAGGCGTAAGGGAAAAAACAGCCGTCGCCGGTGCGGAAGCGTACTTCGAGATTGAGGGGAGCGGATTCGCCGGCAGTGATGTCCCAAGGAGGTAGCGGCGCAGGTGGCTTTTTTGCGGGCTGGGTCATAAGGTCGGACGGTTTTTGCGCGTGGGCCGCGTCTGATCAATGGGGATTGTGCGGATCACACGTGCTGCCATCTGGCGGCCGGAACCTGGCGACGGTGTTGCGCTGCGGTGAAACGCCTGCTTGAGCCGCCGAGCGAGGCGCCTGGCCATCCATCGCATCGATTCGGTTAGAGAACGCTGACGGCGGCGCTGCTTTTGCTGGGCAACCAAGTCCAGCGCGGAGAGACGCTCGCCGTCGTTCGCCCAAGCAGCTTCCACCGCCCGACGGTCGTCGGTATAAACGCGCACATCCTCCCGACCGCGGGAGAGGGAGACGTAACCTTGCTTGAGTGAGCCGGCAGCCTGCGCGGAAACGCTGTTCTCGGCGAGCAGCACGTGATCCACCGTCTTGCCTTGCGAGGCATGACTCGTCAGGCAGTAGCCGCTCGCGAAGTGCCCGAAATCTCCTGCCAGCACCAGACCACCCGCACATTCGATCCCGCCAGCGGCAGAGAAGCCATCTACCGTGAGGAGCGTCCCGTTATCCACGCGGGTAGAATAACCTAATAGGCTAGTAGGATCGGTGCTGTGCACTACCGCCGAGCCGTTTCGAGTCACTCGCACCTTGTCGCCGGTGGCGAGATGGATCTGCGCGCTTTCGTGGACCGAGAACGCGCGCGCCTGCCGCAGGTCCAGGGTGGTTCGTCGACCATCGGATCGTTCCACGGAAACCGTGTTCCGGTCGGGGGCTTCGACGACCAGCACACGCTCGCCAGCGGCAAATTCTCCCGCCTTGCCCACAAACTGCACGACCTGCCCGGCACAGTAGCTTGCGGCAGAGGTTTTCTGAGCGGTGGTCAAATGCAGGTTGACCAGACGCTCGAAGGTCCGTTCCTCGCCGGTGATCAAACCCACCTCGCGCAGCCGGGCACGAACCGCCTGCACGACGCGCTCGCCCTCGACGTGGGTGGGGGAGACCGCCAGGACCTCCTTGCCCGCCACCACCAGAGCAGCGTAATCACGCGCCAACTGCTCGTAGCGCTCGTTTTCGCCCGCGATCTCGCGCCACGCACCAAGCTTACGCAGTCGACGGCAGCCGCGTTCCACGTCGCTTGACGCAAACGCCTCGATGACCTGCCGATATTCTGCGCGGCGCTGCCGCCGGATCACGCCCAACTCGGCCGGTTTGAGACCGGCGTGCTTTTCCAACACCCGCAGCGCGTCACCGCGCTCGACCGACACGTGCTGCGCCACGTCGCCTGCCAGCACCACCCGGCAACCCAGCTTGTCCGCCAGATCGAATACCCGCCGCATGGCAGGCATGGAGAGCAGCCCGGCCTCGTCGATCCAGAGCACCCGACCGGCCACGGCGGTTTGCAAGCTCACGTCGGTGAGAAGTTTTTCGACGGTTTCCGCCCGCCGGAAGGCCGTCCGGACCGCGTCGGCCGTCGGCGAGTCACCATTGACAGTGGCGGCTTCCTTGCGCAGCACGCCGCGCGAGGCCTCTGAGGTGGGCGCAAAGAGAAACGCCGGCTGACCGGCCTCGTGCAAAACTCGCAGGCTTTCCCGCAGCAAGGTCGTTTTGCCGGTGCCAGCGATGCCGCGCAAGGCGATGACGCGATCACGCGAGGTGCAGATGTGGTCGAGGGCAAACCGCTGCTCAGGCGAGAGGAACGCGTCCGCCGCTTGGGTGGCACCCGTTGGAGCGAGCTGCCGACAGGTGCCCCGGGTGCTCCGCACGAAATCGACGACCGCTTTTTCCTCCGCGAGCACGGCCGAAGTCGTGACGTAGGCTCGGCCCGTGCCGGCGGTGATTCGGATGACGGGTCCGTCGAGTAGCGCCGCCTGGGCCTCGTCGAATCGGACCGAACCGTTGGCATGGTGGAGCAACGTTTCCAGCAGACGCGGCTCACTGACGGCCGACGCGCGCTCCAGCTCGTGGTCCAGCGCATACCGTAACGCCTGGGCCTGTGCATCCGTGGCAGGCTGCGCGAGGACAGCCACGGCGTCCTCCTGCTGGCGTGCCGCGGCCACCGCGATCACCTGGTCCAACCGGTGGGAATCGGCGGCAGAGAGGCGGCGGTTCATGAGCGCCAGAAGCTCAGAGCGGGTTTTAGCCTCTTTTTCAGGCCGCGTCTCCAGGGTAGCCAGTTCGCGTATTTCGGCGTCCGTGAGGCTGCCCACGGCTCGTTTGACGACCGATTTTTCTTCCCCGGACAGCGTGTCGAAGCGCGACTTGAGCTTGTACTTCACGTAAAGCAGCGTCAGGCGGGTCGAGTCGGCGCGCAGCTCCTCGGCGAGCCGCTGGACCTGCATTCGTCGTTGCGAGAACCGCTCGATCAGGTCGCTGCCTACGTCCTGGATCTCGAAAGCGTGTTCGGTGCGCTCCAAGCGGTAGCCCAGAGTGCGCAGGCCATGCGCTAACTCCGCCAGGGCGATTTTATCGAGCAGGCGACGTTGGCGGTACATCTCGGCGGCCTGCAGGGCCAGCCAACCCTGACGCTCCTGGTCGAAGGAGAGGTTCGCCAGGACCGTGTGCACGTGCAGGTTGGGATCGTTCGAGCGGCTGGACTCGTGCAGGAAGAGTCCGGCCGCGAGGCTATCCGTGGTGCGTGTCGTCTCGGAGCTGACCAACTCGCCGCGGCGGTCGCGGACCCGGGCGAGACTTTCCATGTAGGCAAACGCCTTTCTGACCGCGTGCAGGTGCAGGTCCCGGATGCGTTCATCGCGCATGGAAAGAATCGAAACCGACTTGGGGGCCGTGAAAGTGAAGTCGTAGTGACAATTCTTGCTGCGGCGCGGGCGGCTCTGCTGATCGAAGCGATCCAATTCGTTGCTGATCACCGCCAGAAAATCTTCCTGCTGCACTTCACCGCGCAGTCCCAGGCGCTCGGCCCCCTTGCCGATCCATTCGCCCCGGATGCGCTCGCCTTCGCGGTAGTAGTCATCGCGGGTCAGGTGCTCGCGAAAGTAATTCGCGGCGACTTTTGGGCTTTGACCAGCGGTGACGGAAACCATGGCGAGGTAAAAAGGGGAGGGGACAACGCTCTAACCCTTTGCGCCGGAATCCTGGTCCGGGTGCAGCAGGTGACAGGCGGCACGCAATTTTGCACGGGCCTCGTTGATGGCTTCCATGGCGGCAGTCTCGGTTTCGGAAGGCTGCTTGAACGTCGGAACAACCGCCGCCTCGACACCCGTCAGCGAGGTGAGTGCCCGGTGGAGAATGGCCTCGGCAACCGTGTGCCGCCCGTGCCCGTGTCCATGCGTTTCGTTTGCCATCGTCCGGTAGAGATGAAGTCCTTGATGCAAGCTTTACCCCCAATGCAGCGGGGAAGGCAAAACAAAAACGTGATATTCACACATTTCCCTAACAAATTGTTTGGCGTTGCTGCATCCGCTCTCGGTTCACACATCACGTTTGCTTCTTGAGCGCTTGGAACACGCTCGAAAGCCGCCTGAAAGCCGCTCCGAAACTGCTCGAAAGCGGCCACGGGTCTGCTCCGCGGCCAACAATCGGTGTATGGCCGGCTCCTTCCGCTTGTCGGTGCCCGGCAGTGACGCCGACAACAAGCTTCATCCGGGGAGTCAGCCACACCAGAGGACGGCGTCGGTCCCGCGGATGTCTTGATCCCGAAATCGCACCGATGCCCGCCACAAATAGCCAAATTGCCCAAGAGGGAACGCACCACCGGTTGCCCGAAGACTTGGTCGACGCAGCACGGCACGAACCTGCCCAGTCATCGCGGAGCCGGCTCGCCCCGTGCGCTCAGGTGATCTTCATCCTGCGTGAAAAGCGGTGGTCTTTCGCGGCGATCACCGAGTGGCTCGCACGCCACGGTGTGCAGGTCGCCGAGAGCACGGTGCAGCGTTTCTATCGCTCCCAGCACCGGAACCTCTTGCACGAACACCCACAGCCGCCCCCCAGCGTCCGTCCAGCCATCTCTCCATCCAACCCAACGCATGAAGCCCACGAAAGCCACGTCCCACGAAGCTCCCCCCGTTCCGGCAGCCGACCCAAGTACAACACCGACTTCTAGGTCCGACGCGACTGCAATTATCGTCGAGCACCGCTTGGTGCTGCCCATCCAGACCCGCGGCAACATCGGCAAATCCACCGAAGCCATCGCCCGCTGCGAATGGATGAGCCAGCGCCAGGTGCCGTGGCTTGGATACGATCTTGATGGATTTAACCGGACGCTGAGCACCACGTTCCCCGAGAACGTCACCCTGGTCGCGGACAGCGGCGAGCCCGAGGGCGAAATCATCAAAATCCTACGGCGTGCGGCGTACGCTCCGGTCACCGTCGTCGATCCTCGCGCCCACATGAACGACACGATCTTGCGCGCCATGCGGATGGTCGAGTTTACCAACCGGGCGGCGGACAACGCGGTGCGGGCCACGGTGCTGCTCTTTCCCATCGACGAGATCTCGGACATGGACGACATCGCCGCCACGGTCGAGGCGCTCGGCAGCGGCGTGGATTGGGTGCTCGTTAAAAACAAAGTCAAAACTCCGCGCACACGCATGTTCGACGGCAGCGAACTCGAACGGGAACTGGAAAGCTTCGGGGCCGTCAGGCTCGAAATGCCCGCTTTGCTCTCTGACACCCGTAACCACCTGCGATCCGTCGAACTCCAGGAGGGTAGGGGAATCTCGCCGGCGGAAGCCTTGCGCAACCCGGACCTGCAGATGGACACCACCCACCGCATCATCCTGGAGGATTGGCTGCGGACGCTCTTCCAGGGGTTCGATGCCATCGCAAGCCATCTGCTGCCGACCTCGGAGGCCAGGGCGATCCAGGCGCAGGCCGAATTGCCTGCGGGCAACCGCAGCCTGCGCCGCGGCGCAAAGGTCAATCGGGC
>CAXTVY010000121.1:8544-12838 GCA_964247665.1 uncultured Chthoniobacterales bacterium | reverse complement strand
TGATGATGCCGACGCGGTGGATAGTAGGATTTTGCATAGATGGAGGGAGTAAACGGTCAGCGGGAAGGATCATTCGGCAGGCTTGTCCGTGCACTGCGGCTGTGCGCCAATCGGCAGCGGCGGCGCTTCGATCCCTGCACGGGGCAGGGTGCCGGCGAGTTCCTGCCGCCAGTGCGCCACGTCGCCTCCGGGAGAATACGTGTAGATCATGCGCAACGGCGTCTCGCCGATGTTCGTCAGTTGATGGAATACGCCCGGCGGGATGTAGACCATCTGACCGCCAATCAAAGTTTGCCGTTCCTCACCCAGGCACATCTCGGCCATACCCTCGATGATAAAGTAGGTTTCCTCCTGTTCCTGGTTGTGCCACGGCACCTGTCCTCCCCGCGGGTCCAGCGTGACGTGGCCGAAGGAAAAGTTCTTCGCCTGGATCGCCTGATTGTCCCCCACGAGGCCCTGGGTGAGGCGGCGGGCCGGATAACGGCGTCCATCAATCTGGGCGAGGTCGGCGATGATCATGAGAAGAAGGTGTGGTAAGGTTTGCTTTCGGCGAGACGCTGCACGTAAACGGCCACCTCACGGGCGTGGTAGTCGCCCCACATACTCGATTCTCCGAACGGAATCTTCGCGCCGGACGGGACCCGGTCCCAGCCGTTCGGGCGATGGTAGATGGAGTGCAGGATGAGTCCTTGATGGCCGGGGTCGTGGCTGAGATAAGGTTCGTCGAAGAGGGTGTCGAGCACCGTCAGCCCGGCCTGGAAGTAGCGGCTCCCCGTTTCTTGCTCGCCATTGGCTCCCAACCATCGGCCGAGACGCAACAACCCCTGTGCGGCAATGGCGGCGGCGGAACTGTCCACGGGTTCGAAATCGTTGAAAGGCTCCGCGGGACGGTCGAGGTAGTTGCCGAGCCGATAAAGCTCCGGAGCACCGGTGTCCCAGTAGGGGATGCCGTCCAGCGGGGTGTTTTCGATGTAAAAATCGCACGAGGCGCGTGCAGCCTTGAGCATCATCGCCATGATGGCGGGCCGGTCATGTCCCTCCCAGTCAGGGTCCGTCAAGGTGTCGAGAAATTCGAGTTCTTCCGCGTATCCGCACATGATCCAAGCCAAGCCGCGCGTCCAGGTGGTGAATGGGGAAAAACCCTGCTGCGAATTGGGGCAGCGATAATCGCCGTTGTTGGTGTTGAAAACGCTCTCGTGCGCCACCCGGCCCCGGAGGTCGTAGGCGTCGCGGCCCTCGCCGTAGTACACCGCGTACTTCGCCGTGGCGCGGGCGTGGTCGATGAGTCGATCCAGCAGCGAGATCTTCGCGTCACGCTCACCCATCAGCGTGTGCCCCAGCCGGTGCGCCGCCGCGAGTGCCCGCAAGGAGCGGATCGTGTCGGCGAAAAGCGAGTGTGGGCCGTTGAAAGAATAGATGTAGCCGGTCCCATCCGCGATCGGCGTCCAGCGGGCGGCCTGCACCGCGCCCGAGCACTTGAGTGCCAGTTTGTAGAACTCACGCTCGGTCTCGTCCGCCTGCGGGGTGCGGCCCTCGTCCGCCAAACGCAGCAGGTTGCCGTACGTGCTGACGTTGTTGAAGCCGTGGTCATGCACCCCGATGTGGGTGACGTGGTGCGCCATCCGTCCGAAGGTCCGCGCGCGCCCGAGTTTCAGGAACGACTCGTCGCCGGTCGCGTCGAACTGGAGCAAAGCCGAGCCATAAGCAAACCCTTGCGTCCATTCGGTCCAGCCGCGTGCGGTGTACTTGCCGTCGATGGTAAAGACCGGCGCGGATTGTCCGGGCTGATCGTCCCTGTCTATGGAGAGAATTTTGGGCGCGGACGCTTCCCAGAGGCGGCCCATCTTCCGGCTCAGGTCGCCGGGCTGGAGGTCATTGCGAATTTTCATGGGGAGAGAGGCATCGAAGAAATGTCAGAGCGTTCGCAGATGGAAGCCACCGTCCACCTGGATGACCTGCGCCGTGCTGTAGGAGAAATCGCCGCGCGCGATGGCGGCCACGGCCCGGCCTACGTCGGCGGGTTGGCCCCATCGGTTGATCGGGGTCAGGCCGCCCGCGAAAAGCCGGTCATATTTTTCTTTCACGGCACCGGTCATATCGGTCGCGATCACACCGGGCTGGATTTCGTAAACGCCGATGCCCTCGCTGGCCAGACGCGCCGCATAGAGCTTGGTCATCATGGACAGCCCCGCCTTGGCGATGCAGTAGTCCCCGCGGTTGGTGCTGGCGGTGAACGCTGAAATGCTTGTCACGTTGACCACCGCGCGCGCCCCGCCGGGCAGCGGTTCACTACCAATCATCAAGGGGGCCGCGCGTTGCGTCAGGAAGTAGGGTCCCTTGAGATTGACGCCGATCAACCGGTCGAAGCTCGCTTCGCTGGCGTCAAGAATGTCGGCGCGCACGTCTGGAGCGATGCCGGCGTTGTTCACCAGCAGGTCGAGCCGGCCGAAAGTAGCGCGCACGAAGTCGATCATCTGCTCGCGGTCCGCGCCCGACGAGATGTCGCCCTGGAGGATTTCCACGCGACGCGACATCCCGGCCGCTTTCTGGCAGGACGCCTGGGTGTCGCGGGCTGCCGCCTCGTTGCCGGCGTAGTTGATGACGAGCTCATGCGTGGCAAGCGCCGCCAGTTCTAACGCGATACCGCGGCCAATGCCGCGGGAGGCGCCGGTAATCAGGGCTACGGGGGTGGGGGGCATTCGATCCAACTTAGCCGCTTGCAAAGGAAATCGTGAGGAGAGGACCGGCCACCAACAGCACAGAACCGACCTTTTTGGTGGATTCAGCGGCCGGTCCGCCAAGCGGTCGGGGTGCAACCGGTCTGGACACGGAACCAACGCGAGAAGTAATTCGGGTCTTCAAACCCCACTTCGGTGGCGATCTGTGCGACGGGTACCGCGTCTGCCAGCAAGCGGCGGGCGGTTCGGAGCCGCAGCGTGTCGCGCATTTGTCCGAGCGTGAGGCCGCACGCCGCCTTGAGCAGGCGATTCAGGTAGTCGGGCTGGTAGCCGATCCGGCGCGCGACCGTCGCGACGGGCTCGCCCCAGGACGCGGGATCGTGGAGCGCACGCTGCACGGTCTTGAATAAGTTGCCGCCGCTGGGCAGCGAATCCGGGTCGAGGAAATTCAAGGCGCGGAAGCACAAATCGATTAGTCGGAGCGCCGCGGCGGCCTCGCGCGGCTCCACTTCCTCGTGTCCGGTCCGCCAACGGGTGAGCAGCGCGAGTTCCTGCCTAACGCGGCGTAAGTCGAGCAGCGTCAACGTGCGTACCGTGCTGGTGCGCGGTGCCGATCCGGTCAATTCCACGTCCAGAGCCAAGCAGAGCGGCTTGAGCTTGCCGCTATCGACGAACGAGTGCCGGACGCCGGGCGGGATAAAGAACAGTGATCCGCGCCGAATTTCGTAGGCTTCACCTGAGATCTGCTGCGAGCCGGTCCCTGCGAGATACATCAGGAGCTGACCATGCGAATGCGCGTGTCCGGAGATTTGATCCACGCGGGGCAGATGGCGGTTGAGGCAAACGCGGTGCAGCCGGAGCCCACGCATCTGGATGCCCTGATCTTTCGAATAAATCGACCGTACATCTAGCATAAGTGGGGATTGCCTGGGGGGCCTCTGGTTGGGCGGCTCCGCGTGGCAGTCCGCACCACGGAGGCAGCCTCGGGGAGCAGAGCAGCGCTACGGAAGGAATACCGCCGCAAATAATGTCGGTTCTGTGCTGTTTTGTCCAGCCTTTCGGTCTGGTGCAATCGTCCGCAGCCGGGCTAGGTTAGCCCGCCATGTCCGCGCTCCCCCTCAGAAACCCGTCCGCTTGCCGTTACGACCTGCTCTCGCTGGGCGAGGTCATGCTCCGTCTCGATCCAGGCGAGGGACGCGTGCACACCACCCGGCAGTTCAGCGTTTCCGAAGGCGGCGGCGAATACAACGTGGCGCGGGGGCTGCGCCGGTGTTTCGGATTGCGCACGGGACTCCTCAGCGCTTTCGTGGACAATTCCGTCGGCCGCTTGCTTGAGGATCTGATCCTCCAAGGCGGCGTGGACAACAGCCTCCTGCGGTGGGTGGCCGATGACGGGATCGGCCGCAACTCGCGCAATGGCCTCAACTTCACCGAGCGTGGCTTCGGCGTGCGCGGAGCGGTCGGCACCTCCGACCGGGGCCACACGGCAGCAAGCCAGCTCAAGCCCGGCGACTTCGATTGGGAACACCTCTTCGGGCAACTCGGCGTGCGGTGGCTGCACACCGGCGGGATTTTCGCGGCGCTTTCTGAAACCACCGCCGCGCTCATCATCGAGG
>CAXTVY010000121.1:6178-8534 GCA_964247665.1 uncultured Chthoniobacterales bacterium | reverse complement strand
ATTGTGTCGTACGATCTCAACTACCGGCCGAGCCTGTGGAAATCCATCGGCGGTCAGGCGAGGGCGCAGGAGGTCAACCGGGAAATCGCCCGCTCCGTGGACGTGATGATTGGCAACGAGGAGGATTTCACCGCCAGCCTGGGATTCAAGGTCGAAGGCGTGGACGAACATCTGAGTGCGACACCGCTGTCTAGCTTCGAAGCAATGATCAAAGAGGTCGTCGCTGAATATCCCAATTTTCAAGCCATTGCCACGACGTTGCGTGTGGTCAAGAGCGCGACGGTCAACGATTGGAGCGCCGTGCTCTGGCACGGCGGGCAGTTCCACGCATCACGCCCATACGAAGAGCTGGAAATCCTCGACCGGGTTGGCGGCGGAGACAGTTTCGCCTCGGGTCTGATCTACGGCTTTCTGACTGGCAAAACCCCGGCAGAAGCGGTCAACTACGGGGCTGCGCACGGTGCTTTGGCGATGACCACGCCCGGTGACACTTCCATGGCGAGCTGTGGTGAGGTCGAAAAGCTCATGCGAGGTGGCAGCGCCCGCGTTGTGCGCTGACGAGACCGCACCACTCAGCCTTGCGGATTGCTCTTGATTGCTTCACCTAGCTTGGCAACAGCCCCCCCGTCCAGGCCGATGCCAGTCCACAAAATCTTGAAGCGGTTCGAGTAATAGATGGTCCGGCTGACGCCGCCCACCTTGTAGACTCCATTCCAGTCGGGGTCCACGGCGTACACGACCGGGATCGTGAGATGATGTTTCTTTGCCTCGGTGACGATGGCAGCACCGTCCGTCGAATCGAGTACCTGTCCGAAGAAGCCGAAGTTTTTGTGGCTGTCCTGCAACGCTTGCAGCTTTTCCAAGTCACCCCAGAACTGCTCGTCGTGAAGATTGCCGTACGCCGCCACGGTGCCCGCCCGCTCGGCGTAAGCGCACATTTGGCAGTATTCTTCGCCCGAAGCCGCGTTGTGGATCTCATAGGGCAGAACGTTTGCACCTGGCTTGAGTTGCTCGGGCACAGCAACATCGGCAACAACCGCTGGAGGCGCAGCCGCAGCTTTGGTACCCGCCAGGGCCAGAACGGACACCACCAACCCGGCAACGAACAGCAATGCATGTTTTGGAGACAAATTGTTCATCACAGATGGAAAAAAGAGAAAGTTGCCTGCCATCAATGTAGTCAACGCGGCGACGTACGCAAATTTGACTCGTCGCTGGCTTCGGCATGCTTGAGGCCAGAAAGTTCTCCGGCGTAACCTGTCAACTCCATGTAGCCGCGGCCCTGCAACGGGTGTCCGGCGCGGTTGCCATCGATGGCGGTGGCACCCTCCCAATAACTGATCTGCGGCAGCGCCAATTCCTGGTCGTCAAGCCGGGCTTGCACGGTCGCATCGATTCCTTGTGAGGGGACGGCGATGTGCCAGGCGAGCGGGTAGGTGGCACCGGTTTTGGCGCTGCGCCAGGTTTTGAGCGGTCGGAGTTGGAAATCCCCGCGTTTCAGGTGTGTGGATGTTCCTTGGGCGTCGATGTAAGTTCCGCTGGAAACTGGGTCCACGCTGCCGTCCGCCCGCCGCATGGCATAGAGCATGAGTTCCGTCCGATCATCGAACTGGATGCAGAACCAGTTCCAACCGATCTGCCCGGCACCGAGCTGATTACTGGCCCACTCATGGTCAAACCAGCTCTCCCCGGTCACCTGTTGTCCCCGGGAATCTGGCCCGACGCCAAGCATCCCCTCGGCCGCCAAGCGCGTGAACGAATAATAGTGAGAGGCGTTCCCGAGCCCCTCCGCTTTCTGGCTGACGCCGTCGGTCCCCTCGATTACCGGGGGCTTCTCTGAAACAAGACGCAAGTTGATTTCCATTGGTATCGGGTCGGTGGCTTTCGCTTTAATCCGCCACGCTCCGTCCGTTTCAGTGGACAGACTCCAATCTTCCAGCCACACGAAGGGTTTCGCTTGGACAGGGTCCAACCCGGCGAAACCCGCTTCATCGAACGCGCCCCGGCTCAACTTCTGGGTGTAATGAAACTGGCCGTTTCCCAGGTCGGTGATCGCAAAGTGCGCGAACTTGAAGTCATCCTTCACGAACCGTGACCGTTCGCGGCCCGCCTCGACCGATGCGTTCCGCTGGCTTGGCGGCAGGACGCCTTGCCGGAAGAACGTCAATTCATAACCATATTCTTTGTTGGCCGCTGTCTTGAGGCACCCCGTGAAATACCACCACTCGGTCTTGTAATTCGGATGCGCAGCGTGGTCGGCCGGGAATTGGTAGATCCAGCCCGGCAAGGCGCGCAGCCAGTCACCCGGCGGATGGTCCTCCGCCCGCGCCGGAAGGGCGAACGTCACCAGCAAAGC
>CAXTVY010000121.1:4687-6168 GCA_964247665.1 uncultured Chthoniobacterales bacterium | reverse complement strand
GCCTAACACAGTCTGCCAGCACCGTCGGCCGCCAACGGCTGGCTTTGGTCGATTGTTCGTTTTCATCACTATTCAGATCGGATGGCAGCCGCAATCGGCACCCGGCCCGCGCGGATCGCCGGCAGCCAACCGGCGGCAAGGGCAGCGAGTAGAATCCAGGCGGGCGTTAGAAGCACCGTCATCCACGGCACCGTGAGCTGGATGGTCCAACCGAAAAACGCCTTGTTGATCACGTAGGTCAGGACGAGCGACAGGCACATTCCCGCAAGCATTCCCAACAGACTGGAAAGCAACCCGATGAGCGCGCTTTCTGTCAGGATGATCCCTTGGATCTGACCGCGCGAGGCCCCAATGGCCCGTAGCACGCCGATTTCCCGCTCCCTTTCAGTCACCAGGGTCGTCAGGGTCAAGAAGATACCGACGACGGCGATCACCACCGCGATTCCCCGCAGGACACCGGTGATCCGGAACGTCTGGCCAAAGATCTCGAAAACCCTTTCACGGATAGCGCGGTTGGAATAAATGAGGAACTCGCCGTGTTGATTGTAAGTCTGGCGCAAAGCGTCGGCCGTCGCATCGAGCACCGTCGGGTCCTTGAGGTAGATGCCCACGGACATCACGCGCTCGTCGTGCCAATGGCGCACGAAATTGTCGTGGCTGATCGCGACGATCCCCGCGTCGCGCGAATAGTCGTAGTAGATGCCCGCGACCGTGAAGTCGCGGAGCCCTTCCGGGGTCGGGATCGGGAGCCGGTCGCCGTCCCTGACGCGGTAGCGATGGGCAAATGGTTCCGTGACGAGTACATGGTCGGGCAGGTAGAACGCGCGCTGCTTCTCGTCGCCGTGCCCGCCCACGAATGCTAGGCGGTTGCGGTTGTCACCTGAAACCGCCACCATCGAAATCCGGTCGCCGCGGATCGTGATGCCCACCTCACGCACCGTGTCTACGGCCGCCACCTGTGGGTTTGTCCGCAAGCCAGCGAGCACCTCCGGCGGAAACATGGCACCATTGCCCAGCGTTTCGTTGGCGGATGGCGTCATAAAGATGTCCGCGACGATGGCGCGGTCGATCCAGATTTCCACCGTGCGCCGAAAGGCGTGGATCATAACCGAAATGCCGACGGTCATGGCGATGGCAGCCATCAACGCCGCGATGATGACGGCATTACGATGCAGGCTGCGCCGCAGGTTCTGCGACGCGAGGCGCAGCAATACCGGTGCCCCGAAACCGCCACGGCTGACGGCCGGGAGTCGCACTTCGGGGAAGGGTGCCTGGGTCATTCTCAGGAGCCACTCGAGCAACCGCGAGGCCGCACTGGTGACCGCGGGCGCGGTGAAGGCAAATCCCAGCAGTACGAAGAAGGCACTTCCAAACCCCAACCACGCCGGTCCGGTCGTCAGGGAGAGCACCGCACAACCCACCGCCGCGACCAGCGCCAACAATCCCCACCACAACCAGATGACCGCGTGCAACCGGCTGCG
>CAXTVY010000121.1:0-4677 GCA_964247665.1 uncultured Chthoniobacterales bacterium | reverse complement strand
CTGGTCGCTCCGAGTCCCAGGCTCAGCGCGGCCACCGGATTGGCGTTCGCCCCCTCCCGCGCGGGCAGCCAGGCGGCGGCGAGCACGGAGCCGAGACCGAAGAAGTAAGCGCTGAACACCAGCCGCGGCGTGAGGTGGAAGCGGTCCACGCTAACAAGCATGTAAAGCGTGCTGATGACGCGGGCGATTTCCCGGCCGATGAGGAAACGCGCCAACACGACGCCGCCCGCAATCCCCACGGTGACGCCAATAGCCCCGAAAAGCAGTGCTTCCGTCAGGAATAGGCACAGCACCTCGAAGCGGGTTGCGCCAATGGCCCGCAGGATGCCCGTTTCAATGCGCCGCCGCACAACGCTGGCCGCAATCGTGTTGTAGATGAGGAACATGCCGACGAGCAGCGAAATCAGGGAGAGTGCGCCGAGGTTCAGCTCGAAACTGGCGAGCATCCGTTCGATCTGGCCACTGCGTTGACCTGGCGGAGCCACGGTCACGTCAGGTGGGACCAGCTTCTGGAGCGTGCGGGCAGCGGCGTCCGCTTCGCGCGGCTCGCGCAGGAGAATCTGCACGCTGGAAAGCTGCCCCTGCTTGCCCAGAAGCTCCTGCGCCCAGCCGATGTCCATGGCCGCGATACGTGAATTGCCCCGGCCCGCTGCCGTCTGGTCCAGCCGGATCAACGCGCGGACAAAGAGGGTTTCCTGTTGTCCGTTGACCTGTAAGTGGAGCGGATCGCCGACCTGGAGGCGATGGATTCGGGCGAATTCGTCGGTGATCGCCAACGCGTGCGCATCACCCAGCCAGTGATCCACGTCCAGATTTCCTGCGTCGGCAGGCGTCAGGCCACCGACCGCGAACGACGCGAAAGGAAGGTTCGTAAAGATGTCGATACCCAGCACCTGGAGGTACTCGCCCGGGTAATCAGGCAGCGTTGCATAGCCCTCAACCAGCGGTGTGGCCGCCCGGACCGCCGGGTCAGCCTGGAGTTTCGGCAGGCACCGTTCGTCGAACCCGCCGCCCGGTGCGCGGACCTCCAGGTTCGCCTTGCCCGCCACAAGGTCGATGCTGGCGGCAAAGGATTGGTTGGCACTGTGGTTGGCGATCTGGATCGCCAGGTAAACGGAGACGCCCAGCGCAACGCTAAGCACGTTCAGACCCACGAGCAGTTTGTGCCGGCGCGCGTGCCGGGCCACGTGCCAGATGAACAGCCGAAGGAATTGCCGCGTCATCGGGAGAGAAACAACATTCGTCATTCTACGCCCGAAGGTGGCCGGATGTTGCCGAGAATTCCATTCTTGTTCGCTCAAGACTCTCCGAGGCACCATCCCCTTTGCCACCGGCCCGGTGAGCCGCTAATCTGTCTCCATGCCGGACGACGATGCCGTTACGCAGCAATTGCCTCCCGTGGACGATTGGCGCACGACCGATCAGGACGAGATCAACCGCCGCCGTCTGCGGGCGCGGCAGGAATCGCCGCTGGTCAGCAACCGCGACCCGCTCCACCCGATTTTCTCGAATTTCGAGGTGCACTCCCAGAGCGGGGTCACGTACTCGGTTGAGGTCCGCGACCTCGCGCGCCGCCAGTACCAGTGCGAGTGCGTTGATTTTCGCGTCAACGGCCTGGGCACCTGCAAACACGTCGAAGCGGTGTTGGACCATCTGGAACGCCACGACCCGCTCGCCTTCGCCGCCGCGCGGCAAAATGGATCATCCCGGATCGACCTCGTGCGCGACAGCGAAGCGCAAACCCTGCGTGTGGAGCGTAGCCTGGAACGGCTGCCGCGCTCGTTGCGTCGGCTTTTCGATGAGCGGGGCTGCCTTGTGCCGGGGTATCTGCCCGAGATGGCACTGGAGATTTGGCGCGCTGTCCCGCAAAGCGAACTACGCATCTCGCAGGAAGTGGAGCCTTGGCTGGAATGCCGCCGCCGGATGGCGGAAGGCGTCACGTTGCGGCGTACCTACGAGCACAACGTGCAGGCCGGGGAATGGCCCGCGCAGGAAACGCTGCTCCCGCTGTTTCCCTACCAGCGCGAGGGAATGCTCCACCTCGCCTGCGCGGAGCGTGCCCTGTTGGCGGACGAGATGGGGCTGGGCAAAACTGTGCAGGCGGTGGCGGCGGCGGCCCTCCTGCGGCGGCTCGGCCGCGTGGAACGGGTGCTGGTGGTCACGCCGTCGTCGCTGCAAGGGGAGTGGGAGGAGCAGATCCGCCGTTTCACACGGCTGCCGCTCCGCGTGCTCAACGGCACGCGGCTGGAACGATCCGCCGCCTACGACCGCGACAAGGCGAGCTTCTTCACCATCGCCACCTACGAAGCGATGCTCACCGACGCGTTGGAGATTAACGAACGGCTGCGGCCAGAGGTAGTCATCCTCGACGAGGCGCAGCGCATCAAGAACTGGAACACCAAGACTGCGATGGCGGTCAAGCGCCTGCAAAGCCGCTATGCCTGGGTGCTCACGGGCACGCCCCTCGAAAACCGGATCGACGAGCTGTACTCGCTCGTCAGCTTCCTTGATCCGACGGTGTTCGGCCCGCTGTTCCGCTTCAACCGGGAGTTTTACGAGTTCGACGAGCGCGGGCGTCCGCGCGGTTACCGCAATCTGGACCAGCTCCGGGTGCGCATCCGCCCGCTGCTGCTGCGCCGCCGCAAGGCCGACGTGGAAACCGAATTACCTAATCTGGTCGAGCGGACTTTCCTCGTGCCGATGAGCGACAGCCAGCGCACGGCTTACCAGACGCACGAGGCGGTGGTCGCCAGATTGCTCGCTGCGAACCGCCGCCGCCCCCTGACGGAGCCACAAAGGGAACGGCTCATGCGCGAGATGAACATGCTGCGCATGATCTGCGACAGTCTCTACATCCTCAACCCCGAAAATCGCTCTTGCCCAAAGTTGGATGAACTAGCCCGCATCCTCGCCGAGTGCATGGGCAACCCCGAGGTAAAGGTGCTGATCTTCAGCGAATGGGAGCGCATGCTCGAATTGGTCGGCGATCTTTGCCGCCGACTGCGCATCGAGTTTGCGACGCACACCGGCAGCATTTCCACCGGGCAACGCCGCCAGGAAGTCCAACGATTCCGGGAGGAACCGGCCTGCCGGGTGCTTCTGAGCACGGACACGGGCGGCGTCGGTTTGAACCTACAAAGTGCCAGCGTCGTCATCAACTGCGACCAACCCTGGAACCCGGCGCGTCTGGAGCAACGCATTGCCCGCGCCTGGCGCAAGGACCAATCCCGCGCCGTCACCGTGCTCAACCTCGTCAGCGAACGCACGATTGAACACCGGATGCTCGGCATGTTGGCCAATAAACAGGCGCTCAGCAGCGGAGTGCTCGACGACGAGTCCGACCTGAGTGCCGTCAAGCTGACCGGGGGCAAGGAGAATTTTTTGCATCGGCTCGAACAACTGTTGCCCGCGCCGGTCCAGCCCCCCCGCGAAGAAAGCGAACGGGAAACCAGACGCCCCCGGACCGGCCGACCACCGGAGCACGGAGCAGATGCCCCGTGGCCAGAGCGTTCCGCCGACCGGCCCCTCGTCTTCTCGCAGCGAGCCGCCGAAGCCCTTAACGGCGCGCTCATCTCCTGCGAGGAACGGTTCCCATCGCGCGGCGACACCTCCGTGCTCCTCGTCACGGTGGAAAACGAACTCGACCGCTGGAAGAAAAAACTCGGCGAACTCGCCGCGCAGCACCTGGAGCGTGGGCCGGACAACGATCCCGCCCCGGAAGTGCGGCTGGAGGTCATCGACCGCGCCGCCGCCGACACCTTGCGGCGGCTGGCGGAATCGGGCGTCATCCATCCTTCGTTACGTGCCAGCCGCCTCTTGTTTCCCGTCCCGGACACGGCTGCCCTCCCGTTGAGCACACAGGAGCAAAACCGTGCCCGGCAAGCCCGCGAACAGCACGCACGCAAACTCAAGATGGCGCGCGTACTCGCGGGCGAGGAGATGATCGAGGAATCCCGGCACGCGGCGCTCTCGGCGATCCACGAGTTGGGCCGCGCCCTGGCCATTGAGCATCGGCAGCCCGAGCCCGCCAATGCTTTGGGCGCGCTGGCCCCGCCCCTCGACGCCCACTGGACTGGCGGGGGGCCGGCGCTTGCCACCCTGCGCACATTTCTTTTGGACGAACACGCCCCGGTGCAGCCCGTCCTGGCGCTCCTAGGTCAGCCGGTTGAGAGTGGGACGAAGGTTGCAAAAGATTTTTTCGCCGGCATCAAGGCAAAGCTGGCCACCATCAACGGCTAAGTGGGCTTACCAGAGGTGGGAGAGACGACCGCCCCCAGTTGCACGGTTGCCTGGATCTTGCGCATGAACGCGCGATCAGTGATGCGTTCACCATCCGCATTCGTCAGGTAGAAACTGTCGATGGCCGCACCCTTCTCCGTTGCAATCCGCGAGAGCACGACGTTGACGCCGAGTTTCCCGAGCGCGCGCAGCAAATCGTATAGCAGCCCGAGGCGGTCCGGCGTCTGTACCTCCAGCAACGTGTACAGGTTCGTCGCTTCGTTGGTCATTACCGTGCGGGTCGGGAAATCCAGCTCCTTGGTGTGCGTCCGCACGACGCGCCGCCGCCGCCGGGCTTTTTGCAGGAGCGGCCCGAAATCGTACGAGCCGACGAGCAGCGCCTGGCGCAGCACACCCTCGACGGAAGCCAGGGCGCGGTCTTCCGGGACTGCAGGGTGG
>CAXTVY010000120.1:0-12842 GCA_964247665.1 uncultured Chthoniobacterales bacterium | reverse complement strand
CGATGACACCGGTCCCGCGCAAATCCAGAATCAAGATCGGCGTGATTGGCTTGGGAATCATCGGCAGCCGTGTGGCGGCCAATCTGCGGGGTGCGGGGCACCAGGTTTACGTGTGGAGCCGCTCGCCCCGGCGCGCGCCCAACTTTCTCGGCTCGGTGGTGGAGGTGGCGGACCTCAGTGACGTGATCCAGGTGTTCGTCAGCGACGACGAGGCGCTGCTGGAAGTGACGCGAACCATCGCCGCTGCGCTCTCGCCGCGGCATCTCTTTGCCAGTCACGCGACCGTCTCACCCGCGGCGGCCCGGCAGGCGGCGTCGATCATCGAGGGCCAGGGCGCGCGGTATCTCGACGCGCCGTTCACGGGCAGCAAGGCCGCCGCGCAAAACCGGCAACTGGTTTATTACGTTGGCAGCAGCCAGGACGCGCTGGAGGAGATCCGGCCGGTGCTGGAAGTCAGTTCCAAGAAGATCGTGCACGTCGGCGGCGTGGGCGATGCGTCCGTCCTCAAGATCGCCACCAACATGCTGACCGCGAGCACCGTGCAAACGCTGGCGGAGGCACTGGCGCTCGTGCGCGCAGCCGGGATCCACGACCAGAAATTCGTCGAAGCCCTGGAGAACAACGGGTCCCGCTCGGGCACGTCCGACCTGAAGTTGCCCGCGATGATCGCGCAGAATTTCGAGCCGAACTTCTCGCTCAAGCACATGCTCAAGGATGCGCGGCTGGCGCTTAGCCTGGCGGATTCGCTGGAGCTTTCGCTGCCGGTCACGGAAACCACCGCCGAGGTGCTTTCCCTGGGCATGGCGAATGGCTGGGCAGATCAGGATTTTTGTAGCGTCACCCAGCTTTATCCGGCTCTAGAGAACATTGAGCGACCCGCCGCCGGAAATGCGCCGGAACACCGCCCAAACGACGCGGACACTGTTCCGGGCAGTGGGCCGGGGGCCGCGCCCGCGCCCACCGGGGTGGGAGCCGCCACGGCTGCCCCCCGCTTGACCCCCGTTGCGGCGAGCGCGCAGGGGCCCGCGCCAGGAACATCGGGCAACCGGATCAAGCAGGGTACGCTGCGTGTCCTGCGCGAGTGGTTCAAGCCTTCTACGGTGAAAGGTGGTGCCCCGCGCCCGCAGGCACCTGGAGCCAGCGCACCGGCCACCGAGCCCGCTCCGGCGGTGGGAGACTTCACTCCAGACGCTCCCGGGCAAAATCCGTCTGCCTCGGAGGCAGCCACGGCCCATGCGGCGGAGCCGGTTGCATCCGTCCAGACCGAAACGGACGCGCGTTGACGCCGGAGCGCAGAACCGGCTGCCATTCCCATGACTCCTGCCCTGCTGACCGAAAGTCTGTACCTCGACCTGTCGGAACGCACCAAACTGCGGCTGACCGGCGCGGACCGGGTGCGTTTCCTCAACGGACAGGTCAGCAACGACGTTCGCCGGTCCACCGCCGATACGTCGGTGTACACCGGCGTTATGACCATCAAAGGCAAACTGTGCGCGGATGCCTTCGTGCATGTCACCGGCGACAGCCTCCTGATCGACGCGGAGCCGGAACTACGCGAGGCATTGCTCGCCCGGATGGATCGTTACATCATTGCTGACGACGTGCAGATCGAAGATGTGTCCGAGGCATTCGGCCTGTTGCACCTGCTCGATTACGCCGCTGATGCGGGCGAAGGCCACATGGATGATCTCCCGGCCGCGCTCGGTGCACTGGGGCCAAATGTGCAAACGGTGCGCTCATCTCGCGTGGGCCGCCTTGGTCTCGACCTATTTTACGCCGCGGCGTTGGAGGCGGAAGTCCGCGCCCGGGTGCACGCGGCGGGCTTCACCCTATTGAACGAGGACGGCCTGGAATCCCTGCGCATTTTGGCGGGTGTGCCGCGCTGGGGAGCGGAACTGGACGAAAACACTCTTCCCGCAGAAGCGGGCATTGAGGAACGCGCCGTCAGCTACACGAAGGGCTGCTACATCGGGCAGGAAGTTGTGTCGCGCATCAAAAGCGTCGGGCACGTCAACCGGCAACTGCGCGGTCTGCGCGCGTTGGACGCCTCCCCGCTGTTCCCCGGGATGATCCTGCTCCCGGCCGGTGGGGACGGCGCGCCCGTTGCAGATGCGCGGCCGTTGGGCACGATTACCAGCGCGGCATCCACGTCGGGGCACGGTGGTGGTGCTTACCTGGCGCTCGGCTACGTGCGACGCCCCGCGGATGCGGCGGGCACCCGCCTGCTGGCCGTGCTGCCGCCCGATCCCGCCGACGCCGCCCCGGTCGCTTCGCCACCCTGCGCGGTGGAAGTCTGTTCCCTGCCTTTTATCTAGTCATGAGTTATTCATCCCTCCTTCGCCGTACTGGTAACAACCTCACCCGCTGGCCCTTGCCCCGCGTCGTCCGCTTGCTGGCGGCGGTCGCGTGTCTCGCTCTCGCCGGCCACCTGTCGGCGTCAGAAGCGATCCTGCACCTGCAAGTCGAGAACACCAAGGAAGACCAGTTGGTGACGATCCAACTCTTTGACAACGACGCGCCTGCGACGGTCAGCAATTTTAAGCAACTGGCGCAGGCGAATTTTTACAACGGGATAAATGTTCACCGCATCGTGCCCGAGACTCTCGTGCAAATGGGCGATCCCCTCAGCAAAAAGAAGGACCGCAGCGCCACGGGCACCGGCGGCCCGGGGTACACGCTGCCGGCCGAGATCCGGCGCAAGCACATGCGCGGTGCAGTAGCGATGGCAGCTTTGCCCCCGGCATTGAATCCTTCACGCTCCTCCAACGGGAGCCAGTTCTACGTCGTGCTGCGTCCGCAGCCTGATCTGGACAAGGATTATACGGTGTTCGGACAGGTGACAAGCGGCCTGGATTTTCTGGATTCCATTAGCCGCCGCGGACGTGATACGAACGACTACCCGCTGGAGCGGGTGACGATCACGCGAGTCGAGATTCGCAGATGATTTCCGGAGCCTAAAAAAAGTTCACCCCGTCCCTTGCCAAGGGGATGTGATTCCCATATAGAGTGCGTCTCCTCGCATCCGGTCCGGTGACACTGCCTCTCACGGCCTTGTACCAAGATCAGGAACGGGTGAAAAACGGGTAGATACCGAAGTGGCCAAACGGGGTGGACTGTAAATCCACTGGCTTACGCCTTCGAAGGTTCGAATCCTTCTCTGCCCAATCTCCAGTGAATGAACATTCAGGGAGAGTTTTCCGACCGCAGGACGTGCTCTGACGAGCGCCTGCCCGTTGGTGCTGGTGGAAGCGCAAACGCGCGAAACAGTCCACCACGCTGCTTGCTTGGACGGTGGCCGGAGAGGATGTTGGCAGCCTCGCGCGGCTCAGGGCACTAGCGGCGGTGCCGGCGTGGCCGCCGGTGCAGGAGCAGCGACTTCGCCTTCCTTGATCATGCGCGCCGCATCGACAAAGGGCGTCGCATTCGCGCCCAGGAACATCGGCAGACGGCCGTCCCAACGCCGCAAGGCCTCGTACTGGATGAGGGCGGGCGTGAGGCTTTTCGAGAGGAGGTCGTTCGCCTGCGCCTGCGCCTGCGCCTTGGTGAGCGTCGCCTGTGCCTCGCCCTGCGCCTGCTGCTTCATCGCATTGGCCAAGCCGGTCGCCTGGGCCACGTCCTGATCCGCCTTCACAACGGCCTGGGCAAGTTGATATTTTTGCTGCTCGGCGGCCTGCTGCGCCTGGATTTTCTGGTCGAGCGAGCGTTGCAGCGCCTGCGGCAGATGCACCTCGCGGATGCCGAACGACACCAGCGTCAGGTGGCGGCGGTCGAACTCGCTCGTCAGGATCTCGATGATGTCCTTGACCATCTCCGCGCGCTTGGTCGAAGTGATCTCCTCCCATGTGTATTTGGACGCCACCACGGGCACCTGCGAGCGCGTGTACTGCCGCACGACGCCGGTTTCGACGGTGGAGATCGGCGCGCCACCCCAGTCCGTGTAAAGCTGCGACGCCTTGCTCTTCTCCACCTGGTATTGGATGACCACATCCAGGTTGATCTGCTGGCCCTCGTTGCTCTGGACCTTGATCGAGTCGTCCCGCGACACGCCCTCGTCCGAGCTTTGCACCATCGGGTAGGTCTGGATGGTGACGGGGTATTCCTGGATGGCCTGGGTGAAAGGATTGATGATGGCCCAGCCAGGATCGAGCGCGCCGGTGGTCACGTTGTGATGTGCTTTGTCGAACACGATGCCCACGTAACCGGGGTTGATGTTGCGCCAGCCTGAAAAGACGAGCCCTATCAAAATGAATGCGATGAAGAGGGTCACGAAGACCGTGCCGAGGCGGACCAGGGGGCGGAGCGGGCTATTTGCGAAGGTCGTCATCTTTGGGAGGGTGGCTTACGCCGGGTGCGTGCGGAGGAGTCACGTTCTTTTCGTTTCGCCATGGGCCACGCTCGACGGGCGAGCGCGGATTTCGCCAGAAGGCAATCAGCGACGCCATCAGACGTGGCGCGATCAGCATCCCGAGCTGCCATGCCGCCACGAAGAGGAGGACGGCGACCGCCAGTTCGAGCAATGTGGGACTCATGGCCGGGCTATCATCGCACATCCGGGTGCACACACAACGGGAACGCGACGCGCGGACCGCTGATGGGGCACGGTGGACGCCGGGTTCGCCAGCCGCCGCCCCGGCGTGGCCCCGCCTGGACCCGTAGCCGAGTTCGCGGCGAAGAGTCTCGTATTTTTCGGGTGGGCACACCTGGTTTCAATGCGCTTCTCAAATCCCTCGTGGAGGGTTTGCACGATCCGGGTTCGACCGGCCGCGTCGCAAATACCTGTCGGCCCGTGCAATCCGGGATTGACCTTCGACGTTGAAAGGGACATACCCTCGGGCCGTGTCAGCCTCACCCTTGTTCAAGACCAAGAGCCCCGAATTACTGATCCGCGAATCCGAGGAGCCCGAGCGCGTGATGAAACGCTCGCTATCAGCCCTGGACCTGACCTGTCTGGGCATCGGCGCGATCATCGGCTCGGGCATCTTCGCGCTGGCTGGCACGGCGGCGGCAGGCGACGCACCGGCTGCCGCTGACCGGTGGACCACCCCGCTCCTCAAGATCATCCAGAGCTGGGCAACCCATAGCCCGCTGGACATGGGTCGGCCCGGGACCGGACCGGCAATCATCTTCTCGTTCATGGTGGCCGCGCTGGCGTGCGGGTTCGCGGCGCTGTGCTACGCGGAACTGGCGGCGATGATCCCGGTTTCCGGCTCGGCCTACACCTACAGCTACGCGACCATGGGGGAACTGATCGCCTGGATCATCGGCTGGGACCTCATTTTGGAGTACGCCGTGGGCAACATGGCCGTGGCGGTCAGTTGGTCGCAATACTTCCTCAAGCTCTGCGCCACCTTCGGCCTGAAATTTCCCTTGTGGGCGGTCACGGATTCACGGACCGCCCAGACCGTGCTGTCGAAGGGGGGTGCCGCGCTCGCGGATTTCTCCTCGACGACCCTGCCGACCATCGCGGGCCACCCCTTTGCGGTGAACCTGCCCGCGTTCATCATCGTGGCGCTGGTGACGATGCTGCTGGTTTATGGAGTGCGGGAAAGTGCTCATGCCAACACGGGGATCGTGATTCTCAAGGTGGCCGTGGTCATCTTCTTCATCGCGCTGGGCGCATTTCACCTGCATCCGGCAAACTGGGTGCCCTTCGCACCGAGCGGCTTGGGCGGCGTGCTGAGCGGCGCGGCCATCGTGTTCTTCGCTTACATCGGGTTCGACGCGGTCTCGACGGCGGCGGAGGAAACGAAGAAGCCGCAGCGCGACCTGCCCATTGCCATGATGGCGAGCCTCGTCATTTGCACGATCCTGTACGTGCTGATGGCCGGGGTGCTGACGGGAATGAAAAAGTACACGGTCTACCTCGACGACTCCGCCGCCCTGGCCACGGCGTTCGACGGCAAGCCGTGGGCGCAGGCGATTGTCAGCGCCGGGGCGCTGGCGGGCATGACCAGCGTGCTGCTGGTGTTCCAGCTTGGCCAGCCGCGCATCTTCATGGCGATGGCGCGCGATGGATTGCTGCCGCAATATTTCTCGCGCATCCACCCGAAGTTCCGCACGCCCTGGATCACGACGATCTGGACCGGGATCATCGTCGGTGGCGTGGCGATGTTCACAGACATTGGCTCGCTGGCGGATCTGACGAACATCGGCACGCTCTTTGCCTTCATCCTGGTGTGCATCGGCGTCTGCGTGCTGCGCCGCAGCGCACCGGAACGTGATCGGCCCTTCCGGGTGCCGCTGGTGCCGACGGTGCCGATCATCGGCATGGCGCTGTGCGCCGTGTTGATGCTCAGCCTGCCGCTGGTGACGTGGCTGCGATTTGTTGGCTGGCTGGCCATCGGGCTCGTGATCTACTTTACCTACGGTACGCGCCACAGCCGCTTGCAGCACGAAGACTGACGGAATGCAGCTTCCCATGGGAGCACGCGGATGATCCGCCAAGACAACCAAATGGCCTGTGGAAACAATTAGTGATTGCCTTCCGGGCTGGCAAGTAGCACAAATGCTGCTTACAGTGGCTAATTTCGCATGAAAACTTACCTGACTTCCGTTCGTGGTGCGGTGCGGCTGTTGCTTTTGGTCGCGGCGGTTTCCTGGTCCAACGCGGCGTATGCCGCTGGCGGAAAAACAGCGGGCGCACCGTTGCTCCGGGCACAACTCCCCCACGGGACGACCATCCAGCAGGCGGACTGCGCGGTGCTTTCCCGCGCGGTGACGCGCGCCACGCTGGATCATAAAACCGATGCGCCTGCCATCCTCAGCGCCGCCCTGACGAACGGCAGCGCCGACGAAACCCTCCGCAAGGAAGAAAAGCGCTCCTGCGAATGCGTGACGCACCTCGTGCGTGCTTCCGTCAAGGCCGCCCCTTCGCAGGCCAGCGACGTGGTTGACGTAGCGACGGCGCTTTATCCCGAGTGCGCGGATTCGCTCGCGTCCATCTTGACTCAAGCCAAGAAAGACCTCGCGGCCTACGATTACAAAGACGCGCGTGATTACAAGGGCAGTAACCAGCCGGTGGCCGGGATCATCAGCCAGGGCGGCACTCCCGGGGCAACGGCTTTCGGTGGACTCGGCCCGGGTTTTCCAGGCTCACCCGGCTTTGGCGGCAGCGATCCGAGCAGCGGCCTTGGTGGGACGACGTTCAACGGAGGCAGCCCCGGTTCGCCGGGTTCAGCCGGTAGCGACCCGAGCGGCGGCACCTCGTTGCCCGCTCCCTCAGGCAGTGTTGCGATAACGCCCGTGGTCAATCAGTAGAAGACGGCAAGCGTACTGAACCGCCCTGGAAAGGGGCGTTGGGATGATGACGCTTGCCGTTGGCGGTGCCTCTCTGCGGGTCGGCACACGACCGCAGCAGGCTCAACGACCCAGGAGACGATCCATCTCCGCCGCTGATTGCGCCGACTCCTGGCCAGCGTGGCTGACCGTATAGGTCACGTAGATTGCGACCACAGAGAAAAGGAAGGCGATGATGATCGCCGTCACGTTGACCCCCCCCTTCTTTGACCGCCTGGACTCGGTGGAGGACGAGGAAGAACCTCGCGTCGATAAGGCTGCCTTGGACTTACCGTTCAATTCGGGTACCGCGAGCAAAAGCTGCCAATCAGCCCCGCCTTCCCGGCACACCATCGTCGTCGGTTCGACGACCTCCCGGTCGATCAGTGTGTACATATCCTGCAAGCTCAGAGGGCCAATGGGAGCCGTGCCGTCAAGGTAGTAATATTGGCTCATGGATCGAAGAGGGGGAATGCATCCCGCCGTCCTACCAAACGATCCGGGCCGGAACAAGTCCGGAACCGTGAGAGGCCAAATCTTCCTTCTGAAACGTCGGTGGTTCGTGCCCGCGGCTACGCCTCGCCCCTGGAGGTGGCAAGCGCCTCCTCCCGCGCCCGGTTGAGCGCGGCCATCGCCGCGTGGCTGCCGCCGCGGTCGGGATGGCGCGCCAGACTCAGCGCCCGATAAACGGCGTTGATGGCTTCCGGCGACGAACCGGGCGCGAGTCCGAGCACCGTCCAGCAACCGGCGGCCGCCACGACGGGAGCGGGCCGCACCAGGTACCCGGCGAACGCTTGCTCGGCGCTGCCGACGCCCCACCGGTATTGGCCGCGCCACGCTTCGAGGTGCTTGGCAATGGCCCAAAGGTTGTCGCCCACCGTGTTCCAGCGGTCGCAAGCGAGCACATACGGTTTGCCTTGCCAATCGAAGTAAACCGCCGCGCCTGTGTCCGGTGGTTCCGGCTGATCGTTGTAGGGCAAGCCGTCGCGCCGCAGAGTGGCATTGGTCGAGATGACGGCGCGGTCCACGCGCAGAATTCTCAGTTCCCCGACGATGGCGGCGCGGCTGGCGGTCAGGGTAGGCTTCTTGTAGAAGCCGCCGAAGCGGGAACGCTGCGGCAACGTCGTGCGCGGCCAGCCAAAGGGCCATGAAAGCGGGTAAGCGGACGGCTCAGCCACGCGGCGGAACTCCCTTCTTGCAACCGTGCTGCGTACGGATGGCCAGGAACGCGCGGGCCATCACAAAGCAAACGGGGCGGGCGTAAGTTCCTGGAAATCAGAACGATGAGGGAGGGATTCGAACCCGCCCCGAAAAATGTAAAATGTCCGCGCGGAAGTCACTTCGGAGGGAAAATTAACGTTTGGCTAAGCTTCGGAGGGAAGCCGACCGAAAACCGGTCTTTCTCGGACAAATTTTTGTCAGCATTTGTCAGCATTTCCGTATGCTAGGTGTTCGTACTTTTAGCAGCGTGTTCCTAGCAAAGCGATGCAGGGTTCGAACCTACATCATCTCAGAGGTAAACGCAGGTTTTCAGTCCGTTTCGTGACAGATTTGTAGCAGCTTTTCAGAAAGTGCGAGTGCTCGCACTCCGGGACTTAGGCTGCTTGCTCCACCAGCCGGGCTTCGGCTTCACGGCGGGTCAGCAGACCGTTTTCACCCTTGCCGATCTACAGGCGTTTCATGGCGTGGAGTTGCGCGGCGATGGCTGCCAAGCTCGGGCGCGGCCGGGCGATTTCGTCGCGGATCGCGCGCATCTCCCGCCGGCTGTCCCAACTTGGTTTGCCCGGCTCACCGAAACCCGTTACCACTACGGCCCAGTAACTCATCGCCCCCTGGGTCCAGCGTTGCAGATGGTAGCCATGCTGTGTGAACGCATCCGCCGGGGCAGGAGCGTTCGTCGGGGTCGCGCGCACCGGCTGGACGTTATGTTGGCTGCGCCGTGAGCGGGTTGGCTCCAGCAATGATGAGGAGCATTTCCCTAACATGCCGTATTGCGGCCTCGGGTTTTTCGCCGTGGCGATTGTCGCATTGACGGGGCATCTCGGTGGCGCAGTGGCGGGGTAGGCCACAAAAATCTATTCTTTGTGGGCGCGACTCTAAAATAAAGTTTTTCGAGCGGGGGGACAGCCATCTGGTTTTCCGAGGATGGCTGTCCCGAGATCAGTTCGAGAGTTTGCAAAACAACGGCTGCCGTTGGGAATGGTCTACGACAGCCGTTGTTTGATCAGATGGACGCTCGGGAGCGATTACCGGGCGAAGATCGCGGCGTCCCGGGCAGCGGCGAAGTCTTCCATGATCTTCATGCCGTCACCGGAGATGTGCAGTTCGCCCACCACGCGGTTCCCGGAGATGATCGCCACTTTCCAGAAGCCCTCGCGCGGCATGATCTCGGCTCCTTGGCTGATGCTCAAGCCCTTGACGATCCCGGCGAGATTCGCCTTGATCGGGTCGAGATTCACGGGAAACGGGGCGGCGGGGGCATTGGCATCCGGGGCGGGCGGCACCGGGGCGTCCGTGCCGGGACCGGGAGGAGCCGGGGGCGGGAGGGGACGGCCTTCGCCCCGCGCCCGGAGCATGTCGGTGGCGGGATTGAAATCGAGGCGGGCAACGTCTTTGCCGTTGAGGACGAGCGTCGCCTGGACCTCCTGTTCACCGCGCGGAGTGGTGCGCGTCCAGACTTGGCCAGCGGTCAGGCCCGCGAGGGCGTTGTTGGCCGTCTTGACGGCAGCGGGAGCGGCCTGGGGGTCCACCGGCATGGCCGGGGGCAGGCCGGCGTCGGGGCCGGGAGGACGTTCGCCGCGCGGGCCGGGTGGCAGCGGACGGAAACCACGGTCGGCGGCGGGGGGCGAGGGGGGATTGTCCTGAGCATTGGACACGCTGAGGTGGCTGAGGCCAAAGGAGGCAGTGAACAGGCTAGCGGCGGCGAGGGCCGTCAAGGCGTAACGATTGCGTTTGATCATGGGTCTGTCGGGTGTGTTTGTGATTGGGTTTCCAGACGGACCGGGAAGGTTCGTGAGAAGCTCCCGATGGACCCGGCTGGTGAGTTGCTCTATTCGCATGGCTTGTGCCAACGTCGTAATGAAACATAATTACATCGCGTTGAGTATCTTATGCATGATAAAACCCCAAGATAGCCGGAGGATTTTGCATGATAACCGGACGTTCGGCGTCTGGTAGGCAGACAAACCGCCTAGCTTGGCAAGCTTGGCAATTAAGGGTAATCACATTGCAGGATCGTTGTGCGGGAATCAGCGTGCGGTTCGCGTTGAACGTGGAGCATCGGCTCCCGGCATTTATTCCTACGCACAAAAGTTTCCGCTCAGGGTTGGAATCCCTCACTTCCTGGAGTCCAGGCGTTCGCTAAACGGACGCTGACCGTCCGCTTTTCATGCGGTTCGCTGCGCGGGGAACCCCGGCTCATCTCTGAAGCACACCCGATCAGCGAGAGGCATGCATCCTGCAATCGCGGTTCGGGACATTTGTCTGCGCAAACGCTTCCCGATGAATTCATCCCGCCAATCCGCCATCAACGCTTCGCCAAACTCCAACCACCGGGACAGTTCGAATTCCTCCGGATCGGATGTCAGGCAGGAGGACGACCGTAAGCGCAGCAGCGTGCGGGCATTAATGGCGCTGAACTTCTGCATCGCCGACGTGCAAAACGGCATGGGGCCTTACATCGCACTTTTCCTCCAATCCTGGGTGGGATGGGGATCGGCGCAGATCGGCACGGCGCTGGCGGCGGGCAACCTCGCGCAGGTCATCGCGCAAACTCCGGCAGGGGCGCTTAACCACCAGCCCCTGCGGCCCCGGCCTGTGGACATGGACAACCGCATCGGCGCTTACCCTGAGAAGGGCATCCCCGGCACCTTGCTCGGACCCAACCGGCTCGGCCACCCCTGGTGATTTGGGGAATCTGTTTTTTCCAATCTCTTCTCCATCCGCTTCCCACCTGTGCGCCATTGCTCTCCGTTTCTGCCATGCCTCTTGCTATTTTGTTCTCGCTTCCTTGGCGTGAGATCGCCGTCTGGTTCATCGCGGCCCTGACTATCGTCTGCGTACTGGCCCGCCCGCGCAAGTTGCCCGAGGCGATTTTCGCCGCCGGTGGAGCTGTCCTGCTCGTCGCCTGCGGCCTGCTGCCCTGGCACGACGCCTGGCTGGCCGTGGGCAAGGGGCTGGACGTTTATCTGTTCCTGAGCGGCATGATGCTCCTCTCCGAACTCGCCCGGCGCGAGGGCGTCTTCGATTGGTGCGCCTCCGTGGCGGTCGCCCACGCGAAAGGCTCACCCGCGCGCCTTTTCTGGCTCATTTATGGGGTGGGGGTAGTGATCACGGTGTTTTTGTCCAACGACGCGACCGCAGTCGTCATGACCCCGGCGGTGTTCGCGGCCACGAAAGCCGCCAAGGTGGAAAAACCGCTGCCGTATCTCTTCGCCTGCGCGCTGGTGGCCAACGCCGCGAGCTTCGTGCTGCCCATTTCCAATCCGGCCAACCTCGTGCTGTTCGGCGGGCACATGCCGCCGCTTCTGGACTGGCTGCGGGAGTTCGGCGTGCCCTCTGTGCTGTCGGTCGTGGTGACGGGCGGCGCGCTGTATCTCGCGACGCGCGGCGACATCACCGGCAAGGTGGGGGAACCGGCGGAAGCCAGGCTCTCCGGCGCGGGGAAAACCGCTCTCGTCGGCATCGGTCTGGCGGTCGTGGCGCTGCTGACGGCCTCGGCGTTCCGGGTGGACCTCGGCGCACCGACGCTCGGGGTGGCGGCGGTCGTGCTGGTGCTGGTGATGTTCCAGGACCGGAAAGCCCTTTGGGAAACGCCGAAGAGCGTGTCCTGGAACGTGCTGCCGCTGGTGGCGGGGCTGTTCGTGGTCGTCGAAGCGGTCAACCGCGTGGGCGCACTGGAAGCGAGCAAGCGGGCGTTGGCGGAGTTGGGCAAGCTGCCGCCGTGGCAGGGCGATCTGTCGGGGGCGTTCGGGGTGACGGCGATTTCCAACGTCACCAACAATCTGCCATCCGGCCTCATCACGGGCACGGCGGTCGTGGGAGCCCAGGTCGCCAAGTCGCTGCGTAACGCGCTGCTCATCGGCGTGGACCTCGGACCCAATCTTTCCGTGACCGGCTCGTTGGCGACGATCTTATGGCTCATCGTCCTGCGCCGCGAAGGTCAGCAAGTCAGTGCGTGGTCGTTCCTGAAAATCGGCCTCGTGGTCACGCCCGGGGCGCTGGTGCTCGCGGTGCTCGCCTCGACGTGGTTGCAAGGGAATCATTGATCCTGCCGCCACCGTCATCCAACCGTTTTCCATCTTTCACTCGTAGTCACAACGCAGCAACCCAAACCAGGCAGCATGAATCCAGGAATCTATCTTTTCATCCTTGTCGGCGGCGTACTCCAGGCGATGGGCAGCGCCATGAACGCGCAACTCTACAGGTCGCTGGTCAATCCATGGCTGGCGTCGCTGGTTTCCTTCAGCTTGATCGTGGCCTTTTTCCTCGGCGCGTTCTTTGTGCTCCACAAGCCGCTGCCCAGCGTGCAGCAGGTGCTCGACATGCCTTGGTGGGCACCCTTGGCA
>CAXTVY010000119.1:0-12865 GCA_964247665.1 uncultured Chthoniobacterales bacterium | reverse complement strand
CGACTCAAACAACCTTTTCTTGACCTGTTTCCCGCGCCGAGATTGCCGCCGCCCGCGTGACCGAGCGCGGCTCCCGCGCGGACGACAAGCTCTCCGAGGCGGCGATGGAAGACCGCAAAAAGGCGGGGTATTTCTGAGGTTGCCATGCATCATCGCGTTATGAGTTTTCCGCACGCGAAAGTAGGCACGATGGGAGATGAAACCCTTCAATCGTGGCTCGACGAACCTGGTCGATCTCCCGTGCTTCAGTACCATTGGCGGTGGGAACGGTGCCGAGCCATTGCTTGCCCGTTGCATTGACAAAACGAACGTTTTTCCGTACGTGTCCGCCATGACTTCAGTTCCCGTCACGCAGGCCCGGGCCAAACTTTACCAACTGCTGGATGAAACGGCCCTTTCGCACGAACCGATCCAGATCACGGGCAAGCGGTCCAATGCGATCCTCGTGTCGGAAGACGACTGGCGGAGTATTCAGGAAACGCTTTATCTGCTCTCCGTTCCCAGGATGCGCGAGTCCATCCGCCAGGGATTGGCGGAACCGCTTGACAAAGCATCCACACAACCCGGCTGGTGAATTGGTCTATCGTGTTCACGAAGCAAGCCCAGAAGGATGCAAAGAAGATTGCCTCCTCGAACCTGCGGCCTCAGGTCCAGCGGCTTCTCGATCTTCTCACCGATGATCCTTTCCAAACTCCGCCGTCCTACGAAAAACTCGTCGGAGACCTCGCTGGTGCCTATTCACGCCGCATCAACATCCAGCATCGTCTCATCTACCAGATTTATGCCGCTGAACAGACGGTCAAAGTTCTCCGGATGTGGACTCATTACGAGTGAGCCGAACGCATCTCTCCGAGCTGTCCCTGCATCGAAATCGGTTTTCTTGTGACCACTCCCGTCCACTCCACTCCCGTCGATCTCCTGCGCTTCAACACGAGCGGCAGTGTGGACGACGGCAAATCCACGCTCATCGGCCGCCTGCTGTATGACTCCAAGTCGCTCATGGAGGACCAGTTGGAAGCCCTCCAGCGTAGCGCGGATATCACCGGTAACGGCCAGATCAACCTCGCCAACCTCACCGACGGCCTGCGCGCCGAGCGCGAACAGGGCATCACCATCGACGTGGCCTACCGCTACTTCGCCACGCCCAAGCGCAAATTCATCATCGCCGACACGCCCGGCCACGTGCAGTACACCCGCAACATGGTCACGGGGGCGTCGTCGGCGAACCTGTCCATCGTGCTCGTGGACGCGCGCCTGGGCGTGATCGAGCAGAGCCGCCGCCACACCTGCATCGCCTCGCTGCTGCGCATCCCGCACCTCGTCGTGGCCGTCAACAAGATGGACCTCGTCGGCTGGAGCGAGGCACGTTTCCAGGAAATCCGCGAGGAGTTCGAGGAGTTCCTGCCCCGGCTCGACATCAAGGACGTGAAGTTCATCCCCGTCAGCGCGCTCAACGGCGACAACGTCGTGGACCGATCCGCGCACATGCCCTGGTATCCTGGCCCACCGCTCCTCGGGCACCTGGAAGAAGTGCACATCGGCAGCGATTGGAACCTGACCGATTTTCGCCTGCCGGTGCAGTGGGTCAACCGGCCGAACAACCCCAAGGACGCCGCAACCCACGATTTTCGCGGCTTCAGTGGTCAGCTCGCCGGTGGGATCGTCCGCGTGGGGCAAAAGGTGATGGTCCTGCCCAGCGGCTACACGAGCACGGTCAAGGAAATCTGGACGCTCGACGGCCCGCTTCAAGAGGCATTCTGCCCGCAGTCGGTCACCCTGGTCCTCGCCGACGACATCGACGTGAGCCGGGGCGACACCATCGTGGACCCCGAAGACCTGCCGGGCACGGGCAGCGACCTGCACGCAAAAATCTGCTGGCTGCACCCCAAGCCCTTGCAGCCCGGCAAGCGTTACCTGCTCAAGCACACCACACAGACCGTCCAGGCATCGGTCACGTCCATTGACCACCGGATCGACATCTCGACGCTGGAGCAGGAACCGGCACCCACGGCGCTGGCGATGAACGACGTGGGCTCCATCCGCCTCCGCACCGCCAAACCGCTGGTTTATGACGGCTTTGCAAACAATCGGCAAACCGGCTCGTTCATCCTGATCGAACTTGGCAGCAACAGCACGGTGGGGGCGGGGATGCTCCTGCCTCCCATGGAGGTGGCGCGGCCGGAATACAAAGACTTCGTGATTTGATGGACCGAAGGTATTTGTATCATTTTTGTAACCCTCTCTTCCACAGAGGGCGAGCTGCAAGGGGCGGAAATTCTGTTTGCGGGCAAACCGCGCGCGCTGTTATGAATTCGTGTTGGAAATTTTAGGGATGCCAATTTACAGCAAGTCGGGTCACCGCCTGCGCAAGCAGCGGACCCACAAAATCCAAAGTCGGGCGAAGTGGGCGGCTGTACTTCTCTCGGCCGCCCTACTCGCCGCTACGTTGTTCCTGGTCCGCACCCACCGCGCGCCGGGACCAGGGGGCACGCTCCCGGCTTCGTTTGACCCGCGAAGCTCGTACAAGGTTCGCTGAGCCAGAAAATTGATAGGTTTGCGTGGTTCCGCATGGTGCCTCGCGCAAGTTCCACCGCTGCACCAGCAGCGTTGACCACGCCGGACACATGGGGTTCCCGGTCGATCAGCCTGGCGTCGGGGCGGCAGAAGTATGGTCCGCCACGATCCGCCCGCGTCTGTGCGCCGACAAACCAGGGTGAACAACCCGTTTGGTTCTCCCCGGTCTGTTTGCAAGCGCCAGCGGCCAAAAACGATGGCGGCGTCGGCTGATAGGACCGTGGTTTCGAGGCCGGAAAACGTCAGCGTGCCCATCGCCGCGCGATCCGGGTAACGCTGCTTGTAACGGTCCAACGTCTCCTGCCATCCGCGTGTCACCGTGCCCCCGGAGGCGAAGCGCAGACCGGGAACCTTGGCGTATCCTTCCATGAAACGATCGATGTCACCCGCGTTCCAGGCTTTTGCCTGATCCGACAGCACGCGTTCGATCTGCGCCTCCGTCTCGGCGGGATAAGGATCGAGGGCGAAAAGGCGAGCGGTGAGGCAAAAGTATAAACCGCTGAGAACGAGAAGGCGTCGGGGGTTCATGGGAGAGCGAAGATTCCGCTGCACACAGGCATTGACGGCATCATCGTAACCGCGAGCGGCAGCTTACCAAGCAAAACCAACGTCCGGTCTTCTGCCGCTCCCCGGCGCTACACGTACCGTCCGTATGTCTTCGCCAACTGGCCCGCGCCGATCTTCACCGTCCCGGAGGGCAGCCCACCGTTGTAGATCGCGCAACGCAGCAGCAGCGCCTCGTTTTCGCGGTCGAGCAGCAGCATCTTGTGCAGCCGCCGTTGCGCCTCGCGCAGCATGTCGCGCGCTGGCTTGGACAGCTCATTCTGGCCGTCGCGCGCCCGCAACGCGCCGAGCGACGATTCCAGCCGCGGCAGCAGCAGCGACTTGCGCCGGATGAACGCCTCGTCGGGCGGCTCGCCCGTCTGCTTGAGCAGGCTGTTTTCCTCTTGGATCACCTGTTCGACCTCGGCGAGTACGTCGAGATGTTCCGCCAGCACGGCGGACAGGCTGCCACCGCCGGGTGCGGGGGGATGGCTCATGGCAAAAGCGGGGTCTGGCAGGGTATCCACACGGAAAAGGGGTTGGTCAGCGCGCTTTGACGTCGGCCGGGGAACTTTTTGCCGCAGGTTTCGCGGAAGACAATGCGGGAGCGGTCCCGAGGGGCGGGGGAGTCGCTCCGGACGCCGGGGTGGGCGGCAGGTGAGCTTTCGCTGGTCCGGCCGGCGCGTCGGCAGGTGGGGCGTCGTCCGGCAGCGCTTCAGCGTTCCGGCGCTGCGGACCAAGCAGCGCCTGGAGCTGCGCGCCGCTGTTCTGTTCCCAGGCGAGGTGTTCCTGCCGCCACTTCGCCATGCCGCGAATAGCGTCCAGGGCGGGTGGCAGCTTGTCCTCGTCCGGATCGTCGTGCCCGGCCTGCGGGCGCTGGAGGAAACCGTAGGCCTCCCGCGCACGCTCAGGCAAACTCAGGCGCTCGAAGCAGAGCCCGATCTGGTAGACGATTGGCCACTGCCAATCAGGTTTCGCGTCGAGCGTCGCCAGCGTCTGGTAGATGGCCAGCGCACTGCGGAAATCGCCGTCCTCGTAGAAGCGCGTGGCGACTTGCCGGCCGGTTTCCCGCTGCCAGCGCGCGAGGTTGGCCGGGTCGTTCGCCTGCTTTTCCTGCCGCAGCAGCGCGAGCACGGCGTCCGTCGCATCCTCGGGCCGCTTGAGCTTCTGGAAGGAGCGCGCCAGGAGGTTGCGGGCCTCGGGGGTGAAGGGACTCGCCGGGAACGTGTCGATGAACCCGCGCAGGGCCGCCGCCGCAGCTTTCTGGTCGCCGAGCTGGAACAGGCTCTGCGCGTTCTTGAACGCCACCGTCGGCCGGTCCGCAGCGGGCAATTCGAGCAATTGCAAGCGCGCGTAAAATTTGGCTGCCGCCGCATAGTCGCCCTTGGCGTAGGAGGCTTCCGCAATCTCGAACTGGGCCAGCAGCGACAGGTTGCGCGTCGTGTGCGTGCCTTCCTTTTCGGCGTTCTGCGAGATGGCGGTGTTGAGGACGCTGTAGAACCGGCTGATGGCCAGATCGTAGAGCCCGGCATCGCGGTAGATGCGTCCGAGTTCGAGGTAGCGCGCCGGGTTTTCCGGGTCGTTCGGGAACAACGCGAGGATCTTCTCGTACACGACGGCCGCCTTGGCGGACATCTTGCGTTCCTTGTAGAAAGCGGCCATTTGCCCGAGCGCCGCGCGCTTGTCGGCGGCCGGGGCGGGGAGCGAGAGCAGCTTCTTGAAGTCCTGCTCGGCGGCCGGGGCGTCGCCTTTGGCTTCGGCGCGCTGGGCGAGGTGCAGCAACGCCGCCAGTTGGTCGCTGACAGCCTGCCGGGCCATGCTCTGCGGGTCCAGGTCGGGACGTGCTTTATCCGTGGGAGCGACCGGCGCGGGCGCGGCGGTTTCCGCCCCCGCATGCGGGGTAGGGGCGGAGGTGTCTTCGCCCGCCGGTTCGGCGGCCGGCTTCGCGGGGGCGGGCTGGCGCGGCAGTTCACCCGTGATGCTCGCGGGCAACCCAGGCGACACGCTGGCTGACGGCGGAGCGGTGAGAGCAGGTCCGGTGGCGAGAACGTTCAACGCGCCCGTCAGCAGCGACCCGCCGACGGCCAACGTGCAGGCGATTTGCAGGGTGCGCGGCTTCATTTCGGCACCACCCGATACGTCGCGCGGCTCGGCGGGATCGGCAATTGTTCAGGAGTCTGGAGGTAGCCGGGGTTGCCCAGGTCTTCCGGCCCGGGTCCATTGCCAGAAACCCGGTTGGCATTTTGCGGTGCGTTCCCGGGGTTTGAGCGGCGAAAATAAGACAGCATTTCCTCGTTGCGGCTCCGCGCAGCCTGTTGCGCAGCGTCGGGCAGGATGCCCGCGTCGGGGTCGTCCGGTGTGGTCTTGGCGGCGGGCGTCGCCGACGCCGTCGGCAGAGGGTTCGCGTCGGGCGCGGGGTCTGCGTCCGTGGCCGGTTTGGCTTCAGGCTTCACGGCACGGGTATCGTGCGTGACCTCGTCCGCGGCGAAGTGCGGGAAGCGCCGAGGGCGCGGGGCGGGGGGGCGGTGATAGATCAGCATGGGGGGCGGCCCGTAGATTTGCTGGTAGCCAACCGGCAGACGATCACCTTCATTGCCGGTGAACCCAACCTGGTTGAGCAATTTGTAAGCGATGCGAAAGTGCACGCTTTCCTCGCGCTGGCGCAACGGTTGGATGGGTCGGTCGTCTTCATCCACCGTTTCCGTGGTGGTCGTGCTGCCCTGGAGAACCACGCCGGGGGGGGCGGGCCGGGAGGTCGTGCTGTACGTCGCCGAGCGGCCGGTGCGCGGCGCGTCGTCGGGACCCGCCACGGCCACGAGCGGCAGCAGCAGACCCACGGCGGCCAGGAAATGGGGGATGGGATGAAATGCCTTCATAGCGTAGCTTGTGCCGGGGTGCGGAGTCGTCTTATACCTATCGGTCAACGCACCGGTCTCTTGAGCAACATCTCTCAGCTAATTTCGCGCCAGCCCCTCTGCCCATGAGTACCAGTCTGTTGGCCTTCCTGACCCTCGTGGAAACCTGCGTCCGCCCACGCTTGACGGAGGAGAAATCGTGGCGGTTCCAGCGCCTCGTCAATTTCAAGGCGCACGAGGGGGTGTTGCAGCTCTGGGACGGCGATGTGCTCGCCGGGCAAACCGAGTTGCGCGAGTCCGGCCAGGGTGAAGGCCCGCCGTCGTTCTCGGGCACGGTCCAGAGCGCCGGGGACACGGCCGCGCCGCGCGCGTTTTCTTTTCGTGCGGTCAACGCGGCCGAGGTCGAGCGGCAGGCGCAACACGTCGCGGAACTCTGGCGGCCTGCCGTGCCGGGTTGACCGGCCGCGGCCCGCGTTCGGCGCGGCGACGGGCATCAATACAGGCAGTCCAGCTCGATCCGCTCGCCGCATTGGCAGTGCACCACGATGCGCTCCACCGCGCCGTTTTCGCGGATGACTTCCACGCGGACCGCGTGGAAATCATCGTCGCCTGCCTGCCCCGCCCCGTGCGCCAGGAGCGAGGTTCCGGCGGCCGGGGTGGCGGCTCCCGGCGGCGGGGTAACGATCACGGCGTCCGTTTTCTTCTCGCCCATCGGCGTGAACACGCCGCCGGACAGGTTTTTCATCGACGAACCCAGCTTGGTGATGGCCGGGCGGCTGGCGAGGAAATTTTCCATGGCGCTTTAATCGGCATCGGAAGCCCCGGCGGGACTCGGTGCCGGCGGGGCATTCGTGGCCGTGTCCTTTTGCCCGTTGCTCTGGAGGGACAGCGAAAGGGTCACCCGTGCGTTGACCTCGTCCGTGGCGGGCACGTCCGGCAGCGGTTGCGAGTCCGCGCAACCCACCACGCGCTTGATCTGGTCGGGTGACACCGCGTACTTTTCCAGCGCGCGGCGCGCGGAGTTTGCGCGGTCGGCCGTGAGTTCCCACGCGCCGTAATCCGCCTGTACCGGCACGAACCCGGCGGGCGTATGGCCCTCGATGATGACCTTGAAACGGTGCCGGTCGATCAACCACGCGAGGTTTTGGAGCACCAGCTTGCCCCAGTCCGTCAACTGCGCGGAGTTTGGCATGAACACGGGCCGCTTCGCGCGATTGTACACGTTGATCTTCAGCCCGTCGGGCGTCACGAGCAGGTCCAGCGGCGCTTCCTGCGCGGCGTTGTCGATGCTCAGCGACTTGTAGAAATCGCGCGCGATGCGCGTGAGCAGCGTGGCATTGGGGAAGGCTTCCGTGCGCGTCTTATCCTTCGCGGCGGGGTTGAGCGTGCTCTGGTTGAGCGGCATCAGCCCGGCAGGCCCCGTGTAGATCGGCCGGTGCGGATTGCGGAAATAATCCGCCGTCGCCACGAGGATCTTCGGGTCCTGGGCCGTGATCCAGAGCACCATGAACAGCGCCATCATCGCCGTGACGAAATCTGCGTACGCCACCTTCCACGCGCCGCCATGATGTGCCTCGCCTTTCTTTGCCATGTTGCGTCCTCCGCTGCGTTTCTAAAAACTACTTGGCCGCCGCGATAGGGATCGCCTTGAGCATCTGTTCGAGGTCGTCCGCCTTGGGCTGCACCTCGTGGTCCAGGCAGCGCCGGGAAATCTCCACCGCCATGATCGGAGCCATCCCTTTGGCGAACGCCGCCACGCCCTTGAGCATTCCCTGGTAATATTGCATGTCTTTGGCGTTGTTGATCTTGATGCGGCTTGTCAACGGGTTGATGAACCCGTAGGCACCCAGGATGCCCAGAAACGTTCCGGTCAACGCGGCCGACACGTGCTCGCCGACCTTCTCGGGTCCTTCCGCGATGGCGGACATCGTGTTGATGATGCCCAGCACGGCTGCGACGATCCCGATGCCCGGCAGCGAATCGCCGATAAGCTGGAGCACGTGGATGGGCCCTTCGGCCTCCTCTTCCTTGGACTCAATCTCCATGTGCATCAGCTCCTCGATCTGGTCGGGTTTTACCCGGCCGTCGATGATTGGCTTGAGGCTGTCACACAAAAACGCCACGCGCGAATGCGAGCCCAGAAACGACGGATACTTGCTGAAAATTGCGCTCGCACCCGGGTCGAGCACATGTTCCTCCAGCGCGATCAGGCCGCCGCGCCGCCCCACGCTGAACGTCTCGTAGAGCATTTTGAGCATCTCGACGTAATCCTCGCGCTTGCCCGACTTGCCTTGGAGTGCACCGATCACTTTGCTGATGACGCTTTTTAAAAGTGCCGCCGGGCTGGAAACTACCACGACGCCCAGGCAGATGCCGCCGATGGTCACGAATTCGGACACGTGCAGCAGCACGAGCGGCTGGCCGCCCGCGATCATGAAACCGCCGAGCGTCGCGCCGAGGACGATGATGAAGCCTACGATTAGCAGCATGGCAGAGGAGGAAAAACCTTCAGGACTGCATGGAGCGCTTGACGAAAGCCCGCAGCGCGATGACCGCCTGCGTGTGGATCTGCGAGATGCGGGATTCGGTCACGTTGAAAACAGCGGCGATCTCCGACAGGCGCATCCCCTCGTGGTAGTACAGCGCGAGCACCTTGCGCTGCATGTCGGGCAGGCGCTGGATGTGGTCGGCGACGACTGCGAGCAGTTCGCGGCGTTCGAGCGCCTCGCCGGGCAGCGGCTGGTTTTCGTCGGCGATGGTCTCGTGCAGGTAGCCCGCTTCCGCGTCGTTGTCCGGGTCGCCGTCGAGCGGCACGAACGTGATCGGGCGCACCTCGTCGAGCAGCGCGCGGTATTCCTCCAAGCCCAGACCGAGCGCCCCGGCTGCTTCTTCCTCGGTGACGGCGCGGCTGTGTTGGTGTTCGAGGCTGGCGAGTGTTTCCTTGAGCTGCCGGGCCTTGTGGCGCAACGCCCGGGGCATCCAGTCCAGGCGGCGCAACTCGTCGAGCACGGCACCCCGGATGCACAACAGCGCGTAGCCGTGGAATGTGTTGCCCTGTGCGGGGTTATACCGGCGCACGGCGGTCATCAGGCCTGCGAGGCCCACGCTGTGGAGGTCGTCCGTGTCCAGGTGCGGCGGCAGGTAAATGCGCATCCGGCCGACGACAGTTTTGACCAGAGGCAGATGGCGCTCGATGAATTCGCTCTCGCTCGCGTCGGTTCCGGTCGTCGGCATTCCGCCGGACGGTGCGTGGTAGGCGCGCCAGGCCGCCGCGCAATTACCCGCCTGGGCCGGGGCCGGGGCCGGTTCGACGGCGGGGGCAGTGCGTTCGACGAGGGGCTGGGTCAGAGTCGGCATGAGGAAGCGGGAAGGAAAGGTTCAGGCACCGCAGGATCAGGCGGCGGCTGTTTGCTGGCCGGGAGAAACCGCGCTGCCGGGGGAGGCGGACGGGTCCTCGCCGGCGGCGGCTTGTTCGCGTTCGCGCAGCATGGTGCTCGCGTGGCTGGACATGGAGCCGTGCAGCCAGCGGAAGAGCATGGCCGTGAGCAGACTGCAAAACACGGCGTCGCGCAGAGCCGTGTCCGCGTCGCTGCCGGCGAGAAGCGCGCTGGCGAAGCAGAGCGCGAAACCGAGGAAACCGCCGAGGATAAAGGAATGTTTCATGGGCTGCTTGGAGAAGGCGGCGACCCTCGCGGTCACCGGCTTCTGGCAGCCTTATAGCAAGCCCCTTGCCACGCCCCGTTCAGGCGAAGGTTTTCGCGAGCGTCTGCTCGCACACATCCTCGGCGAAATCGCCCGGCAAGGACGGCCCGAGCGAGTAGAACTCTGTCGATAAGTCCCTGTGCAGGAGGAACTCCCACATCTTTCCCCAATGCACCAGCTCATCCAGGTGCGTGAACGCCAGGTGCTTGCAGCCGAGTTGCGCGGCGCGGCGGGAAAGTCCTTTGAGCAGCGCTGGTTCGTAGGCCGCGTTCAGCACGAACACCCGGCTTTGAACGGCGAGTTTTTCCAACCGGGCGGCAATTTTTGCCTCCTCGCCGCGGTCCGCCCCCTCGGCGGTCAAGCCGGGCACGTCCACGTAGAGCCGCATCCCTTCGCGCACGGCGGGCATTTCCTCCTCCGAACGCAGCAGCGGCACGCCCCATAGCTCGCACACCGCCGCGAGGCCGTCGATGGGGTTGGGCCGGTCGGTTTCCAGGCGGAACACCGCCGCGCGTTGCCCCAAACTAAAAATGCAGCGGGCGAGGTGCTTGCACAGGATGGAAGTGCTGCCCGCGCCCGCCATGCCGACGAACGCCAGTCGCGCGCCGAGCGGCACCCGCGACGTCGCGGCGTATTCCCGGCGCAAGGCGTTGGCCACCTCCGGCAGCGCCGCCGCCAGCGAAAGTCGCTCGATGCGCGCCCATTCCGCGTTCCCTTGGAGCCGGGCCAGCAGCACGTCGTTCATCCCCGACCGCCGCAACAGCGCGGACAATCGCGACGTTTCCGTGGTCAGCGTTGGCGCAGGGTCCGCCGTTTGCAACGAGCGCAGCGACTCGTGCGCGGGCGACGGGGTGGCAGCCGGAGCCGGTTCGTCCGCGTCCCAGGGATTGACCGCCTCGCTGCCCGCCGCCAGTGCCGGTGCGGGCAGGCTGAGCGTGCCCGGCGCGGCCTCCGGCGGGACAGGGACACGGGCGATGACTTCCAGTTGCGCGCCCCGGAACAATCCGGTGAGGCCGTTGCGCTCGACGCGCCGCACGCTGGTCACCTGGGCGCTTTCCCCGAGTTGGTCGCGGATGGTCCGCACCGCCTCCTCGGCGGATCGGACAAGGAAACGGTGCTCTCTCTCGGTGGGGTCAGACGAATCCATGAAGAAAATGACCAAGCTCCAATAACCAAGAACCAACCTATACTACCGAACAGCCGCGAATAGAAGCCCAACCGTATGGGCAACGAGTCATAACCCAAATTGCTGATTGGGCCTTGGCCATTGGATCTTATACCATGCTTCTTGCGCGTCTATGCCGCCGTCTGCATGGGCACGGTCCCGCGCAACTGCGGCGGGAACGTGATCGTCGAGATGTTCTGGATCTCCACTTGACCAGGAAGCTCCTGGTACGCCAGCACGACGAGCTTGGTCAGCGAGGTCTCGAAGAACCGCTTGAACGGCAGCCGCAATTCCGCCGTCGTGATGACCACGGGCACCTGCCCCAGAGCGATCATCTGCGCGTTGACGCGGTTGAGTTCCCCCAACACGTGCTGCGCCAGGTGCGGGTCAATTGACAGGCCGATCTCGTATGCCGTCCGCTGCACCTTCGACACCAGGAGTTGCTCCAGCCGCGGCTCCAGCGTCGCCGAGCGCACCACGCCCGGGGTGCTCTCGTACTCATTGACGAAGTACATGCCCAGACGCCTGCGCACCTGCTCGGACAGATCGTCGGGCAGTTTGGAAATCGTCGCAAAATCCGCCACGCCTTCCATGATGACCGGCAGGTGCCGGATGGACACGCCCTCGCGCAAGAGATTCTGGAACACGCGCTGGAGCACGCCCACGCCCACGAGGTCAGGCACCAGTTCGCTCACCAATGCCGGGTGCGTCGTCTTGACGTGGTCCAGCAACCCCTGGGTGTCCTGCCGGCTGAGGATGAGGTGCGCGTGGCGCTTGAGGATCTCCGCCAGGTGGGTGATGAGCACGGACGCCGGGTCCACGACCGTGTAGCCGTTGATTTCCGCCGTGGTTTTCTGGTCGTTGCCGATCCAGATCGCTTCCAATCCAAATACGGGCTCCACGCAGGGAATCCCCGCCAGCTCCACGGTGCTGTTGGCGACGTTCATCGCCATCCACCGCCCCGGCACGAGGCGGCTCGTGGCGAGGGGCTTGCCGCGCAGCAAAAAACGGTATTCGCCCGATTCGATGTTCAGGCTGTCGCGGACCGCGATGGGCGGCACGATCACGCCCATGTCACGCGCGAAACTTTTGCGCACCCCCGTGATGCGGTCCAGCAGGTCGCCGCCCTGCTTCGGGTCGGCCAGCGAAACGAGTCCTCCACCCAGCTCGATGGCCAGTACGTCCAGGTCGATGAGCTTGTTGAAGTTCTCCGGCCCGCCGCCGCTTTCCGCACCTGCGCCACTGGCCGCTCCGCCTTTCGCGCCTGCCTTCCCGCCGCCGCCCGGAGCCGTCGCCTCCGCTGCCTTGGCGGCAGCGGCTTTCTCGTCGCTGTTGGCCCGGGCCAGTTTCGCCGCCCAGCCCGCCGCGCCGGCCAGACACAAGAACGGGATCATCGGCATCCCCGGCATGATGGCGAAGATGCCCAGGGCCGCCGCCAGCGCGCCAAGCGCCTTCGGGTAACCGGTGAGCTGCTGGGTGATCTGGCGGCTGAGATTCTGTTCGTCCGACGCGCGCGTGACCAGAAGGCCCGCGGCGACGGAAATTACCAGGGCCGGGATCTGTGACACGAGGCCATCGCCGATGGAGAGGAGTGTGTACTTCTTGAGCGCATCCGCCAGCGGCAATCCCTTTTGCAGGATGCCGATGGCAAAGCCGCCAAAGATGTTGATCATCGTGATCATGATGGCCGCCACGGCGTCGCCGCGCACGAACTTGCTCGATCCGTCCATCGCGCCGTAGAAGTCGGCTTCCTTCTGCACTTTGCGCCGGCGTTTGCGCGCGGTGTCCTCGTCGATCAGGCCCGCGTTGAGTTCCGCGTCGATGGCCATCTGCTTGCCCGGCATGGCGTCCAGCGTGAAGCGCGCCGCGACCTCCGCGATGCGTCCCGCACCCTTGGTGATCACCACGAAATTGATGACGATGAGGATCATGAAAATGACCGCTCCGACCACATAGTTTCCGCGCACCACGAACTGCCCAAACGCCTCGATGATGTGCCCCGCCTCGCCTTCGAGCAGGATCAGCC
>CAXTVY010000118.1:0-13087 GCA_964247665.1 uncultured Chthoniobacterales bacterium | reverse complement strand
GAACCCATTTTGCCAGGACATAGACATTCAAGTCGCACCACAATTCGTTGGTGATGTAAGGCCCCTTCCAGCCTCCTCCCCGGCTCCAGGTGGATACCCCGGCGATCAACGGATTCGACCAGAGCTTCCGCAGGCTTTGCCCGGGGTGCTCCTCGAAGCCCTCGATCACCCCATGCGCGATGTAGTTCGGATAGGCCCCCTTGCCTTCATACTCGCGCTGGCATTGCACCTCCACCAGTTGCCGATGCCGCCCGACGCCCAGCACCTTGCTGAAGGGATTGCCCCGATGAAAATCGCCCTCGCAGTGCTTCACCACGATATAAAGATTCGGGTGCGGCTCCACCCCGGCGCTGACTTTTTCATAGACGGCCTGGTCGGTGTCAAAGCTCAGCCAGGAGCGGAAGAACACTTTCTTATGCAACTTGACGCAGACCTCGTCGCGCAAGAGCTGCATCAGCGGGATGATCGTCTTCTCCGGGTCGCTCTTGTTCTTGATCGCGCCCTGATGGTAGGGCGCGCCTTGCAGGTAAGTCTCCCCGATACGAACGACCAGCCCGTCCAACTGCGGAAAACGCTGAAACATCTGGTCAATCGCCAGCCGTAGATATTTCTGCGTTTCTGGATTGGAAACATCGCCGAAGGTTCCGCCAAGATGGTAGTTCTCCACCAAACGCTTCGGCAGCACCACCATGTCGGTGTGGCAGTAAACATCGAGTCCGGCCGCCTTCGCCGCGGAATAAAGCTGGTCCAGCTCGGCAGCCTTGGCAGCCACCCAGGCCCGTCCGGGTGAACCGGCGGGAAAGATGTCGGGATCGACGGACGACCAGTCGATGCCGAATTGCGCCCCTTCGAACAACTCGAAAGTCTTTGCGCCATAGCCCAGTTCCCTGAGAAAGGCCGGATCGTTGTAGTGCGTTACGAAGGATTTTTCACCCGGATTGTTATGCACCATGTCGATCAACAAGGGGTTGCCGGCAGACAGCGCCGTTGCCGTGGCAAAAAGACCAAGCAGGATAAAAAGAAGTCGCTTTGTCACAAGATTTTCGCATGATAGGACGATCGTATGACAAGTAAAGAATGAGGTCGCATGAAGAATGGGGTTGCGCCTCATCATCCGTCATTTCATCATTCAACGCCTGCGCCCTTCCGTGGTGGTCATAGGATAAAGCACGCCCTCAAACTCCAGTCGCAATGGCCTTGCCATTCGGACATCCTTACTCTCCGTCCGATCAAACGTCAGATATCAAGACACGCCCCCGCTCGGTGCCCCTGAGTCAGAGTGACTAAGTTGGCCTTCGTCCACAAGCAACGCGAGGCAGACACCTAACGTGAAGTAGACGAACGAATGTCGTGAAATAAGGCGAAGCCGCTTCGCCTAACACGGAATGCAGGCATCTCGAAAGGCGGCACACGAGATCATGTCAAAAAGGAGCCAATTGTTCAGACTGTGATCCTATGAGCATGAAAATGACAGGCATCCTGACGATGCAGGACAAGGTATCACAACAAGAGACAATGGCACTGTGTCAAAAACGTTCGTCTTTGATTTGGGGGAACGCCCTCATGGAAAACAGTCGTTCTGAAACGCCGAGTTGTCGCCTAACCGGTCCCAGATTCAACGTCGCAAAATCGTGCGGGAGCGGATGAGTTTTAGCCCATCGCGCCGGACGGTCCGAGACCGTTTGTTTCCAACGGCGATGGGCATGGCCGCCTGTTAGCCTGCTTCGCCCACGCAATTTCGCCCTTTTGCCCCGCCACGTTCGCCTCTATCGTCCCGGCCTATGACCTCTGCGCTCTGGCAACTCGCCAATCCCCACCTGCGCGAACTCGTCAGCTACGAGCCCGGCAAACCCATCGAAGACCTCGCCCGCGAACTCGGCCTCGCCCCGGGCGACATCATCAAGCTGGCGTCCAACGAGAACCCGCTCGGCCCCTCCCCCAAGGCCGTCGCCGCCATGCAGGACGCCCTGGTCCGCGCCAACTTCTACCCGGACGGCGGCGGCTATTACCTGCGCGAGGCCATCGCCGCGAAGTTCGGTCTGGAGCGCGGCAATGTCATCCTGGGCAACGGCTCCAACGAGATCATCGAGTTCCTCGGCCACGCCTTCCTGCGCCCCGGCGACGAGGTCGTCACCTCGCAACACGCCTTCGCCGTGTATCACCTGATGGCGCAGCTTTTCGGAGCGAGGACGGTCGAGGTCGCGGAGAAACCCGGCTTCGTGCAGGACCTCGACGCCATGCTCGCGGCCATCACGCCCCGCACGCGGCAGGTGTTCATCACCAGCCCGAACAACCCCACCGGCACGGTCGTGACGGAGGCGGAGATCGCGCGGTTCATGGACCGGGTGCCCGAGGGCGTCGTCGTGGTGTTCGACGAGGCGTACCACGAGTTCGTGGACGACGCCCCGGACACCTTGCGCTACGTCCGTGCGGGCCGCCCCGCCATCGTCCTGCGCACGTTCTCGAAGATCCAGGGTCTGGCGAACCTGCGGGTCGGCTATGGCCTGGCCAGCGTCGAGATGATCGACATCCTCCAGAAGACCCGCCAGCCCTTCAACGTCAACGGCCTCGCGCTGGCCGGGGCGCTCGCCGGGTTGGCCGACCAAGAGCACCAGGCGCGCACCAGAGCCGTCACGAACGAGGGCCGGGCGTTTCTCCAGGCACGGTTCGCGGCGCTCGGGCTCGAGTACGTGCCCAGCCACGCCAACTTTGTGCTGGTCAACGTCGGTGACGGGAAGTTAATCTTCGAAAAGCTCTTGAGAAAAGGCATCATCGTCCGCGCGATGAACAGCTACAAGCTGCCGGCTTGGGTGCGTGTTTCCGTGGGCACGATGGATGAAAACCGCCGTTTCGCGGATGCCCTGACCGAAGCCATGGAAATGCCCTGAACCACGAGACAGCGGAGGAACACCCTCCGTGGACGGCTTTTCCGCGCCCTGCGCGAGGACGAGACCACCTCTTGCCACCCGACGCCCGGTCCCATCCCATGCGCGCACCCACCGCCAGCCGTGTCCAAGCCGCCCGGGAGGCCCGCCGCTTGCGGGCGCTCCGGCGATACGGCATTCTGGACACAGCCCGGGAGCAGGCGTTCGACGACCTGACCCTGCTCGCGGCGCGCTCCTGTGGAATGCCATTGGCGCTCATGACCCTGGTGGACGAGACGCGGGTCTGGTTCAAGTCCACCTTCGGCACGGCGTCGGAGGGTTATCCCCGCGACGGATCGCTGTGTTCGCACGCCATCGGCGGGGATGAGGTATTCGTCGTGCCGGACATCAGCCGCGACGAGCGGTTCGCCGGGTTGCCGCTCCTGGCTCCGGGCGAGTCCGTCGCCCGGTTCTACGCGGGAGTGCCGCTGCGGACGACCGACGGCCACGCGCTGGGAACCTTGTCTGTCCTCGACAGCCGGCCACGCGTGTTGCGCGGCCACGAGCGCGAGAACCTGCTGGCCCTGGGGCGACAGGTGATGGCGCAGATGGAACACAAACGCAGCCTCGCCGGTCTCCAGCGCGAGGTGTGTGCGCGCGAGCGGGCCGAACGGGCGTACCGCGAGAGCGAGGGGCGCTTCCGCGAGTTCATGAACCACGGCCCGGCCAACGCGTACATCAAGGACGCGGAGGGCCGCTTCCTGTACGTCAACGAGCCGTTAGCCAAGGTATTCGATCTTCCGGTGGACCAGTGGCTGGGGCGAACGGATGCCGACATCATCGGCGTGGAGGCAGCGCAGCCCGTCCAGGAGCACGACCTGACGGTGTTCAACACCGAGGAGATGGTCGTGACCCAGGAAATCGCCGCCACACCGGACGGACGGACCCGCTATTGGCTTAGCTACAAGTTTCTGCTGCGCGGCCCGGACGGCGGGAAGCGGCTGGGCGGCCTGAGCTTCGACATCACCGACCGCAAGGCCACCGAAAGCGAGCACGAGCGGCTGATCGCGGAACTGCGTGAGGCGTTGGCCCAGGTGAAAACCCTCTCCGGGTTCATCCCGATCTGCGCGTCCTGCAAGAACATCCGCGATGACGCCGGGTACTGGCAGCAGATCGAACAATACCTCGGCAAACATTCCGACCTGGAGTTCACGCACGGCATCTGCCCGGCCTGCCTGGAAAAGCTTTACCCGGAGTTCGCCGCCCGCCAGCGCGAGGCCTCGGACCGCCGTGACCTGCCCTGACCCAATAAGAGGTGAGTGACGGCCGGCGTTGCCGACCGGTGGCGTTGCCTTATGGTCTTGCCATGCATTGGACCGACACTATCGCGGCCGTGGCCTCGCCCTTCGGCGAAGGGGCCATCGCGCTGTTGCGGCTTTCGGGTCCCGCCGCCCTGGAAATCGCCGACCGCGTTTGCCGGGTCCGGGGCGGCAGACGGCCGTCCGGCTTCGTGCCGAGACGCCTGGCACGCGCGACGCTCCTGACGACTAGCGATGAGGTTTTAGACGATATTTTGTTGAGCATTCATCCCGCGCCCGCCAGCTACACGGGCGAGGATCTGGTGGAAATTACCTGTCATGGAGGGGTGCTGGTCACGCGCCGGGCGCTTGCCGTCCTCCTGGCCGCCGGCGCGCGCGCCGCCGGTCCCGGGGAGTTCACCCAGCGGGCGTTCCTCAACGGCAAGATGGACCTCACCCAGGCCGAGGCCGTGATGGACCTGATCTCGGCCCAGACCGACCTCGCTCTCCGGGCGGCCGGGGAACAGTTGGCAGGCCGCATCGGCCAACGCGTGGGCGCTCTACGGGAAGAACTGCTTTCGCTCGTTGCCCACCTGGAAGCCTACATCGACTTCCCCGACGAGGATATCGACCCGGACACTGGCACGGCGCTGCTGGTGCGCCTCGACACGGTCCTCGCTGGTCTGGACGCGCTTCTGGCAACCGCCGGCCAGGGCCGCATCCTGCGCGAAGGGGTGCGGACGGTGATCTACGGTGAACCGAACGTCGGTAAGTCCAGCTTGCTCAACGCCTTGCTCGGACAGGACCGCGCCATCGTCAGCCCGACGCCCGGCACGACGCGAGACACCATCGAAGAGCGCGTCAACGTGCGCGGCCTGCCGTTGCGCCTGATCGACACCGCTGGCTTGCGCGACACGCTCGATCCCCTGGAAGCCGCCGGGATCGAGCGCACCCGCAACACCCTGGCCCGAGCAGACCTCGCGCTCCACGTCTTCGACGCGAGTGCCCCCCCGCCCGCCAACCTGAAGGCGGACCCCCTGCCCCGTGGCAGCGTGGAGATCCGTGTTCTCAACAAGGTTGATCTCGGTCTGCATCCTGGTTGGGAATCGTTGCTCTCCGAGCCGGCTGCCGTCCAGGCTTCGTGCGTCACCCCGACGGGCACGGACCGTTTGGCCGAGGCGATTTATGATCGCGTGACGGGGGGGCAACTGCACTGGAGTCCATCTACCGCCGCCATCAATGCGCGCCACCAAGACTGCCTCCATCGCGCCCGCCAAGCGGCGCAGGCCGCCCGGGAGGTACTGGCCGCAGGCCGGTCGCCGGAATTCGTCGCGCTGGACCTGCGGCAGGCGCTTGACGCCGTCGGCGAGGTCATCGGCGGAGTCGATACCGAAGACATCCTGGGGCGCATCTTCTCGACTTTTTGCATCGGCAAATAACCCGCCGCGCTTGAAGCCCGTCCCGGCCTGTGCCAAGGGCAAAGGGTGCTCGCCTCGCTGACCGCCGAACTTTATCGCCGGATGCGTCCGCTGCTCTTCAGCCTGGACGCCGAGTCGGCGCACCATCTGGCGATGAATGCGCTCGCCGCGTCCAGCCGTCTGCGTTTCCCGCTCCCCCTGTTGCGCGCGGCTTCGGGAGCGGCGTCCGCCGAAGCTTCCAGCCACCAGCGGCTGGCGCGCACGGTCTTCGGCGTGCGTTTTCCGAATCCGGTCGGGCTTGCCGCCGGGTTCGACAAAAACGGCGTGGCTCTCACCGCCTGGGAGGCCCTGGGCTTCGGCTTTATCGAGGCCGGGACGATCACCGCCCGGCCGCAGCCCGGCAATCCCGCGCCCCGGATGTTCCGCGTGCCGGAGCGCCGCGCACTGATCAACCGTCTGGGGTTCAACAACGGTGGCGCGGCGGCGGCGGCCGAGCACTTCCGGCGGCTGCGGGCGGCCGGGCGCTGGCCCGCGATCCCGGTCGGCATCAACATCGGCAAATCCAAGGCCACCCCGCTGGAACAGGCCGCGGACGACTACGTGTTCTCGCTCGGCAAGCTGCACCCTTACGGCGATTACTTCGTGCTCAACGTCAGCTCGCCGAACACGCCGGGCCTCCGCACGCTGCAGGACCGCGACGAACTCAATGCCTTGCTGCGCGCCGTGCAAGCCAGGAACGGCGCACTGCCGACTCCCCGGCCGATGCTCGTTAAAATTGCTCCGGATCTGACGTTCCCGCAGATCGAGGAAATCCTCGACCTCGCCCGACAGCACGGCTTGGCCGGGATTGTCGCCACAAACACGACCATCGATCACACCTCCTTGCCCGCGTCAGCGCCGCGGGAGACTGGTGGGCTCAGCGGTGAGCCCCTGCGCACTCGCTCGACCGAGATCGTCCGCTTCCTGGCGGAACGCACTCCTTTGCCGATCATCGCGGTCGGCGGTGTAAGCGACGGCGGGTCCGCGCGCGAGAAACTCGACGCCGGGGCCACGCTGGTACAACTCTACACCGGCTTCGTGTACGGCGGCCCCACCCTCATCCCGCAAATTTGCCGGGAACTCTCCGCCTGAACGCAAAAAAAACAGGGCTGGACGCCGAAGCGTCCAACCCTGCTTTGAATCTTGTTGGCTGTGCCGCGCCTACTTGCGCTTGCCGCGGCTTTTCGAGCCAAAACGCGCTTTGGCAGCCGGAGCCGTGGTCGCGTTGAGCTTGCCAGCCCGGGCCTTGGCGCGCTTGGCAATGCCCGCCGTGCGGCGGGAACCCAGAACACGCTTCTTCTTGGTGGTGCCGGTTTTCTCGGGCTTGGCAGCCTTCGACGGGGCGGGTACCGCTTCACCAGCGGGCTGCGCTTCCTTCTTAGCCGCAGGGCCTGCCACCTGCTTGGGCGCGGCTTCATTATCGGCCGGGGCGTTGTCCACCCATTCCAGGTAGGCCATCGGGGCGCTATCGCTGATGCGCGGCCCGAGTTTGACGATCCGGGTGTAGCCGCCGTTGCGGCCAGCGCTGCGAGGGGCAATTTCCTCGAACAGCTTCTTCACCGAGGCAGGTTGGTGCAGGTAGGCGATGGCATTACGGCGGTCGTGCAGCGTGCCCCGCTTGCCGAGTGTGAGCATCTTTTCCGCGAACGGACGCACCGCCTTGGCCTTGGCCAGCGTGGTCTTGATGCGCGTGTGTTCGATGAGGCTGCAAACCTGGTTGGCGAGCAGCGCCTTGCGGTGCTCGGCCGTCCGGCCCAGCTTGACGGTTTTCTTTTGGTGTCTCATGGCGGAAAAAAGTTCCGGTGCGGTCTCCCCGCCTTGTAACAGGCGGGCGGCGGGAACGAAGGATGTAGCCCGACGCCAGCCCCCAAGCAAGGAGATAGTTCGTCAGGCGTTAAAGTCGAGCGCCTTGCCGTCCGCGCCATTGTCACCAGCCACAGGCAACTCCACCAGTCCGCTCTCGAACTTCAAACCCAACCCGAGGCCGAGTTGTTGGAGCTTGTCCTTGATCTCGTTGAGCGACTTCTTGCCGAAGTTGCGGTATTTGAGCATCTCGCCCTCCGTCTTCTGCGCCAGTTGGCCGACGGTGGTGATGTTGGCGTTGTTCAGGCAATTCGCCGCGCGCACGCTCAGTTCAATCTCGTTGACGCTCATGTTGAGCAGCTTCTTGAGCTTGGCGTTTTCCTGGCTGACGCCCTCCGGCGTCGTGTCGAACTCAATGACGTTCTCGTCGTAGTTGACGAACACGTCGAGGTGGTGGCGCATGATGGCGCTGGCCTGGAGCAGGGCCGCGTTCGGGTCGAGCCGTCCGTCCGTGAAGATGTCGATGACGAGCTTGTCGTAATCCGTGCGCTGACCGACGCGGGTGGCCTCCACGGCGTACTTGACCTTCGTGACCGGCGAGAAGATCGAGTCGATGGGAATCAGGCCAATCGGCTGGTCAGGGCGCTTGTTTTCCTCGCCCGTCGAGAAGCCGCGGCCCACGCGGACCTCGAATTCGGCCTCGAACTTCTGCTTCTTGTCCACGGTGCAGATGACCTGCTCAGGGTTGAGCACCTCGCACTGGTTGGTGGACTGAATGTCCCCGGCGGTGATCGCGCCTTCCTTGTTGGTGCTCAGGGTCAGGTTACGAATCTCGTGGTCGTTCGCCTTAAATTTGATTTTCTTGAGGTTGAGGATGATGTCCGTCATGTCCTCAAGCACGCCCGGCAGCGCGGTGAACTCGTGTTGGGCTCCCTGGACGCGGACGGCTGTGATGGCCGCGCCCTCCAGCGAGGAAAGCAGCACGCGGCGCAGAGAGTTGCCGATGGTGTGCCCGTAACCGGCCTCAAAAGGCTCGGCGGTGAAACGGGTGTACGTGGGGGTGGCGGTGCTCTCGTCTTTGGTGAGAGTCTTGGGCATTTCAAAGCGCCCGAGGCGGATAGGCATAACAGGATGGATTCTTTCGGCACCGGGTTACCCCTGGCGAGTCAGCGGCGCGCACAGCGGCACACCACCCAGGGACCAACGGCGCGACTCTATGGTAAGGCTCGCGTTTGGAGCGATGAACGAACACCACTTCGCGCTATCCTGCAACCGCTTTTCTCAGGATTCTCAAGAGCGAAATAACGCGCCCATCCTCTTACCCAGCAGCGCGCTCGCGCCAAGGATCGTCACACCCAGGAACGCCATCGCCCACACCCCGAGCGCGCTGGCCACGCCCCGGCCCGTGCCGAGCAGGTTGAACAACTCATAGATCGCCTTCGTGATGGGATAGTTTTCCTGCTTCTGCGCCAGCAACAACGAATCGCTGACCTCCAGCATGGCGAAGGAAAACGTCAGCAACCCACCCGCGAGCAGGTTCGCGGCGATGAGCGGCAGCGTCACCCGCCGCAACGCGCGGAAGGGCGAACTGCCCAGGTTTTGCGCCGCTTCCTCCAGCGTGACGCTCGTCTGTTGATAGCCCGCCGCCGCCGAGCGCACCATGTACGGCAGCCGCCGCACGGCGTAGGCAATGATGAGCAACGGCACCGGGTTTTGGACGGGGTTCAGGAACGCCAGCGGCTGCCCCTCCTGCGTCATCGCCAGATAGCCGAACGCCAGCACGATGCCCGGCACGGCCAGGGGCAGCATGGCCATGGCATCGAGCAGATGCCGACCGGGCAGCGTCGTGCGGACGACCACGTAAGCGATGGCGATGCCTAGCAGCGCGTCGAACAGGGTCGAAACTGTCGCGTATTTCAAGCTGTTGCCGATGGAGGGAACCGTCAGGCTGTGGCCCAACGCGGCCAGGAAGTTACCCAGGGTCCAGCTTTCCGGCAGGATCGACCCGTACCAGTCACGCGAGAACGCCGTCAGCACCACGCCGAGGTGCGGCAGCATGGCCAGGAAGATCACCGCGCCAAAAGCCGCCGCGCACGCCCGGCCCGCCCCCCGGCTCACCGCGCGCGGACCTCCCTGGCTGGTGGCCTTGGCCATCATCGTCAGGTCGCCCGCCCGGCGGCCGAAAAGCAGGCGGCTCAGGCCGTAAAGCAGCGTCGTGGCACCGAGCATCACTGCGACCAGCGCATACGGGAATGGGTTGGAGCCAATGTCCTTGATGCCGTAGAAGATCTGCACCGACGTAACCCGCGTGTAATCAAAGATGAGGGGTACGCCCAGTTCCGTGAACGCCCAGATGAACACGATGGTTCCACCCGCGAACACGCCGGGCGTGATCAATGGCAACGTGACCTTGAAAAACTTGCGCCAGCCGGTGCAGCCCAGGTTTTCCGCCGCTTCCTCCATCGCCGGATCGACGTTGGCCAGCGCGGCGGCAATGTTGAGGTACAAAATGGGGTAAAGATGCAGTGCGTTGAGCGCGACCACGCCCCAGAAACGGTTCTGGCCGAGCCAGTCGATGGTACGCTCGTGCCCGAGCAAACCGACATCGTGCAACAGCGCGTTGAGCGCTCCCTGCTGCCCCAGAATTTTCTTGACCCCAATTGCCCCGACGAAGGGCGGCAGGACCATCGGCGCGAGCAGCAAGCCGGTGAGCGTCTTCTTCGCGGCGAACTCGTAGCGGTCACCGAGCCAGGCCAGCGGCATCGACAGGGCGAACGCCGCCGCCGTGCTGCCGACCGCAAGCAGGAAGCCGTTGCGCAAACCTTCCACGTAAATGGGATTACGAAACACCTCGCGGACAAACACGAGCGTCGGACGATGGTTGTAGATGAATGCCACCCGCAGCGTCTGCGCGATGGGGTACAGGAAGAACACCAGGAAAAACGCGCCGGTCAGCACGTAAACGAGGACTGAGAACAGGCGGGACATGGCGTGAGGTTGGAGAAAATGCTTCTACTTGCCCACCCGCGCCAACTCGGCCGCACGCTGGTACTGTGCGCGGAAGCGCGCGGTGTACACGGCGGCCATCCGGGTCTCGGCCAGTTTGTCGCCGCTCCGCAGCACTTCTGAGACGTGCCCCTTCGCTTCCTCGTAAGAGACGCTGGAAACGTCGGCGAACGTCCGCGTCGCTTCGGGCGGAAAATTGGCTTTCAGCAGGGCTGCCAGCGCCTCACGCGCTTCGGGGTGCGGGTCGATGCACATCACCCGGACGATGAAGCGCAGCGGGCCGAACAGCGCGGCCGTCCATTCGGGATGGTAGGTGAAGTTTTTGGCCTCTTCGTAGGGATCGACGCCGGGGTCCGAACGGTACGCGGCTAACGCGGGTGCGTACATTTCGCGCCGGACCGGCAGCCGCCGCAACGCGTACTTTTCCGGTCCGCCCGGCGTGCCCACCTTGAAATTCCACAACTTTTGCCCTGGTTCGCTGAGCACGTATTCCATGAACGCCAACGCTAACCCACGGTGGGGCGCGCCCCGCAGCAAGCCGATGGGATCGACACCCGTGCTCGTGCCGCCCGGCGGGTTGAAGTAGCGCATGCGTTCCTGGCCGGTGCGGGCATCACGGCTGGTTTCGGCCTCGAAGCGGCCGTAGAAGTCAATGGCCATCCCGAGCGCGGCGTCACCGTCGGATACGTCGATGGCCACCGTGGCTCCGCTGTCGGTGAAATAGCGCGCGTTGGCCCCGGCCATCTGGATGAGCCGCAAGCCTTTTTCCCAGCCTGCGTGGAGCTGTTGATACCGCTGCGCCTCCATCGCTTCGGGCTCGAAGATCGGCGTCTCCACGGCACCCATCGGCGCGACGGCATCGGTGCTCGGGCGGCGCGGACCGAAGAACCCTTCCACCCGCGGACGAGCGAGCTGAATCTGCTGTTGCATGATCATCTCAAACGCTTTGGCGACGGACCCGGACTTGTTTGGATCGGCGAGTGCCACGCGGCCGAAACACAGCGGGTTGGCGAGGTCCTCCCAACCGTCGGGGGCTCCTTCCCGGGCGCGCAGATTGGTGGTGTCCGGAGCGTTGACGCCGACCGCATCCGGCCCGCCGACAATCTGGCGCATGCTGTCAAAATTGTAGCAGACGCCGAACGCCGAGAGCACGGTTCCGATCCAGGCGCCGCCTTTATCCCAGAACGGCTCGCCGCCTAACGTCTGGGGAATTTGCGCTGGTCCGTTGCCGAATAATTTCGGATGTGCCGCGATGAACCCACTGTCCACCAGCCTGCCCGCCGCTGCCTGCTGGGCAAAATCGTAGCTGCCGCCGCCAAAGAAAAGGTCGATGCCGATCCCCACGTCGGATTCCAGGAACGCGCGGCGCGCCATCTGCGCCTCGGTGTCCTTGGCCGGGTTGGTTTCGAGTTTGATCCGCGGATCGTCGAAGGAGCGTTGCGCCAGGCTGTTCCAACGCATCTTCTGCTTGCGCCGCCACTGCATTTCGAACGGTGCCTGGTATTCACTGGCCAAGTAACGTGCGATCTCGGTCGTGCCGCCGGGGACGCGCCAGTCGATCCGCGCCCGCCGTCCGGTTTTTGCCAGGTACCAATCGCGGAAGCCACGCGCAAATTCATAGCGAATGGCCTCGTTGTGCGGGGAAATGATCACCAGCGTCTCGTCCCCTTGCGAAAGCAGGCTGTCGCGTGGCTTGAGCAGGAAAGGCAGCCCCAGAACCAGGGCCAGGGCCACCAAAATGAGCACGTTGCGGGTCATGCCGGTTCGTGCGGTTCAGGGGTGCAGCACGACCACGTCTTCCGGGGCGGCATACGCGGTGACCAAGGTGTCGTCGGACGCCTCCAGAAACTGCGGGTTCAACTCGAACACCTTGAGCGGCGCACCGCCGCCGCCACCGTCAGCTTGTGGTTGAAAGTCATATTCCGCGAGTTCACCCAGGTAAACGGTGCGCCCGATCCGGCCCCGAAGACGGTTGTGCGGCGTGTCGTCCGCCCGCGCCGCGGCCCGCAGCTTCCAACTCTCCGGGCGAATGGATAAAACAACCGGTTCCCCTGCGTGCAAGTCCCACGCCGGGTCGGGTTTGAATCCCTGGAATTCACCCAGTGCCGTGCTGATCCGCCAACGGCCCGCCGTGTCTGCCGATCCCAGGGCCCTGCCGTCCAAGAAATTCGTTTCGCCGATGAAATCTGCAACGGCCTTCGTGCGCGGCTGGCGGTAGATTTCGCGTGGGGTGCCGACCTGGGCGAGATGCCCACGGTCCAGAATGGCCAGACGATCAGCGATGGAAAGCGCCTCCTTCTGGTCGTGCGTGACGTAGATGGCGGTCAGTCCGAACTCCTTGCAGACGCGCCGGATCTCCGCCCGCATTTGCAGGCGCATCTTGGCGTCGAGGTTGGAGAGCGGCTCGTCGAGCAGCAGGCAGCGCGGCCGGATGACCAGGGCGCGTGCGAGGGCCACGCGCTGCTGCTGCCCACCGGAAAGTTGGTTGATCTTGCGGTCTGCGAAGGTGCTCATACCTACCGAGCCCAGTGCCTCGTTCACCCGTTTGGTGATCTCGACACGCGGCACGCGGCGTTCTTCCAGTCCGAAGGCGACATTGCCCGCCACCGTCAGGTGCGGCCAGAGCGCATAGGATTGGAACATCATCCCCGTGCCTCGC
>CAXTVY010000117.1:1745-13188 GCA_964247665.1 uncultured Chthoniobacterales bacterium | reverse complement strand
CATGAGCACGATTCTTCAGGATCTAGAAACCCAGATCGCCGGTCTCAAAACGACGACGACCAAGAGCAACGTTGGCACTGTGCGCGAGGTCGGTGACGGCGTTGCCCGCATCGAAGGTTTGAGCGACGCGATGCTCAACGAAGCCCTCGAATTTCCCAACGGCGTGCTCGGCCTCGCGCTCAACCTCGAAGAAAATGAGGTCGGTGCGATCCTGCTCGGCGACTACGAGAACATCGTGCAAGGCTCCGAAGTCCGTACGACCGGCCGACTGCTTTCCGTGCCGGTGGGCAAGGGCTTGCTGGGCCGCGTGGTCAACTCCATCGGTCAGCCCATCGACGGCAAGGGGCCGATCAAGGCCGAGGCGCAGTACCCGATTGAGAAGATCGCTCCAGGCGTCATGAAACGGCAGGCCGTCAGCCAGCCGCTTCAAACCGGCATCATGGCCGTGGACGCGATGATTCCTATCGGCCGTGGCCAGCGCGAGCTGATCATTGGCGACCGTGCTACGGGCAAGACGGCCGTCGCGTTGGATGCCATTATTTCCCAGGCCAAGATCAATATTGCCTCCGAGAAGGCGGGTACGAAGGACTTCCGCCCGATCTATTCCATCTACGTGGCTATCGGGCAGAAGAATGCGAACGTGGCACGCGCCATCGCCATTCTGGAGCAGGCTGGAGCGATGCCGTACACGACCATCGTGTCTGCACCCGCCTCGGAAACGGCTGCCAACCAGTACCTTGCTCCGTTCGCCGGTGCGGCGATGGGTGAATGGTACATGGACAACGGCATGGACGCGTTGATCGTGTTCGATGATCTTTCCAAACACGCCGTCGCCTACCGCCAGGTGTCGCTCGTGCTCAAGCGTCCCTCGGGCCGCGAGGCCTACCCGGGCGACGTGTTCTACCTGCACTCCCGGTTGTTGGAGCGTTCCGCCCGTGTGAACAAGGATGCGGGTGGCGGATCGCTGACCGCGCTCCCGATCATCGAGACGCAGGCGGGTGATGTATCGGCGTACATTCCGACGAACGTGATCTCCATCACGGACGGCCAGATTTATCTGGAAACCGACCTGTTTTACCAGGGTATCCGGCCGGCGATTTCGGTGGGTCTCTCGGTGAGCCGCGTTGGTTCGGCGGCGCAGATCAAAGGCATCAAGCAGGTGGCCGGACGTATCAAGCTCGACTTGGCGCAGTTCCGCGAATTGGCGGCGTTCGCGCAATTCGGCAGCGACCTTGATGCCGATACGAAGTCGAAGCTCGACCGCGGTTCGCGCATCGTGGAACTCTTCAAGCAAGGGCAGTACAGCCCCATCGCCGTCGAGGAGATGGTCGCCGTGCTCTGGTCCATGCAGAACAAGTACATGGATGATGTACCGGTGGAGAAGATCAAGGATTTCCAGAAGCGTCTGCAGGAGTTTTTGACCACCCGCAAGACCGATGTGCTCCAGAGCATCCGTGACAAAAAAGCGATTGATAAGGATAACGAACCGATGCTCAAGGCGGCGGTGGATGAGTTCAAACAAACCTTCCGCTAGGACGTTGGTTCACGCAGTGGTAAACCTTTTGTAAGCGCTCCCTCCCGTGGCTAATACACGCGAAATCCGCCGACGCATCAAGTCGGTCAAGAACACGCAGCAGATCACCCGCGCGCTGCAGATGGTCTCGGCCTCCAAGATGCCGAAGGCCCAGGCGGCGGCGCGGGCCGGACGTGAGTACGCGACTCTGCTTAACCGGGTGCTCGTCTCTCTACGTGAGCGCGTGGACCAAGACAGCCACCCGCTGTTGCAACAGCGTCCCGTGGCTAAGGAGCGGATTATTCTGGTCAGCACGAACAAGGGCCTCTGCGGCGTGCTGAACACCAACCTGTTCCGTGAGACGAGCCGTTTGGACAAGGACAAAACCGACTTCATCTCCAGCGGACGCAAGGCTGCGCAGTACCTCGCGCGGACCCGCCGGGCGATGATCGCGGAATTCGAGGTCAAGGAATTGCCGACCCTGGCGGAAGTCCGTCAGATCTCGAAGTTTGCGTTGGACAAGTTCCTCAGCGGCGAGGCGGACAAGGTGACAGTTGCGTACACGAAATTCGTCAACACGCTCACCCAACGGCCGACGCTCCAAACCCTCCTGCCGATCAGCCCGGATACTCTTCCCGAGGGTAAGCAGGAAGCCGAGGAGGATCGCCGGAAGCTCAAGGGCACCTCCGCCGACCCGGAGAATGGTTATGGCTATCTCTTCGTGCCTGACGACCGCTCCGTGCTCGACGCCATCCTGCCCGAGTACGTCCATTTCCAGGTGTACCAGATGATCCTGGATGCCCGTGCCAGCGAGCACAGCGCGCGCATGGTGGCCATGAAGAACGCCACCGACAACGCCAAAACGCTCATCAAGGACCTGACGCTGGAATACAACAAGGTCCGCCAGGCTGCCATTACCACCGAATTGCTGGAAATCACCACGGCGCAAATGGCCCTGGGATAATCCACCGTTAATTTCCGTCAGAAATCCCCGAAAACCCTATTTTATGGAAGTTGCCAACGCACAATCCACCGGCACGGTCATCCAGGTCATCGGCCCTGTCATCGACGCGGATTTCTCCGAATCCGGGACCCTGCCCAAAATTTACGACGCCCTCGTCATCGACTTCGACGTGATGGGCAAGACCGTTAAGCTGACGCTCGAAGTACAGCAGCACCTGGGCGACGGACTGGTGCGCGCCATCGCCATGAGTTCGACCGAAGGTCTCAAGCGTGGCATGAACGTCCTCAACACGGGCGGCCCGATCACCGTCCCGGTGGGTGAGGCTGTCCTGGGCCGCGTGTTCAACGTCACGGGCGACCCGGTGGACGACCGTGGACCGGTCAACGCGACCCAGCGTTACTCCATCCACCGTAAGGCGCCCCCGCTGGTTGATCAGGACACGCAGGCGCAGGTGCTCGAAACTGGCATCAAGGTCATCGACCTCATCTGCCCCTTTACCAAAGGCGGCAAGGTGGGCGCGTTCGGCGGCGCGGGCGTCGGCAAGACGGTCGTCATCATGGAGTTGATCAATAACATCGCCAAGGGCCACGGGGGTTACTCCGTGTTCGCCGGGGTGGGCGAGCGCACCCGCGAAGGCAACGATCTCTACCATGAGATGAGCGAGTCAGGCGTCATCAACGTCGATAACCTCTCGGAATCCAAGGTGGCGCTGGTTTACGGCCAGATGAACGAGCCTCCCGGCGCGCGTCTGCGTGTGGCGCTCTCGGCCCTCTCGATGGCCGAGTACTTCCGCGACGAGAAGAACCAGGACGTACTGCTTTTCATCGACAACATTTTCCGCTTCAGCCAGGCCGGTGCCGAGGTGAGCGCACTGCTCGGGCGCACCCCGTCGGCGGTCGGTTACCAACCGACGCTGAGCGCCGAGATGGGCGACCTCCAGGAGCGCATCACTTCCACGACCAAGGGCTCGGTGACAAGCTTCCAAGCCGTGTACGTCCCCGCCGACGATTTGACCGACCCGGCCCCCGCGAACACCTTCGCGCACCTGGATTCGACCATCGTGCTGGAGCGTTCCATCGCCGAGCTGGGCATCTATCCGGCGGTCGATCCGCTGGCGTCCACTTCCAAGGCGCTCGCGCCCGACGTGGTTGGTGAGGAGCACTATGCCGTCGCGCGCGGGGTGCAAAAGATTCTCCAGCGCTACAAGGATTTGCAGGATATTATCGCCATTCTCGGACTGGACGAACTCAGTGCCGAGGACAAGCAACTCGTAGCGCGGGCCCGTAAGATCCAGCGTTTCCTCAGCCAGCCGTTCGCGGTCGGCGAGATCTTCACCGGCATCAAGGGTGTGTACGTCTCGCTTAAGGACACGGTGCAGGGCTTCAAGGAGATCCTCGATGGCAAGCACGACGACGTGGCCGAAGCGAGCTTCTACATGAAGGGTGCCATCGACTCGATCAAGAGCGAAGCCAAGTAACGAACCGCTGCCGGAAAGCACTTTCCCCGAACGCTCATGCCTACCCTGCGCCTGGAAGTCGTTACGCCGACGGAAAAAACGTACTCAGAAGACGTAGACATGGTGACGCTCCCCGGCGCGGACGGCGAGTACGGCATCCTGCCGCAGCACATCCCGCTGATCACACAGCTCAAGCCCGGGGCGCTGAAAATCCAACGTGGCGGGCAGGAGTCGTTCCTGGCTACCGGCGGCGGCTTCGCCGAGGTGTTGCCGGACCGCGTTTCCATCCTCACGGACATGGCCGTGACGGCGGCTGACGTGGACGAGCAGGCGGCGCAGGCTGCCATTGACCGCGCTCAGGCCACGTTGCAGGACAAAAGCATCGGCACGGAAGCGCAAGCGGAAGCCGAGGCAATGATCGCGCGCTCCCTGGCGCAGTTGCACGTCAAGCGCAGCCGCCACGGCCAAGGTGTGCCGGATTCGCGGTAGGCCGCAGGGGTGGGTTGCGTCCGAACGGGTTGTTGCGGGCAAGTCGTTTAGGTTCTGGCTGTAGGGCGGGCGTTCTGCCTGTTGGGGACAGCGTGTAACCCCCTTTGCCTTCTGCCCCTTCTGTATCGTTGTATCATTCCCAATTTGTACTTGGGAACGGATGAGAAAGGGGGCAATCGCCACTGGCGTGCCATCCCTGGCAGGCGGAGCGCCTGCCCTGCAATTCCGGTCCCTACGGCAGCGCGGGCAACACTTGCCAGCTCCGCAGGACATCCATCCCGGCAGTGTGCACCCGATCAAAATCGTGCGTCAGGGCGACCGTGGTCATCATCAACTGCTCCTTCGTGTTCAAGTTCAGGAACAACACGCTACGGCGGTACGACTGGCCGAACAATTCGTAGTCCATCGTGAACTCGCGGCTCTTCCAATTGAAGATCGGCAGCGGGTCGGCGATTTCAGCAGCCTGCTTCACGTCAGTGACCCCTTGCGGCAGGTCCGCCAGGATGCGTTTGCGGTAAGCCACCAATCCCGCGTCCTGAAAGGTCACGGCGGGGCCAACGCTGGATCGCTCGATCCGCACCATGCCGTGCGTGAGGTCGGGCGGGGTCAGCGTCAACGAAGCGGGGTCGTCCTCGCGAGTCCAGCCCGCGGGCGGAGCAATCGTCACACGCGTCTGCGCATCGTTCTGGAAATACGTCTGTTCCCGCTTGAACCCGTCCTCCTCGATGGTCGCGGCGTGGAGCCGAAAATCCAGCGCGTAAGCCGGATTTGTGGTCAGGCACAGGGCGAGGATAGCCCCGGCGCAGCGGCACGCGAGGCGTCGGTAGGCAGAGCGTTTCGACATAGGGCGCGGGGTCCGTTGAAGGCAAAAGGATGGAGATGGAGCAGGGAACGTTCAGGTCTGTGAGATTAGGTTTCTTGCTTGGAAGGCGCGGGGCATTCTGTTTCCGCCTTCCGCCTTCTGCCTTTTATCCTAGAGGTTGGCGTTGCGCATCCAGCGGCCCCGGCTGTACGTCGTCGAGCGCAGGTTGCCGGGGGGCGGGGTTTGCAGATAGGAATCCTCGAAGAACCAGCGCCGGTTCGGGGGCGAATACACGTTGGACTTGCCGTAAATGCCTGTAAAATGTGTGCTGGCGTAAAGCTCGCACATGGAGCCATGGTAGGTGAAATTATCGCCGGTCCAATCTTCCAGGAAGCGCGGGAAGTTGTGCGCCCCTCCGCTGGCCGCGCTCGAAGTCGTGAGCACCTGACCTGAGACGATGGCCGCGTTCATCGTCGTCGGCGTGGCGTTGCGGGTAGAAATCTGCAGGCCGCTGTTGCCGTCCACCCAGGCGTTTGAAAGCACCATCACGGCGTCGCCCATCACGGCAGCGGGCTTTTCCGTGTAGCCAGACACCGTGTACTTCGTCGGGTCGGAATTTTGGTTCGCTACCGGCTGGGCCGTGGTCGTGATCACGCCGCCCGGGCCGTCGGGCCCGTAGGTCGTGCCGCTGTTGTAATCGCCCTGGACGTAGATTGCCCCGTCCGTCACCATCGTCATGCCGTTGTCGGGCAGGGTGCCACCTTTCTTGAGACGGATCGCGTCGGAGTTGCCCGAGTTGCCGTTCACGTCGGCGTGCGTCGCATCCGCGATGTACACCACGCCGTTGTAGTCCGCGTACCCGTTGAGCGCCGGGGTCAGCTTGGAGACATCGACCGTGTCCACGTTGATCGTGCGGCCCTCACGGAAATCGTAGATGCTGCTGCCCGTCGTGATCGAAGCGATGACCTGGTTGGCGATGTTCTGGGTGGTGGGCGTGCTGCCGGGCACGACCTCGGTGCTGTCCTCGGAGTTGCCCGAGGCCGGGACGTAAACGTGCACCGCCTGGCCGCCGTTGGTCACCGTGTTGTTGTTGATCAGGATGCGCAGCCCCGCGCTGTTGAAGGTGCGGTGCGCGGCGAAGGCATCGGGATCGCTGACGCTGGCGTTGGGCGAGGGATTGGTCGGGCTGACGGGTACGGGGCGCTCGATGATCTCGTGCGTGCCCGAGGCATTCCCGTTGTTCGGATCGGTGGCGGCGGTGTCGCTCATGCCCAGTGGGTCGAGCGACGCGACGTTGGAAAGCTGGGAATTGCTGGAGTTCGTGTAAACGGGGTTCTTGTAACTGCCCCAGTTGCTGCTCTCCTGGTTGTAAAGCGTCTGGGTGACGCCCTCGGCGTAGCCCGCCGGGTTCGCCACGTAGTTGCTGGGGTGGGTGGTGGCCGGATCGAACGTGGCGGTGTTGCCGTGGAAGGAAACGTTGGAGCTAAACGTCAGGCTGCCGCCCGATCCGGCGACGGCATACAGGTTGGCATTGGTGTGCACGGGGCCGTAGAGGGTCATGCTCGGGCCGGGATGCAACTCCAGGTCGTTCTGGAAGAAGAGCATCGCCTGGAAGAGCGAGGCGTCCGCCTGTTGGAAATACCGCGATACCGACACCGTGAACGAGGAATCCGCGGTCTTGACGACACGCGCCCGGGCGCGGTAGGAATACGTCGTGGCGGTCCAGCCGGGCACGTCGGCCATGGGACCCACGGAAGCGGACGAGGTGGCCTGGCAGGGCAGTGCGTTGTCGGCGCGGTCCACGGGCACGATAGTCAGTTCGCTCAGGCTGAAGCCCGAAGCGGTGGCGGCGGTGTTGATCTGGGTCTGGATGGTGGACGTGAACGACTGGAAATTGGCGCTCGTGGTGTAGGAGCCGATGACGCTGGCCTGCTTGGCGGCCATGTATGCTTGCCAGCGTTTGTAGGCGACTTCCAGTGCGCCGTTGGCAAGGGCCTGGGCGGCGCTCAGGTCGCGGCCGTGCCGGGCCCCGAGGGCGGTGTTGCCGGTGAAGTCAAAGGCCAGGCCGATGAACGTGGCCAGCAGCGCGACGACGAACGTGGCCATGACGAGTGTGCTGCCGCGACGGGAACAGCGGTGGGCGACAGGGATCGGGAACATAAGTGGGGCGGGGTTGGTGGAGGTCGGCGGAGTGTGGGGCGGAGCACGCTTCAGTCCAGCCGCGCCTTGACGGCGACCTGTGAACTGCTGCGCAGGAAAACGTTGAACTCGCTGGAAACGTTCGTCTGGCCCGCGACGACGTTGCGGTCCGCGATGGCGTGCGCGTAGTCGATGGCGCGCACGGGCAGATTGACGTTGAGCGGGCTCAGGTTGGCGCGTCCGCCTTTGGTGTTGGCGAGCGTGATGTAATAGTTGAAGGTTTGTACGGCGACGGTGCCGGTGCCCGTGGCGCTGACCCAGGAGGCGGGGATCTGCTCCTGCGGCACGGGGTCCAGGTCGGGACTCAGGAGCAGGGGCTGGGTCATGTTCTGCGTCGTCGGGTAGTAGATCAACTGGCAGCTCGCGGGGTTGCCCGCGCCGTCGTTGATCAGGTTGGCGACGTAGGCCACCTCGCGCACGATGTACACGGATTTGTCCCCGTAGACCGGGTTGCTGGTGGAGGGCGGCAGGGTAGTGTTGGAAAGATCCAGTTGGACGGTGATCGTCGCCGAGCCGTTGTCGGTGACGGGGTTCGCCGTGATGCCGTTGACGGAGGTGATGCGGCGGCCAGGCTTCTGGATGGCACGGCCGTCCATGGTGACGACCTCGGGCATCCCGGTGGAATACGGGGTGGGCGACATGACGACGAGCCGGTCGCCGACCTGGGGCAGGGGCGAGGTCGCGGCGGTGTCCGTGCCGGTGGCGATGTGACGCTTGAGGGTCAGCGCGCCAGCGGGGTTGACCGTGCCGCCGGTGCCGGTGCCACCCGTCGGCACGAGGTCATAGGCCGGACCCAGGTTGACCCACATCAGCACGGCGGGCGCGGAAACGGCGGCGGTCGTCACCTGCCCGAGGGCGTTCGTGATGTCGGCGGGTTTGAGCACCCCCGTGCTGCCGCTGACGCGGTAGGTCATCAGCAGCGGGGGCTCGATGGACATGTCAACGTCCTTCTTGAGCCTTTCCAGGCTGTAACGCAGCGAGTTGTTCGACTTGTTGAGCGACACGTTGCGCACGTAGAGGCCGAGGTCGCCGACCAACAGCGGGTAGGCGATGCCGCCGCCCACGACGAGGATACCCGCCGCAATCATCAGTTCCGCCAGGGTGAAAGCACCGCCGCGGCGACGGGCAGGGGAAGGGAAGAAGGACATACGGGAAGGGGAAGGCGGAAGGCGGTAGGGGAGGTTCAGGTGTTGTTCGCCTTGAACGTCAACGTCCGGTAATAGTAGGTGTTGCTCCGGTAGGTGTAGACCAGCGTGAATTGTACCTGCATCAGGTCCGTGTTGTGGCTGAGCGAATACGCGGTGCCCGCCGCTTGCACGCGCCAATAAAGTTTGCTGCTGACCACCGGGCTCGCCGCCGTGTTCCGCGCGACGATCAGCGGGACGATCCCCGTGGCCGTGGCGGCGGTCGTGCCGTCCGGGATGTAACGCGCGCCAATCACCGTGCAGACCGCCCCGAGCGGTGCGCCGCTGTCGTCCACGTCGCCGTTGTCCACCGTGGGGGAAGAGAGCGTGACGTTGTCGCTCAGCAGATAGTTGACGTAGTCATCCACGACACCGCGCGCCGCTTCCATATTGCGGTTTCTAGCTGCACGGTCATTGAAAAGGTTGAGCGTTACCGTGGAACTCACCGCGAAGATCATGAGGATGACCAGCGAAACCAGCGCCTCTAAGATGGTGAAGCCCCCACGACGGGAGAGACCACGGCGCATCGTGGGGAACAGGGCGCGGCACGGTGTTCCCTCAATACGAACTGAATGAAACATAACTGACTGCGTTTGCATAAGTTCTGATGCTCTCAGGTAAATTCCCTAACCGTTTGTGTCAGCATAAACCGCGCCAAAGAAGAAGGGGATGAGGACAACCGGCCGTCGTCACACAGAAATTTCGTGCTCACACGTCCAATCAAGCCAACATGATCCTTCTCAATCAATCATCATTGAGAAATCATTAATGAGATAATCTGTTTTGCGAGGCGATGTTCTTTGCCCGGCTGGTGATGGGTTGACTCCCTGGCATTGCGCGGTTTGTTGGCAGCGTGCCTGAACCCAGACCGACCCCCGGCGGCCAGTGGATCGAAACCGACGTGCCCGCCCGCATGGACCGGCTGCCCTGGAGCCGTTGGCACTGGCTGATCGTCAGCGCGTTGGGCGTCACGTGGATTCTCGACGGCCTGGAAGTCACGCTGGCGGGGGCGTTGGGCGTGATGCTCAAGGACCCGCATACGCTGGCGCTCACCGACGCGCAGGTGGGCGAGAGCGCGTCCTGCTACCTGATCGGTGCGGTGCTCGGGGCGCTGCTGTTCGGCTACGGCACGGACCGGCTCGGGCGCAAGCGGCTGTTCTACGTGACGCTGCTAGTGTACCTCGTTTTCACGGCGGCGACGGCGTTCTCCTGGAATTTTGCCAGCTACGCTATCTTCCGGCTGCTGACCGGGGCGGGCATCGGCGGGGAGTACGCCGCGATCAACTCCGCCGTGGACGAACTGATCCCGGCCCGGCTGCGTGGGCAGGTGGATCTCATCATCAACTCGACGTACTGGCTCGGGGCGGCACTGGGAGCGGGGGCAACGGTGATCCTGCTCAACCCGCGCTACCTGCCGATCTGGCTGGGCTGGCGCTTTGCGTTCGGTATCGGGGCAGCCCTGGGGCTGGTGGTGCTGTTCTTCCGGCATTGGGTGCCGGAAAGCCCACGCTGGCTGATGACCCACGGGCGGCTGGAGGAAGCGGAGACCATCGTCACCGACGTGGAGGGGAAGGCGACCGGCGGCCACCCGGAGATCCTGCCGCCGCTCGAAGCCAGGAAGACCCGGCTCAAAGAGCGCGACCACACGCCGTGGAGCGAGATCGGGCGGGCGATTTTCCACGATCACCGCCAGAGTTCGCTGCTCGGGCTCTCGCTCATGGTGGCGCAGGCGTTCTTTTATAACGCGATCTTCTTCACGTTTGCGCAGGTGCTCGAAAAGTATTACGGCATCCCGGGCGACAAAGGCAGTTGGTACCTGTTCGTCTTTGCGTTGGGCAACGCGTTCGGGCCGATTGTGCTGGGCCGGTTGTTCGACACGATTGGCCGCAAGCCGATGATCGCGGGCACTTACGCGCTCTCGGGCGTGCTGCTGGCAATCACGGGCTGGCTGTTCAACCAGGGGATGTTGACCGCGACGACACAGACGATGGCCTGGGCGGCAATTTTCTTCATCGCGTCTTCGGCTTCGAGCGCGGCTTATCTGACCGTCAGCGAGATTTTTCCGCTGGAAATCCGCGCGCTGGCCATCGCCATCTTCTACGCCGTGGGCACGCTGGTGGGCGGGGTGGCCGCGCCGACGCTCTTTGGCTACCTGATTGGCAAGAACGGGCGTGGATACCTCTTCGGCGGCTATCTGCTCGGGGCGGCGCTGATGATTGCAGCGGCCGTGGTGGAGTTGTTGATCGGGGTGAAAGCCGAGCGGCAGTCGTTGGAGGACATCGCCGCGCCCCTGGCCGCGCGCGAGGCCTGAACGGCTCGACAAAAAGCGGCGAAGTTTCCCGCGAGTTGGTCTTGAGAAGACCGAATGTTTCCGCTACGATAGGACGCCAATATGATGGGATTCGCCAGCTCCGACGACTACCAGCCCTTGTTCTGGGTGCGGGGTCGGCCTGTCCATGTGACCACCCTGTTGGTGTTCATGCACTTTACGGCGCTGATGGTCTGCTCGCTGTTCCAGGGGCAGGCGAATCCGTACCTTCGGTTATCCAGCGATGAGGTGTTCCACCACTGGCAATTGTGGCGGCCATTCACCTACGCCTTTGCGCACCAGCTCGCCGAATTGCAGGACACGCTCTGGTTCCTGCTGGAGATGGTGTTCCTGTTTGTCTGGGGGCGCGAGGTCGAACGGTATTTTGGCCGGAAGATATTCATCGGGCTCTACGTCGCCATGCTCCTCGCGGGGGCGGCGGCAGCGTTGACCTATGCGGCGGTGGCACACGTGCCGGTGTCGCTCGCGCGGTCGGTCGACGTGAGTGTGCCGATCGTCGTCGGCTGG
>CAXTVY010000117.1:0-1735 GCA_964247665.1 uncultured Chthoniobacterales bacterium | reverse complement strand
CGGCTTGCTGGTCGCCTTCGCCACGGTTTATCCCACGGTGCAATTTTTCACCGGGGTGGCGGCCAAATGGGTGGCCATGGCGATCCTGGTGGTTTTTTCCGCCGCGCTCTATTCCTGGCGGGAATACCCCGCCATGTTCATGCTCTGGGGCACGTCTGCGACCGCCTATTTCTACGTTCGCTACGCCAGCGTGGGCAGCGAGGCGTTCGGCCCGCTGGGCAATTTGCGGGCATACCTGCCGCGCCGGTCCCCGCCGCGAGAGGTGCCCACCCGATTACGGCCCCGCCGCGCCATCGACACGCCCGCCCATGTCGGCCAGGCGGCGGGTGTCCGGAGCCGGGGTTCATCCCTCGACAGCCGGGGCGAGGATCTCCACGAGTCCATCGACCCGCTGCTCGACAAGATCAGCAAGCATGGGCTGAGCAGCCTGACGAACAGCGAACGCGCCACGTTGGAGCGCGCGCGCGTGTCGCTGCTGCGCAAGGAGCGCGGCGGCTAGACGGATGCCCCCCGGCGAATATTCTCCGGCGGTGAACCGGCCGGAGCCTGCGGGCGAGCCGGTCGAATGGCTGCGGCGCATCGTCGCCCGGCTGCGCGCCCCCGGCGGCTGCCCCTGGGACCGCGAGCAAACCCACGCCAGCCTGCGCACGGCGCTGGTCGAGGAAACCTACGAGGTGCTTGCTGCCATCGAAGCCCGCGACGACACGAACCTATGCGAGGAACTCGGCGACCTGCTGCTGCACGTCACCATGCACTCGCAGATGGCCAGCGAGGCGGGCGCGTTCACGTTCGACGACGTGGCGCGGGGCATCGCAGAGAAGATGATCCGGCGGCATCCGCACGTGTTCGGCAGCGATCAGGCGGCTGACAGCGAGGAGGTGCTGCTCAAGTGGGACGAGATCAAGCGCCGGGAAAAAGGCGCGGCGGCGGGCGAATCACTCATGGCGGGCCTGCCGGCGGCGCTGCCTGCGCTGATGCGCGCCCAAAAGGCGCAGGCGAAGGCGGGCAAGGTGGGTTTCGACTGGCCGGAGGTATCGCAGGTGCTCGACAAGGTCCGCGAAGAGGTGGACGAGGTGGCGGCGGAAATGGCGTCCGACGCCCCGGAGGCCGCCGACCGGCTGGCCGACGAGATCGGCGACCTGCTGTATTCGGCGGTGAACCTCGCGCGCTGGCACAAGCTGGACGCGGAAACGGTGCTCAACCGCGCCACGGACAAATTTGTGCGCCGGTTCCAGCGTATGGAATCGGAGATGCGGACCCGCGGCCTGCCGTGGGAAAACGCCTCGTTCGAGGAGTTGGACGCCCTCTGGGAAAAGGCGAAGACCGCCGGGGCGTAACCCACCGGTTTCGGTGAACGAAAGCGGCCTGTTCCTGTCTATTTCTTTGTAACAATTGCTGGTTGATCCAGCACCCAAACTCCCATGTTCATCCTACTGATTGTTTTCACTTTTGTGATCTCCGGGCTGGCGACGCTGCTCGTCAAAAGCCAGATTTCCAAGTACAGCCGGGTCCCTGCTTCCAGCGGTCTGAGCGGGGCCGAAACCGCCGCGCGCATCCTGCAATCGCGCGGCATTCACGATGTGCACATCATTCCGGCGGGCGGCATGATGGGCGACCATTATGATCCGACCAAGAAGATTATCGCCCTGACGCCCGACGTGTACGGGGGCCGCTCGACTGCTGCCGTTGGCATCGCCGCACACGAATGCGGGCACGCCATCCAGCACCAGATGGC
>CAXTVY010000116.1:0-13189 GCA_964247665.1 uncultured Chthoniobacterales bacterium | reverse complement strand
CCCCGGCGCCCGGCGCTGGCAGCAGCTCCCCAAACGTGGCTTCACCCCCCGCGCCCGCTGGTTCCCTCTTCCATTTTCTTTTCCTCGGCCTGCTCGGCGGCATGATCCTCAACGTCATGCCGTGCGTCCTGCCGGTCATCTCGCTCAAGCTGTTCTCGTTCATCAAGCACGCCAATGGCGACCCGGGGCGCGTCTGGCGCATGGGGCTGCTGTACGCGGCGGGCGTGTTCGCGTGGTTCCTGGGGGTGGCGGCGGTGGTCGTGGTCTTCAAGCACACGGGCCGTGCGGTCGGCAACGGCTTCCAGCTCCAGAATCCGTGGTTCGTCGTCGGGCTCGCGGCGGTGACGTTCGTGTTCGCGCTCAGCCTGCTGGGCGTGTTCGAGGTCGTCCTGCCCGGCGGGGTCAACAACACCCTCGGCGAGGCGGGTAGCCGCGAAGGCTACGCGGGCGCATTTCTCCAGGGGCTGCTTGCCACCGTGCTCGGCAGCGCCTGCACGGCCCCGCTGTTCGGACCCGCGCTCGGGTTTGCCTTCGCGCAGACCGGCCTGGTCGTCTTCGCCGTGTTCGGGGCCATCGCGGCGGGGATGAGCGCGCCGTTCGTGCTGATCGCGGCCAACCCGGCCTGGCTGCGCTTCCTGCCCAAGCCCGGGGCGTGGATGGAGCGCGTCAAGCAGGCCATGGGCTTCGTGCTGTTGGCGACCGTGCTGTGGCTGCTCTACGTGCTGGGCCAGCAGCGCGGGGCGGACGCCGTGGTGTGGGCGGGCGCGCTGCTGCTCGTGCTCGGCGCGGCGGCCTGGGTGCAGGGCACGTTCAACACGTTCGCCGCCAGCGACCGGGCGCGCTGGGCGTCGCGCGTGGCCATCCTCGCGCTGGCTCTCGGCGGGGGCTGGTTCTGCGTGGACCAGATCCGCGGGGCGCAACTACCCCAGGGCGGGTCGGGCGGGCCGTTCGCGCCGCAACTCGCTGCGGCGCTCAGGACCGGCCGGCCCGTGTTCGTGGACTTCACCGCCGCGTGGTGCGTGAACTGCAAGGTCTACGAGCGCACCGTGCTCTCCCAGGAACCCGTCCAGAAAGCTCTCCAGGAGCGCAACGCTATCTTCCTGAAAGCCGATTACACGAGCTACGCGCCCGACATCACCGATCTGCTCCACCGCTTCGGGCGGGCCGCCGTGCCGCTCTACGTCATCTACCCGGCGGGCCAGCCCGACGCGCCCGTGGTCCTGCCCGATGAGATCATCACCCAGGCCACCGTGCTCGACGCTTTCAAGGAAGCCGACCGCCGCGCGGGTCCGGGCGTGGGCCAGCCCCTCGTGGCGCGTTGAATGCTTCCCCCTTACCTTCCGTCTGATCCAATGAACCTAACCAACCTCCCTATGCAAACCCATCGTCTCCTCTCCACCGTGGCTGCCGCTGTCTTGCTCACCACGGGCACCGCCCACGCCGACCGCCCCACCGTCGGGTCCGCCGCGCCCGAGTTTTCGCTCACCGACTCCGAGGGCAAGGCCCGCGCCCTGTCCGAGTTCAAGGGCAAGTACGTCGTGCTCGAATGGACGAACCCCGGCTGCCCGTTCGTGCAGAAGCACTACGGCAGCGGCAACATGCAGAAGCTCCAGGCCGAGTTCACGCAGAAGGGCGTCGTGTGGTTGAGCGTGGATTCCTCCGCTGCCGGGCAGCAGGGATCGTTCACCGGCGACGAGGCGAAGAAAGCCAAGGACGACCTGTACAAGGCTGCCACGGCGCTGTTGCTCGACCCGGACGGCTCCGTGGGCCATCTCTACGGTGCGACGAACACGCCCGACATGTACATCATCGACCCCTCCGGCAAGCTGGTTTACGAGGGGGCCATCGACAGCATCGCTTCCGCCGATCCGGCGGACATCGCCAAGGCGACCAACTACGTGCAGACCAGCCTGGACGATGCGCTCGCGGGCAAGCCCGTGGAAAAGACGCAGACCAAGCCCTACGGTTGCAGCGTGAAGTACAAGAAGTGAGGGGCGACGCTGCTTCGCTTTGCTTGAATGGAGCACGAGGAATACGACCTCGGCTTCCGGGCGGCCGGTTGCCGGGGGATGACGCAATGTCACCCGACGAACCGGGCGCAACGACGGTGGTTGGCAAAACCGGGTGCCGGTACAAACGGAGTGTTCCCGTCACCGGCTAGGCTTCAGGAGGATAATAGCCGGGTACGCCGATGCCAACCGTGGCGAAATAGCGGCCGTCTTCCTCTCCGGCAGACTCCGCCGCATAAGGACGCCACAAACCCATTTGCAGATCGGGAAGAACCACGTCGCAAGGTGTGGCGTCGTCGTCGCAGTGTTGCGCGTGCGTCCGGCCAAGGATTGTCACCAACTCATCGGCCGGGGTCTCGAACAAGCTCTGCCCCTCGAACACTGCCCGCAACTCTCCACCTCCCGAGAGTTCGACGTACTCCACGGTCGGCGCTTCGCCCGTGTAGAAGACTTGCAAGGCACCCTGATGAAAGGCGTCGGTTTCGTGCCGGGAATGCGGAGTTTTGAGGAAGGACTGTGGTGGGACGGCCATCGCTTGCCGCACCGCCTCGCGCGTCATCCCGAGACGAACCGGGCCGACTCCGAGCAACGGTTCAACGAGGTAGGTCTCCATACAATTGATTTCGGCATTCGACGCTGAACAGGCTCGGTGAGGGTAGAGCGAAGGGAAGCAAAGATGGCAGAGGAAGCGTTGTCGCCCGACCCATCCGCTGCGGCGCTTGGTCAGGCCGGGGAGACGGCCGATGGGAGCGGACAAACTTCCATGCGCTGGATCAAACCGTGCTCCAACGTGAAGCGATGGCCCACGCGCTCGTCGGCCAGCACGATGCCAGTCAGATCGCGCACGACCTGATGCACCTCGACCAGGACGCGTCCGCCATCCTCCGGGTGAAAGGCCACCGGCTCCACGTGCGGATCGATCTCGCTCCATTGCTCGGTCCAGTAGGCGCGAACTTCTTCCGGACCACGGACAAAGCCGCCTTTGAACGCGCGCGGCCAAGCCACGTCGGGAGTCATGAGGGGGAGCGCGGCGTCGATGTCACGCGCGTTGAAGGCCGCGTAGGCCGCGCGGAGCAACTCTGTTTCGGGTGCGGATTGATCTGGCATGGAATGGGAATGAACGGCGGGATCCAGGGCTTAACGATTCCAAGCTCAGCCGCCGCCGGGGCGGGTGCAAGGCCGGAGTTCAAGGGGAACGCCGCCCGCCCCGGCGGTTGGCTGCAGCGCGTGGTCAGGCCGAAGGTTTAGTCCTGCGAGCGTACCATGCCAACGCGCAGACCAACAAACCCACGAGCAAAGATGTGCCCGGCACTTGATACCACTCCCCGGTGCAGTCTTGCCACCAGAGGAACCCGCACAGGCCACTAGCCAGCAGCACGGTAAGCCATCCCAAAAAAAGCGCGGCCTCAGCGCCAGGGATACGGAAGTGGTGCCAGAACAGCACAAAGAAGCCGACCACGGCAGGAACAGCTGTTATCCCCATGAGCAGTTCGACGAAGTGGATGGCACTCCCAAACGAACTGCTCTCGGCCAAGGCCGGAAGAAGAGACATGCAGACCATTATTGTAGGGTCTAACCGGATGCTGAAGAGGAAAACACGGCCTAACTCTGACGGGGTGCTGGCAATGAGGGCAGTGGCTCGTAAACGTGTCGCGAGGAAAACACTCCGACCCGCTCCGTTCAACCTGTGCCGTTCATGTCTTCCTGCGGCCGGATTTCGCTTTTACAACGCCGGGGTGCGCCGGTGCCAGTCGGTGCTCTGCTCGTAGGCGTGGGCGACGCGCAGCAGGTTCGCCTCCTCGAAGAACGGCCCGAGCAACTGCAAGCCGATGGGCAGTTCCTGGCCGCCAGCTTCAGCGGGCTGCGCGAAGCCGCACGGCACGCTGACCCCGCAGACGCCGCCCAGGTTCGCCGCGATGGTGAAGATGTCGGCCAGGTACATGGCGAGCGGGTCCTGCGTGCGCTCGCCCAGCTTGAACGCCGGGACAGGCGAGGTCGGCGACACGATCACGTCGCATTTCTCAAACGCCGCCTCGAAATCCCGCCGCAAGAGCGTGCGAACCTTCTGCGCCTGGAGGTAGTAGGCGTCGTGATACCCGCTGCTGAGCACGTAGGTACCCAGGATGATGCGCCGCTTGACCTCGGGGCCGAAGCCCTCGTCGCGCGTGCGGCCGTAGAAGTCGAGCAGGCCCGTGGTGTTCTGGGCGCGGTGGCCGTAGCGCACCCCGTCGAACCGCGCGAGGTTGGCCGACGCTTCCGCCGTGGCGATGATGTAGTACACGGCGACGGCGTATTCCGTGTGTGGCAGTGAGATGTCCACGATCTCGGCTCCCAGCTTCGTGAAATGCTCCACGGCCGCGCGGACCGACGCTTCCACCTGCGGGTCGATGCCGCTGATGAAGTATTCCCTGGGCAGGCCGACGCGCAGACCCTGGAGGCTCTGGTCCCGGAGGGCGGCGGCGTAGTCGGGCACGGGCTGGTCCAGCGTGGTGGAATCGTGCGGGTCGCCCCCGGCCATGGCCCCGAGGATGAGCGCCGCGTCCTCGACGGTGCGGGTGATGGGGCCGATCTGGTCCAGCGACGAGGCGAAGGCGACGAGGCCGTAGCGCGACACGCGGCCGTAAGAAGGTTTCAGGCCGACGACGCCGCAGAGCGCGGCGGGCTGGCGGATGGAGCCGCCCGTGTCCGAGCCGAGCGCGGCGAAGGCGGTCCGGGCCGCGACGACGGCCGCCGAGCCGCCGCTGGAGCCGCCGGGGACGCGGGAGGTGTCCCAGGGGTTGCGGGTGGTGCCCAGACCGGAGTTCTCGGTGGACGAGCCCATGGCGAATTCGTCCATGTTGGCGCGGCCGAAGGGAATCGCTCCGGCGGCGCGCAGGCGGGCGATGGCGGTGGCGTCGTAGGGCGAGCGGAAGTTGCCGAGGATCTTGGAGCCGCTGTTGCAGGGGTGGCCCTGGACATTGATGGCATCCTTGACGGCGATGGGCACGCCGCCCAGGGGCAGGTTCACGTCGGCCCGGTCGGCGAGCAGGCGGGCCTGGTCGAGTTCGTAGGACAGGTAGCCGCCGACGCCGGGGTCCACGGCGGCGATGCGCGCGGCGAGGGCGTCGAGGGCCTCGCGCGGGGAGAGTTCCCGGGCGCGGAGGCGGCGCTGGAGGCCCGCGACGGATTCAAAAACAATGTCCTGGCTCATGGGCAAAGAAGAAAGGGGGTCGGCGGGGAAGAATCAAGCGCCAAAGACGGGCGGCGGCGCGGCATCAAGCGAACGAGGTTCGATCCGGTGCTGCTTGGCCGGAGTCCCCACCGTTCATGACAAGGGCAATTTCTTCGGTCAGGTCCAGTTCCTCGCGCGCGAACAACACCACGGGAAAACCGACCAGGCTGACCTCTCCGCTATCGATGACGAGGTCAACGCCTCTCGCCTGAGCGATCTCGCGGGTCGCCTGCTTGATCTTTACCAACAACGACTCTCTTTGCTGCACGGCGAATTGCTGTAGCTCGCTGCTCTGCATTCTCTTCCAGTCAGTCATCTCTCGCAAAAGAGCGTTCCGCCCGGAGGGATGTACTCGTTGCAAAGTTGCTTCGCGTTCCGCTAATTCCTGTTTCTTCTCGGTTCGATGTTTGTCGAGCCTGTTCTGCATCTCGGCAAATTCATCCAGCAATCCACAAAGCCTGTTCAGATTGAGGATGCACACCTGCATATTTCCGCCGAAGCCACTCCTGATCCGGTTGGCTTGATGTTATTTAGAGCCATCGTACTTCTTTGGGTATGCATTGCCAGGGAATTATCACCGTTGAGCCCGGCAAATGTAGCGGCAGGCCGTGTATTCGCGGGATGCGAATCTCCGTGTACGACATTCCTGCCGGGATGCATCGCGGCGGCGGAAAGCCGGGCGGAGGTGGCACACTCATTCGGGAAGCCATCGAGTTCCATCTGGAGACGTTACGTGAGGAAGGGATGCCGGTGCCAGAACCGCATTCCACTGCTGAGTCCGTCGAAGTGGCTTTCGCTTGAAGTTTTTCCGTAATCAGAACTGCGCGAACAGTGCCGCCGCCACCTGCTCGGGGGACGCGAACGGACCCCCGGCCCGGGCGAAGCGGGGGGCGATGCTGGGTGTCATGCCGTAGAGCACGGCGTCGAGATGCAGTGTGCCCTTGGCCAAGTCGGCAACGGTGTGGACGCCCAGCGGCAACTGGCAGCCGCCGCCCAACAGGCGCAGGAGTTCGCGCTCGGCGGTGACGGCGGCCCACGTCGCGGCGTCGTTGACGGCGGCGAGCGCGTGCAGCGTCGCGTCGTCGTCCGCGCGCGCCTGGAGGCCGATGGCCCCTTGCCCGACGGCGGGCAACATCACGTCGGGACCCAGGATCGCTGTGCGAAAGCGCAGGCCGGTGGCGGTTTCCAACCGGCCGCCGTGGGTGATCGGGTAGCCGAGGCGTGCCAACCCGGCGAGCGCGAGCACGAGGCCGGTCCAATCGGTATGATCGTGGAGCTTCTGCAGGCGCGTGCCGACGTTGCCGCGCACCTCGCAGACGCGCCAATCCGGCCGGGCGCGCAGGAGTTGGAACTGACGGCGCAGGCTGCTCGTGGCGATCAGCGCGCCGGGCGGCAGCGCGGGCAGGGAGGAGGGGGGCACGTCGGCATCGGTGGCAGCAGGTACGGTGGCGGGTTCCTTGTAGATCAACACATCGGGTGTGGCGGCGCGCGGCAGCACGGCGGCGAGCCGCAGCCCGGCGGGCAGGGCAGTGGGCAGGTCCTTGAGGCTGTGGACGGCGACGTGGATCGTCCCGGCGAGCAGTTCCGCTTCGAGTTCCTTCGTGAACAGGCCGGGATCGACCTTGACCCCCTGCGTGGCGGGTGGGGGCGGGGTGCCCTCAGCGGTGGCAGCGGCGTCGTAGCCGTGGCCGCCGGGGGCGAGGTGCGTCAGGCTGAGGTCCTGGCGGTTGTCGCCGGTGGTCTTGATCTCACGCACCTCGAAACGCCCCGCCGGATGCGCCGCGCGCAGGGCAGCCAGCGTCAGGTGCGTCTGCGCCATCGCCAGCGCGCTGCCGCGCGTGCCGAGGATCAAGGGAGAGAAATCGTCCACGGCGCGAAGGTAGAACGGGGAAGGCGAAAGCAAAAGGCGGAAGGCGGAAGGCGGGAAGATGCAGGATGCAGGATGCAGGATGTCCAAAGCGAGGTGCTGGTGGTATAATTGGCGCGCCTCCGATGCAGAAACTCCTCTTCGTTTGCAGCCGGAACAAAATCCGCAGCCTCACGGCGGAGAAGATGTTCGCGGGCTCACCTCTGTGTCAGGTGCGCTCGGTGGGTACTCAGCCGACGGCGCGGATCGTCGTCACCGCAGGACACCTCGGCTGGGCGGATCTCGTCGTCTGCATGGAGAAATCCCACCTGAGCCAAGTCCGGCACAAGTTCCCCGAGGCCATGCGAGGGAAACAGGCTGTCTGCCTGCACATCCCGGATGATTATGAGTTCATGCAGCCCGAATTGCTCGATGCCCTGCGCGCCGGGCTCGCCGGGCACGTCGCGCTGCCGGGCGACGCTCAGGACGATCAGGGCGGCTAAGGCGGCGAGGTTGGCACGGGCGCCAGTTCGGCCAGGGCCGGGGTGGCCGGGGCGGCAGCTACCTGCCACTGTTCACTGCGGCGCAGCCACGCGCTGAACTCGTCCACGTGCCCGCGGATGATCTCCTCGCACGCTTCCATTTCCCGCTGGCGCGATTCCCGGGCCTGCCGGGCGATCTCCTGGAGCGAATCGATGTCGTAAAGGTACACGCCTTCCACCTCGTTGGCGGCGGGCTCCACGTCGCGCGGGACGGCGATGTCGATCACGAACAGCGGGCGGTCCTCCCGGCCGCGCATCAGCGTTTCGAGGTGCGCGCGGGTCACGACGACCTCCGGCGCGGACGTGGACGTGATGAGGATATCGACGTGGCCCGCGTGGCGGGTCCAGGCGCTGAACTCGGGCACGGACGTTCCGCCCAGCGCCCCGGCCAGCGCCCCGGCGCGCTCGGGCGAGCGGTTGGCCACCAGCAGGCTCTCGGGCCGCACGCCGCGCGAGAGGAGGTTGCGCGCCGTGCGCTCGCCCGTCTCGCCCGCGCCGAGGATCAGCGCGTGGCAGGGCGCGAGGTCGCCGAAGAGCCGTTCGGCCAGATCGACCGCCGCCGACGCCACCGACACGCTGCCGCGTCCGATGTTCGTCTTGCTGCGCGCCTGCTTGGACACCTGGAACGCACGCTGGAAGAGCTTGTTGAGCACCCGGGAGGTCGTGCCCGCCCCGGCGGCGAGGAGGTAGGCGCGCTTGACCTGGCCGAGGATTTCCGTCTCGCCGATGACCATGGAATCCAGCCCGCAGGCCACGCGGAAGAGGTGCTCGACGCTATGCGGCGCATCGTAGTGGTAGAAAAACTCGTCGTGGGCCTGGCCCGGGCCGTGCGCGGGGTGTCCCTCGGCCTCGCAGTAGAGCCGGAACAGGTCGCGCGCGCGGCGGGCGGGCTCGGGGCCGTCCTCCAGCACGGCGTAGTGCTCCACCCGGTTGCAAGTGGACAGGATGAGCGCCTCGCGCACACCGTCGAGCGTGCGCAGGCGCAACGTGGCAGCGGGCAGTTCCTTGTCGGCGAAGGCGAACCGCTCGCGGATCTGCACTTCCGCCGTCTGGTGGCTCAGGCCGAAGCAAACGATGTTCATGCCGGGAGCGCCTGCGGCGCGTTGCGGGTTGCGGGTTGCGGGTTGCGGGGTGGGAGCGGGGATGCGTTCATGCGGTGACGAACGACAGGCCCTTGAGAGTGAGCGCGATCAGGGCGAAGGCCCCCACGGAGAGGCTGGCCACGCGGCGCGGCGGAAGTTTCCACGCCAGACCCCAACGCGCCTGCACGAGGAAAGCGTAGAGCAGCCAGGTCGCCAGGGCCCAGACCCAGTGCGGCCAGGTACTCGGCACACCCATGCCCAGGCCCGCGCACAGGCCCGCGCTCAGCAACACGAGGCCCAGGACCAGCAGCCGCGCGTTGAGCCGCCCCAGGTCGCCAATCGGCGGCATGGTGAAGAAGCTCGCGTTGAGCCGGTGCGACTTGAGCTGGCGTTCCTGGAAGAGGTACATGCCCCCGGCCAGCCCCGCGAGCGCGAACGCCCCGAACGACAGCACCGAAAACGCCGCGTGGAACTCCAACCACGGATCGACCGCCGCGTGCGGCAGCCCTGCCGGGACCATGCCGGGCGGCCGGTCGATAGGCGCGAGCAACGCAACACTCTGGAGCACGCACACCAGCGGGGCCGTGAACACGCCCAGCGGCGAGAGCCGGTAAACATTGCCCACGAGCAGGTAGAAGAGGACGGTGGCCCAGCTCAGGAAGATGATGACCTCGAAAAGGTTGGTCAAAGGGCAGCGGCCCAGCGCCCGGCCGCGTTCGTAGAGAAAACCGGTCTGGAGGACGAAGCCAACGGCGAGCACGGGCAGGTTAAAGCGGCTGGAGCGCCCGAGCCGCGCGCCCGGCGAGAGCACCGTGTACACGAAGCCCAGCAGGAAGCAGAGCGTCGAGCCAACGAGGAAAAGGCGGTCCATGAAAGGCGGAAAGCGGAAGCGCGTAGCAAAAGAGTGTGTCCGGCGGGAGACAAGATAGCAGATTTGCCAAACGCCAGCAAAAGCCCGCCTTCATCCAATCGTTATCCGCCCTTTTATGATGCACCACCATTGGGAACTCCCCCAGGCCGGCTGCATCGTTGCGAGCGTGACAAATCTGCATCCTTGCATCTTGCATCCTGCATCCTGTATCCCTCTGCCTTCCATCTTTCCCATGTCCACCGACCTCGCCCGCTACATCCGCGACGTGCCCGACTTCCCCAAGCCGGGCATTCTGTTCAAGGACATCATGCCGCTCATCGCCGATCCGGGGGCGTTCCGGCAATGCATCGACGCTTTCGCTGACCTCTGCCGGGCGCTGCCGGGCGGCCAGCCGGACAAGATCGTGGGCATCGACGCCCGGGGCTTCATCTTCGGCGCGGCCGTGGCGTATGCCCTCGGGGTTGGCTTCATCCCCGTGCGCAAAAAGGGCAAGCTGCCCGGCGACACCGAACACCACGCCTACTCGCTCGAATACGGCGAGGCCGTGGTGGAGATGCAGTCCGACGCCCTGCAACCCGGCGACCGCGTCGCGCTCGTGGACGATTTGCTGGCCACCGGCGGCACGGCGGCGGCGGCGCTCGAACTCATCACCAAGCTTGGTGGGAAGCCGGAGGCCGTGTTCTTCCTGATCGAACTGGAATTTCTCGCCGGCCGCCAGCGACTGCCCGCCAGCGTGCCCATCCAGGCGCTGCTCAAGTACTGAGCGACAACGCCGCCGGCGCGATGCGGGACCCAGTCACCGCAGCAGAGCAAGGTCAGGACAACCGTGTCCTCATCAGGTAGGGAACGTGGCGGCGTGTCGGCGGCCTGCGGTTGTCACCGCCCCACCGGCGCGATGGACCCGGGCGCGGGCGTGCCCGCCCCAGCGGCCGGCGCGCCGGGCTGGCCGGGCGGATTGGGTGCATCACGCACGATCACCTGGGCATTGTCCGGCTTGACCAGATCGGTCAACTGCTGCGCCCACTTATCAAAATTCGGGTGGTCCGGGTGCGCCTTCACGACGGCGAGCATGTCCGCCAAGGCGGCATCGCGGTTGCCGATGACCAGTTCGTCCTCGGCCCGGCTCCAGAGCAGTTCGGGCCGCCGCACGTTGTTGAACTTGTTCACGGCCAGATTGTTGCCACCCTTGCTGTCGATCCGCGCTGCTTCGGAGGTCAGTTTGCCGTTCCAGTAGTCCAGCAGCCGCGGGTCCTTCATCTCGCGCAGGGTCGGCAGGATCGTCTTCTCATAGATGTTATCCAGGTCGAAGGGCTGGTCGCTCCAGTTTTCGATGGTGCTAACATACGGCCCGATCTGGAAGTATTTCACGAACACGATGCTGCCGAGCGGTCGCTTCAGGGCCTCGTAAGACCACAGCGAATCGAAGCTGGCCGTGACTTCCCCCGTGTATTCGAAGAGCGCGGGCAGCAGCGCCTTGTTCGTCGCACCCATGCTGCGCTGCCACGTCAGGTTGATGTACATGAGCTGCAGGCGCAACCCATTGATGAATAAGGGATTGCGGAGCAGGTCACCCTGTTTCTTGCGCCATTCGAGCAGCTTCACGCTGTCGTTGCTGCCCTGCCCCTGGAACTCCACCGCCGTGACGGCCTGCTCGTAGGCTTTGCCCGGATCAGTCTGCGCGGCGACGATGGCGGCCATCACGGCCTGCTTTTCCTTGCTGACGAGCTGCGTCTGCTTGGCCTTGAGGTCCTTCAGCGTCGCCAGGACGGTGTTGGCATCAACCGGCGGGGTGGTGCGTTGTGCCCGGGCGGCGGGCTGGATGGTGGAAAGGACGGCCAGCGAGGCGAGCCACGGCAGCCAGCGGCGGGTGGGGGAGGGGGGACGGATGCACATGTCACGTTCACATTATCAGCAAATCCGGCGCGCGGGCAAGCTGCCATGCGCGGGTCGATCCGGTTTCAACGCAAAAACCCTCCCACGCCGGGGACAGCGTGGGAGGGTGGCGAAGGTTCAACCGGGTGGATTACCGGGCGGCGAGGACGACTTCCTTGTCCTTGCGGATGGCGTCGTAGGTCGCCTGGTCGATCTTGAGGTGGCTCTTGACCAGTTCCGCCGGGGTGTGGGTGATCCACTGGTTGAGCGAGAGGTCGGCGTAGAAGCTCGACTTGAAGATCTCCAGGAAAATGAGGTCTTCGGTGCCCGTGTTCTCGATGTAGTGGCCTTCCGTGATCGGCACATAGCCCACGTCGCCCGCCTGCACGTCCATCGTGCGGTTACGGTTGCCAGCGGCGAAGAGCGCCATCCGTCCCTTGCCCTGCACGTAATACTGCCACTCGTCGGCGTTGGGATGCCAGTGCAACTCGCGGATGCCGCCAGGTTTGAGCGTGACGGTCGCGTTGGCGACGGTCATAGAGATCGGGAACGTCTTGGTGTCCGTGATGAGCACATCGCCGCTGCTGTTCTTGAGCGTGGGCTTGAGGCCCTCGACGTGAAAGGTGAAGTTCGTCTTCGAATATCCCGCGCTCCCGGCCGCCTGCTTGCGCTCCTCCTCCAACGGCTTGAACGGTGCTGCGAAGAAGATGAACTGCTCCTCTTTGGGCAAGTCTTTGAGGGCTTCCACCGGCACGTTGAAGTTGCGGGCCAGAATGTCCTTGGGGGTGCGCGCCACCCACTCGGAGATCAGGAACGTCTCGTATTCGGAGAAGCTGCCATCGTCAAACACGAGCAGGAACTCGCAGCCCTCGCCATCCGGCGGGGCCTGGATGGAGTGGGGGATGCCGCTCGGGAAGTACCACAGATCGCCCGGACCCACGTCGTCCACGAACGCCTTGCCCTCGTAGTCGATGCAGGTGACGCGCGCCTTTCCCTGGATCATGTAGGCCCATTCGGCAGATTCGTGCCAGTGCAGCTCGCGGCAGCCGTTGGGGGCCAGGCGCATGTTCACACCCGCGAGGTCCTTGGCCATCCGCAGGTCCTTGACCGTGACCTGCCGTGCCCAGCCAGCGGCGGACACCTTCTTGTGCGCGAAGTCGAAGGGGTACTTGAAAGGATCGACGTTGCCATGGTCGGTGGTTGGTGGCACGACGGAATCCATGTTCTCGGCGTCGAGGCCGGGGTTGGTGGGTCCGAGCGACTTGATCTTGCCGGCGTCGCTGCCGCCGTCGCCCTGGTTGGAGGTGCCGGAGGGGTTGGAACTATGCCCTGCGGGTTCGGCTCCCGCCTTGGCGGCCAGGAGCATGGCACTGCCAGCGGCGGCGGCCTTCTTGAGTAAATCACGACGGGTGAGCTGATCCATAACGTATTGGGGGAACCTGGGTGGTTAACTGCGGACAGAATGTCCGCCAACGTAAACAAATTCGCACCGTTTACGGCAAGCGGGCGGGAGTTTTGCGGGGGGAAAACAGAAGGCTGCCACGGGCCGGGCTTTCTGGTAGCGAGTCAATTTCGGACGGAGCCCCGGCGTGTCAATGGACGAACGTTCAGGCGGCGGGGGAAGTTTTCGGCGGAGAGGGCGGCGGCGGCGGTGGCGGCGGCCGCCCGACGATGACGACAACGACGACCGGGGGGGCCGTTGCCTCCCGTTGGCCCCTGGCGGGGCGGCAGGCGCTGGTGACGGGCGGCACGAAGG
>CAXTVY010000115.1:0-13330 GCA_964247665.1 uncultured Chthoniobacterales bacterium | reverse complement strand
CCCAGGATGCGCGAGGTCCCGCGGCTTGCCCAGCGCGTCACCCTCCAGCGAAACCAGTGTATCTACACCGATCACTACGGCGCGCGGATAAGTGGCCCAGAGCGCGGCGCTCTTGAGCCCTGCGTTCAGCGTGACCAACTCGGGCACAGTCAGCCAATCTGCCGCAGATTCCTCCACTTGCGTGGGAATGATTTGCGCTGCGAAACCGTATTCCGACAGCAGTTGCCGCCGCCTGGGTGAGGCAGACGCTAAGACAAGGACGGAAGAGGCGCTGTCTGCGGTTGCTGCGGTTGGTCGACCAAGGATCATCGCGTAAATCGGGGTGGCATCAGGGCACGGCGCGCCGTGCATCGGGTACGGCGGCGCGCGGGGTCAGTTCCGGCGTGGCGATGGCCTCGTAACCCGCAGGAATCTCGAAGTCAGCATCCGGGATCGGGTCCGAACTAACCGAAACGAGCGTGGCGGTGATGATCTGGCCCGGCTTGAGTTCGTTGATCGTGCGCACCGGAAAACCTGGCAGGTCGGATAAATCCAGGCCGAAGTTTTGTGACATCACGACCAGTGGACCTTGCTTGAAAGCCGCACTCAATTCCCGACTGACCTGCTCGTAATTGGGAATCTGCTTCGTGAGCCACAGAGCGATTTTTGCTCCCGCCACGGTGGCGGTGTATTCCTCGGCCGGATAGCCGGCAATCGTTTCCTTTTTGCCGGTGGCGACGAATGCCGGCTTGTCTCCGCTTCCGTTGGTGAGAGTTCCTTGCATACCATCCACGGCAGCCCTGACCACCTCAGCAGGTGCCTTGAGGTAGCGCTTCTGCGCATGGAGCAGGCTGATAGTGTCACCGGTCTTGGAATCCATGATGATGGTCGAACCCGTCGCCACGTCCATGCGGGTCTTACCGTTTTTGTACTTGGTCACGGACTCGGTCGATTGTCCAAATCCCTCGACTTTCTGGACGATAGTCAGATCGGCCTGAAGCCAGCTTGCGCCGAGCAAGCAGGATGCGGTGGCAAGGAGCAGCGTTTTCATGGTGGACACCTACCGCTGAAACGCGCGTGGGCCTTGCTTCGGATTGGTGGGGCTACCGGCCCGTTTGCAAACAGGAGGAACTGTCGCCATGACTGCCAGCCATGGCGAGTATGAATTCGCAAAAAAGACTTGCCAGGCCCCCCTCATCTCCCTCATCTATGTAGGAACGCGGGTATAGCTTATCGGTAAAGCTCCAGCCTTCCAAGCTGGCTAGGCGGGTTCGATTCCCGCTACCCGCTCCCCCGGCCGACGCCCTCACTGTTCTGAATCCAAGATCGAAAAACTCCTTAGCGATGCGAAATTTCTCCCTCTCGAAAAGCGTTCCCGTTTGGGCCGTTGCCGCCGTTCTGGCGGTGGCTGCTCCCGGTACGCCGCTCGTCCATGCTGCTTCTCACCGTGCGAACGCTGAATTGCTCGCGTCTCAACTGCCCGGTGGCGAAACCTTGGCCACGGCATCCACGAAGGATGTAAAAGCAGCTGTGCGTTCTGCCGTGGCCAAGCGCCCGGCCGACGCCGCTGACATCGTGCGGATCGCCATTATGGCCAAAACGCCCAAGCGCCGCGCCGTCGAGTGCGGTACCGTACGGGAGATCGTGGACTCCGCCGTGCGTTCGGCTCCGGAACGTGCCCGCGCCATCTCCGAGATGGCCGAGTCAATCGCGCCGGATTGTTCGCAGGAGATTGCCCAGGCAGTACGCGGTTCCGTCAACGGCACTGGCAGAGCGCCGGGGAACGCGGGCGTTCCCGGCACCATCCCAAATGGCTCGACGACGGCGAACGGTGATGGGACCGCAAGCGGCACGGGGACAGGAGGCGGCGATGGAGCCGCCGGTGACGGAGGTTTCGGCGGCGGCTTCGGTCCGGGCTCCCCTGGCAGCCCTTCGTTTGGCGGCAGCAGTCCGAGCGGCGGCTTCGCGCTACCCCCGACGCAGAACGCGGTGACTCCGACGGTCAACAGTTGAGCCACTTAGAAATTAGTTAAGCGATTTTTGCGGCCCTTGTGATGATGGTGTCATCGCAAGGGCCGTTTTGTTTTCTGGTGCGCTGTCCTTCCACCCGACCCGGTCCTCTGCCGTGAACTTCGTTTATACCCTGTTGTTGTGCGCGGCGTTCGCGGTGATCGAACTCCTCATTGGAGGCACGCGGCTGCTCTTCAGTCTACCCGCGTACCTGATTTTGGCTGCGGCCGGCGTGCTGTCGCTGACAGGACTGCGACGAGCCAGGATGTTGCCAGACCGCTGGTGTCTGGGGTCCTCGCTCTTGTTTTTTGGCTACGTCTTGTGCCGCGCGGTGGTTTCGCCTTACGCCTATATCGCCAGGGCGGATGAGTTCATGGTGCTGGGGGCGTTGATCGTGTACCTGCTGATCACATGCCACGTTACTGATCCGCACCGCCGATTGTGGATACTGGCCTTTCTGCTGCTGCTCGGGCTCGGGAACCTAGTAGTGGGTGCACGCCAGTTTGTCGAAAACGGCAACTACATGCTTTTCGGCTTCCTGCGCTCCGCGCAATACACTGGCCGGGCGAGCGGATTCTACATTTGCCCGGACCATCTGGCATTTTTGTTGGAAGTGGTGGGTTGCCTGTCATTGTCGGTGGCCATCTGGGGGCGCGCCCGTGCGTGGATACGATTGGTGTTCGGCTATGGCGCGGTGGCTCTATTCGGCGGCCTGCTGATTACAGCCAGCCGGGGCGGGTTCCTCAGCGCAGCGGCCGGATTAGCGGTGCTGGCTCTGCTCGGCCTCATGCGTTTGAGCCGCTCTGCGCCGCACCAGATGGCACGCGCGGTCGGCATCATCCTGGTAGCAGCCACACTCGCCGGCGTGGGTGTGCGGATGGCATTATCACACAATGCCATGCTCAAAGATCGTGCCCAGCAACTGGTTACGATGCAGGATGTCCGGCCCAGACTGTGGAAGGCGGGCTACGCGGAGTTCCGCCTCAGCCCGGTGTTCGGGACGGGAGCATCGACCTACTTGTACTACGGGCGGCGGCTGCGTGATCCATCCGTGCAAGCCGACCCGATCCGCACGCACAACGATTACCTTGAACTCCTGGCGGAATACGGAGCCGTCGGCGCGGCCGGGCTGTTGCTGTTCGTGGGCGCGCACGTCTGGGCGGGTTGGAAGGCGTACCGGCATTTTTCGCTTTCGCTGCCAGATGACTCAGGTCCCACTGATGAGCCAGAAGGGAGCAATGCCACGGCGTGGAACATCGGATCGTTGTCGGCGGTGGCAGTCATCGCAGCTCATTCCGTGGTCGATTTCAATCTCCACATCCCGGCGAATGCGTTGCTGGCAGCGTTCGTTTTCGGCGCGCTGGCCAATCCGGGCCGGAGTCTGGACTCGGCGCGCCAGGAACCAGCCTCGCGCCTGCGCTGGCCAGATTATCTGCCACGGCTAGCTTTGCCATTGTTGGGCATGTCGATTTTTGTCGCCGGGGCTCCCCAGCTCCCCGGCGAATACTACTGCGAAAAGGCACGGGTAGCCCTGCGTGACCATCACTCTCTGGACGCCAGTCGCTTTGCGCTACGGGGATTGGTCTACGAGACGGGCAATCCACAACTTTACTACTATCTGGGTGAAGCCCGGCTAAGCTTGGCAGGGGATGGCCCTGATGCGCCGCTGCCCCATTCCTTCCGGTTGGGTGCTGATGAGGCTTATCGGCGCGGACTGGCATTGGCACCGTGTGACACAGCCCTGCTACTCCGTCACGCACAGCTACTTACTATTTTTGGCAATTATGCCGAAGCGGGGCAGGTGATCGCGCAGGCGCTGCTTTGGGACCCGAATTCCTCGCTGGTCCAAACGTATTATGGCTTTTATCTGCAGCATTCAGGCCAGTTATCCGAGGCAAAACAGGCCTACGCCCGCGCCATGCAACTGAACCCCAACTCGGCTGCCGCAACGGGGCTCGAAGAGATCTCGAAACTCGGCCTGCAGGCCAACTGAGCGCCGGATTTTTTCAGCGGAAAACTCGACGCTTTTCACTCTGAAGTCCTCACAAGATTCTTGTTGCTCCACGAAGGAAACTCTCTGTAGAATGCGGGCGCATCGTCGTCCGGAGGCAGCTTCCCCATACCCCGAGCTGTCAGAATGGCATTGAGTCTGCTATGTACCGACGGCGCACCCTTGCTCCTCAGTTTTGCGCTCCCCTTTTATGACTAGAAAGCAATCTTCCTGGCTGGCATTTACCATGCTTTCGCTCGGCCAACTCGCTGGTGGCACCTTTGCGGCGCACGCCCAAGACTTTGATCTCCGGAGCACGGCCAACACGAGCACGGACACGGACTCGAAAGGCGGTTCCTCTGGAGCCGGGGAGGGAAACTTCGGACGCAAAAAACTCAATTTCACCTTCGATAGCCGCATTGGCTACGACGATAACACTCTAGCGCAACCAGATCTGAGCGTGACGTTTACGAACGCCGCAGGCAAAAGAGTGCAGCGCGATACGAACGCCAGTGACAGTGCTTTCCTCAACTTCGATCTGGGAGCTACCTACCTTGCAACCAACTCGCGCAGCAGCCTTTCGGTTGGTGCTGACGTGGGCGTTTCGTACTACTTCGACCGTCCCGGCCGCAGCTATGATGTCAACGGCGGCCTGACCGCCCAGTTTTCTTACAAGGTCGCGCCACGCTTCTTCCTGCAAGCCAGCACGTACAATGCCTACGTTTCGCAGGGCGATTACGGGGCGTCCAACCTGACGAATTTCAGCGGATCGGCTCTGAGCGGCGTCCGCACGCCCGGCACGACCGACAATCGCAACGGTGACTACTTTTACACGAGTGACACGGTGCAACTCTCATATCAGGCAGCCCCGCGTATCTCGCTCGTCACGGGTTACGGCGTCACGGCTTTCGCTTACGATAGCGAGCCTTATGCGACGATTGAGGACCGCGTGGAGCAATATTTCTCCGAGGAATTCCGTTTCCTGCTCCAGCCAACCCTAACCCTCGCTTTTGATTACCGTTTCGGCTACGTCACCTACCTCTCGGTCAACAACGATTCATACACCCACTTCGTGCTCGGTGGTTTTGATTACGTTTTTAACCCCCGCCTACGCGGCAGCGTGCGCGCCGGTGTCGAGTTCAGGACCTATCCGGACGCGGTGGGCGACGAGACCTCGCCTTACGCCGAGGCCACCCTAAGCTATGATCTCTCGCGTCGTGCGAGCCTGAGCCTGATCGCCCGCTACGGCATCGAGGAGGGCGCGCTGACGGAGGATGTGACCAACTCCAACACCGTTCGTTTTGGAATCAGCTATAATCAGCAGATCACCGCCCGGATCAGCGGCTACGCGAGCTTCTATTTCACGTATAGCGACGACCAAACTCCTTCTGGAGCAGCGCCCGATTTCAACGAGAACAGCTACGACGTGGCAGTCGGCGCTCAGTATGCCATCACGCGTCACCTCTCGGTGGAGGTCGGCTATACACACACCACGGTCACCTCGCAGATTGCCGAGCGCGCCTATGACCGTAACCGTGTCTTTGGAGGAGTTCGCCTCGCCTTCTGAGAAGGGGGCCACGGAAAATCTGTTCCCGGGGAAATTAAACCTCCCGTTCCGATCATAATCACGCGTTGCCAAAAAGGTGGACGCAGGGTATCTCTTGTGTCATGCAAAAGCCCGACGCCCGTCTGAATAGTGCGACTGCCGCGGCTGCCGGCGAATCGAAGCTGCACTTCCTTGATTATTGGCGCGTGATCCGCGTCCGTTTCGGCATCGTGCTGCTGACTTTTCTGTTGGTGGTGATCGTCACCGGCGTGGCGACGTACTTCATGCCAAAAAAATTCACCGCGCGCACGACGCTGGAACTGCGCATGGACCAGGATAAGAGAGGGGCGTTCACCGCAGACGGCGATGGCAAGGCACTTGGACAGGACCCGCGTTACCTCCAGACGCAATATGCAATCATCCAGAGCAAGGATGTGCTTTATCCGGTCGTCGAAAGGCAGGGACTCCAGCAAAAGTGGGCGGTCGAAGGGCAGCCTCTCAGCCGGGAAAACTGCTATTTCAGGCTGCTTTCCATGATGAACCTCCGGGAGGTTCACGGGACGGAATTGTTGGAAGTGGATGTCAAAAGCACCTCCCCCGAGGAGGCCAAGGACTTGGTTAACGCCATCGCGGAAACCTATCAGGACGTGAAGCGGGCGACATCGTCCAACTTCAATGGATTGACCTACGTGGCGATGCAGAAAAACATCGACCAGAAGCAGCAGCAATCAAACGATGCGCTCAAGAAGCTTCAGGATTACCGCCATTCACATCCCGAAATCATTGATCCCGATCCTGACACAAAGATGGTCAGCGAAGACCCTTACCAAGCGCAGATCACTGCCAAGCAAGCAGAAGTTGACAAGTACGCGGTTACTATCGCTGGATTGACCAGCCAGTTGAGCCAGATCGAGCAGCTCAAAGGCGAGGAACTCATGCGGGCGTTGTCCACCCTGAACATTCAGGACCCTACGGTGCAGACGATCCTGCCGAAATACCAGAGTGCTGTTTCTGACGAGGCGCTGTTGCTCAACTCGGGTCTGGGTCAGAACCACCCCAAGGTCAAGTCACTCCGTGCCAGCCGGGAGGTGTACACCAAACAACTCACCGAACAGATCGCTAGCATCAAGCACTCAGAAACGATCCAACTTGAGATCGCGCAAAAGACGGCTGAGACGGTCAAGCAGCAACTCGCCGATCTGCGGCAGGCTCAGTACAGCCAGCGTGCGAACAGTAGTGACTACGACCAGATGAAAGAGGATTATCTGAAAGCCAAGAGCGTGCTGACAGATGCGCAAGTGAGTGCGAACAAGACTGACTATCAGAACCAGATGCCCATGACCCCGGCGAACATCTGGAACAAGGCGGAAGTTCCCACGTCACCCAGCAGCCCGAATGTTCCCTTGAACATGGGTGTTGGCATTCTGGTGGGACTGCTGGCAGGCATCAGCCTGGCGTTCTTCATCGAGTACCTCGACACCAGCGTCAAGACGATGGACGATGTGGAGTCCATGCTTGGTGTGCCGGTGCTCGCCATCATCCCCAAAAACATCAAGCTCCTGCACAAGCAACCCGCTGACGTGCCGGACGCCGAGGCGTACCGCATCTTGCGCACGAACATCGAGTTCAACCGCAAGAGCGCCGATGCCAACACGATCTCGATGGTCAGCGGTGGTCCGGGCGAAGGCAAGTCCACGACTCTGGCCAATCTGGCGTACACCTGCGCGCAAGGTGGTTACTCGGTGCTGATTGTGGACGCTGATTTGCGCCGCCCGACGCAACACAAGATCTTTGAGATGAACAATAGTGTTGGTCTGACCAACTACCTGACCACGAACGTGGCTTTGGAAGATGTGATCATGCCGACCCACGTGGAAAACCTCTGGGTCATGCCCAGCGGCATTCTCCCGGCAGACGCGGTCGGAATCCTCAATTCTCAGCGCATGTCGGACATGATCGCGGAGTTGAAGACCCGGTACGACATCGTCTTCTTCGACTCCCCGCCGATCTTGGGCGTCAGCGATGGCGCGGTGCTGGCGAGCGAGGTTGATCAATCCATCATCATCGTGCAACATCGCCGGTTCCCGCGCGCGATGCTCATGCGCGTCAAGCAAGCCATCAACAACGTTGGTGGGACGGTGTTGGGTGTCGTGCTCAACAACGTCGATCTGCGTCACGATCCGAACTACGCCTACTACACGAGCTACTACGAGTACTATGCGGTGCGCAGTCCGAAGGATGTCGCAAGCGGCGCAGGTCAAGTCTCCGAGCCGGTGGCCCGTCCCGTGATCGCTGCCGCGAGCAATTCTAGCGGCAAGAACAATCCTTCAGAGTATTGATGTCGTCTCACATTCTACGTTTTCCCAAAGCCATGACAAAGCGTTCCTTGATCACGGTGTTCTGTCTGTTTGCGGGTTTGGTTTGCCTTTCCAGCCATGCGTCGGCACAAGCGATGCGAATTGGCGACAGCTGTGACCTGCGAATCGGTGGCGTCCCTGCTGATGACGCAGCCAACATCACCGGGCCTTACACGGTGGATGGTGAAGGGTGTCTTAATCTTCCCTTCTTGAATAAACTGCATGTTGCTGGGATGAGTTCTTCCCAGATTCAGTCGATGATCGAGCGTGCTTACATTGACCGAGGCTATTTCACGCACCCGACGATTACACTAAACACTCAAGCGTCAGCGAAATTCGTGAATGTCAGTGGCGCGGTGAAGAACCCGAGCCGCATTCCGTACACTCCCGATATGACGTTGATGAGCGCGATCAATGCAGCGAACGACTTCAACGATTACGCGGACCAGAAACATGTGAGATTGACGCGGGGCGGCTCTGTCCTGATCAAGAATTGTAAAGAGATTCGGAAGAACCCTTCGCTGGACGAGAAAATACAGCCTGGTGACAGCATCATGGTTCCCGAAGGCTTCTTTTGAGCGTTTGCCGTTCTGTGGAGCGTCGGATTTGCGAAGAGGGGACGAGTGAACGCGCGCCGCTCATCCTCCAGTCAGGCGATAAGCGGATTATCCGCAGAAGTCTGCTGTGACACTTGGTAGAATGATGTGACGAGTCAATCGACTTCCAGCACTGAGCGGTGCCGCCACAGATAGTCGAAACCGGAGTACAACGTCAGGGCAACCGCGACCCCGCTGACCGTCCAGCCTCCGTAAACCCAGAGTGCTTCCCAGACTGGCCCGTGTATGGAGGTAGCCTTCCCGTGAAGTGGAAATTCGGTGTAAGCCAGTAGAACCAGGAAAAAGATGACCGTGGCGATCTGCCACGATGTCTTGTGTTTGCCAATCGGATCAGCCGCGAGAATCCTGCCTTTCGACACCGCCAGCAGCCGCAAGCCCGTGATCAGAAATTCTCGTGCGATGACGATGATTGCTGCCCAAGCTGGGATCGCTTTTAGAGGCACCAGGCAGACGAACGCTGCCGCCGTCATGATCTTATCGACGAGCGGGTCCATCAGCCTCCCGAAGTCCGTGATGAGAGCATAACGACGGGCGATTTCTCCATCCAAATAGTCAGTGGCCGCCGCCAAGACAAAAAATACCAGGGCGGTGGTGTAATGGTACGGAAATTCAACGCTGAGCGCGACGACGAATACAACTGTCAAGCCCAACCGGCCGACGGTGAGTCTGTTGGGCAGGTTCATGCCGTGACGAGACGAAGTTCCATACACCAGCCAAGCTCAGGTAGCGACTGCGTCGGAATTCATCATGGGCAACACCGTCGCGGGAACGTCCATCACCGACCGGTGTACTTCTTCCCCGGTGTTCTGCGACAACGGATGCTTCCAGATAGGAATCCGCAACTTGAGCTGCTCGATGAGCCACTGCGCTCCCTCGAACGCTGGCCCGCGGTGCGCCGCGCTCGTGCGCAGGAAGAGGGAAGGGGCAGCCGTGGGAATGTAGCCAAGGCGGTGATGCAGGACGATACTGTGCAGCGGAAACCGCGCGAAAGCCTCCTGGCAGAGAATGTCTAGTTGATGGCGCGCCATCGCCGTGTGTGCCTCGTAGTCGATGCCGCTGATCTGCTCGGCTTCTTCCTGACCGCGCACCACCCCGTAGAAATCCAGCACCGCACCGGCCACCGCAGAAAATTGCGGTGCCGAAGGCTCCAATGGAGCAAGGGTGATGAGAATTTCGCAGACGGGCGTCGTCATAAAAATTGGGTTGTGCTCACGGTAGGGCTGCTAGGGTAAGAGCCGCAACGCAAAACACGTAACATTCTTTAAATATGCCAACTGCAAATGACTCCTGTGACATCGGCCTGATCGGACTCGCCGTCATGGGCGAAAATCTTGTCCTGAACATGGAAAGCAAAGGCTTCTCCGTGGCGGTCTTCAATCGCACCACCGCCGTCACCGAGAAGTTTGCCTCCAGCCGGGCGCAGGGCAAACGGATCGTGCCGACCAAGACGATGGAGGAGTTTGTCGGTGCATTGAGCCGTCCGCGCAAGGCAATGATCATGGTGAAGGCAGGTGCTCCCGTGGACGCGGTGATCGATCAGCTCGTTCCGCTGCTGGAACCCGGCGACCTGATCATCGACGGTGGCAACTCCCTGTTCACCGACACGCAACGCCGATGCAAACAGCTTGCCGAGAAGAACATTCATTTTCTCGGCACCGGGGTGTCCGGCGGCGAAGAAGGCGCACTCAAGGGGCCATCCATCATGCCGGGCGGCCCGAAAGACGCTTGGGACATCATCGCGCCGATTTTCACGAAGATCTCCGCGCACGTGGACGGTGAACCCTGCTGCCGTTACATGGGGCCGGACGGCGCCGGCCACTACGTGAAGATGGTGCACAACGGCATCGAGTACGGCGACATGCAGCTCATCTGCGAGGCGTATGCAATTCTCTCCCGGGTGCTCGGCATGGGGCCAAAGGAACTCCACGACGTGTTCGCCGAATGGAACAAAGGTGACCTCGACAGCTTCCTCATTGAGATCACCACGCGCATTTTCACCCGGCAGGACTTGGAAACGGGCAAGGCGTTGGTGGATGTCATCCTCGATAAAGCGGGGCAGAAGGGCACGGGTAAGTGGACGATCATCAGCGCGCTCGACCTTGGCGTCGTGGTCTCTACAATTAACGCGGCCGTAGAAGCGCGCGTGACTTCCTCCATGAAAGATCAACGCATGGCCGCTTCGAAGATCTTACAAGGTCCTGCCAATCAACCATTTACCGGAGATAAACAGGTGTTGATCGATGCCGTGCGCGATGCCCTCTACGCTTCCAAGATCATCTCTTATGCGCAAGGCATGGACCTGCTCGGAGCCGCGGGCCGCCAGTACAATTGGGGACTCAATTTCGGCGACATCGCCACCATCTGGCGCGGTGGGTGCATCATCCGGGCCCGGTTCCTCGACCGCATCAAGGACGCATACGACCGCGATGCGGGACTGGGCAATCTGATGCTCGACTCGTACTTTACGGAAGCGCTGGCCAAAAATCAGGCCAACTGGCGTCTGGCTGTGAGCACAGCGGCAAATTTTGGCGTGGCGGTGCCAGCCTTCAGTGCCTCGCTCGCTTATTTCGACAGCTACCGGCAGGCACGGCTACCCGCGAACCTGTTGCAGGCGCAGCGGGACTTCTTCGGCGCACACACCTACGAGAGAGTGGACAAACCCGGTTCTTTCCACACGGAATGGTTGCAAGAAGAGGGCATGGCAGAGCAAAATAATGCCAGTCAGGGACTTGCGCACTAAATAGCAAAACGGTCAGAAATCCCGTTGACCTTCGGGGTCTGTCATCTAACCTTCAGACCTCTTTGGAGGGCCCGACGCGGAAGCAGAGGCGATTCCAGGCAGCAGGAAATCCGAAAATTTCCTGTTGACGTTCATTCGATAGAATCTAAGGTGCTGTCCCGCCCGATTGGGTATGTTTTCCTGATCGGGAAACAAACGAAGCGAACGTCGGAAGACGGTTGCTTCGGCAGCGAGAAAGTTGAAAGTTTCTCGTTGACGTTCATTGGACCAAGCATAGAGTACACCCCCGCTCGCAACGCTGAAATGGCTGCGACACACTAGGAAAGTTGAAAATTTCCTGTTGACGACGGTAAAGCGGAGAGTATTTTGTGAGCCCTCACGAGTCGGTAGCCAAGAAACCGAGTGGTTCAAGGCAACCTCCAGAAACCGAAAGGTTTCTGAACGAACAAGCAGGAAAGTTGAAAGTTTCCTGTTGACGCTTGATGAGGGTGAGGTAAGATCAGCCCTCGCTCAAGTAGGAGCAAACCGCTTCGGCGGAGATGATCGTGGAGTTAGCAACGTCAGGACGTTGCGGCTCTGATCGACAAGAAAGTTGAAAGTTTCTTGTTGACCGTTTTTCGAGTTGAAGTAATATCAACTCTCCCTCGTTCGAGGGGCCCGGAAACCTCCGGGTCGTTGGTTGCTCTGTTGTGGACGATATGGCCTGCGGGCCGTGCGGTACAGCGGAGTAAGCCAACAACGTTTTTTGAAAGTTTAGCTTCGGAAGGTACGCTGACGTTTGTCTGCAAAACGGGTGTCCTTATAGGAAAGCCTAACCGAAGTAGGAGAAGGCAAAGATTGAATTGTGCGTTATTCGTCGGTTTCTTGATTATTTTAGTCGAAGTTTTATTGATCGAACCGAAGTTCGGTCCACCTAGCCAGGTGGCCGACATTAGGAATCGGTCAGAATTTGCCCGTCACCTTAGCAGTGATGGGCGCAAGCTTTCTACGGAGAGTTTGATTCTGGCTCAGAACGAACGCTGGCGGCGTGGATAAGACATGCAAGTCGAGCGGGATCCGGGCTGTAGCAATACAGCTTGGGTTCAGCGGCGCAAGGGTGCGTAACACGTGGGGAATCTGCCGAGAAGTGGGGGATAGCTCGCCGAAAGGCGAATTAATACCGCATATGACCAGAGCCGACATCTGCTCAACGTCAAAGCCGGGGCAACCTGGCGCTTCTTGATGACCCCGCGGCCTATCAGCTAGTTGGCGAGGTAACGGCTCACCAAGGCATTGACGGGTAGCTGGTCTCAGAGGACGACCAGCCACACTGGAACTGAGACACGGTCCAGACACCTACGGGTGGCAGCAGTCGAGAATTTTTCTCAATGGGGGAAACCCTGAAGGAGCGACGCCGCGTGGAGGATGAAGGTCTTCGGATTGTAAACTCCTGTCATTTGAGAACAAGTGCCATCCAGTAACTACGGATGGCTTGATAGTATCAGAAGAGGAAGAGGCGGCTAACTCTGTGCCAGCAGCCGCGGTAATACAGAGGCCTCAAGCGTTGTTCGGATTCATTGGGCGTAAAGGGAGCGTAGGCGGTCGGGTAAGTCGGATGTGAAATCCTGGGGCTCAACCTCAGAACTGCATTCGATACTGCTCGGCTAGAGTATTGGAGAGGTGAGTGGAATTCACGGTGTAGCAGTGAAATGCGTAGATATCGTGAGGAAGACCAGCGGCGAAGGCGGCTCACTGGACAGTACCTGACGCTGATGCTCGAAGGCCAGGGGAGCAAACGGGATTAGATACCCCGGTAGTCCTGGCAGTAAACGGTGCACGTTTGGTTTGAGAGGATTCGACCCCTTTTGAGCCGGAGCTAACGCGTTAAACGTGCCGCCTGGGGAGTACGATCGCAAGATTAAAACTCAAAGAAATTGACGGGGGCCCGCACAAGCGGTGGAGTATGTGGCTTAATTCGATGCAACGCGAAGAACCTTACCTGGCCTTGACATGCATTTCTAAGTTGGTGAAAGCCAGCGAGTGTAGCAATACACGACTTGCACAGGTGCTGCATGGCTGTCGTCAGCTCGTGTCGTGAGATGTTGGGTTAAG
>CAXTVY010000114.1:989-13374 GCA_964247665.1 uncultured Chthoniobacterales bacterium | reverse complement strand
CCGCCGCCGTAGAGTTCGCTCGTGATCCCGCGATGGGCGGGAAAGTTCGCGGCGTCGTTGCTGTCGAGCAGGTAGAGTTTCACCCGGCCCACCTGGACCTGCCACGCGCGCAGCCAGACCGAGAAACCAGGCAGCGCGATCTCCAGGCGCAGCCACTCACCATCCGGGCGGCGCACCGGGGTGATCGGCAACTGGCCGGGATCGTTATAGGGGTAGAGCGCCTGTTGCGCGCCGTCCTTGTCGATGACTTGGCGGAAATAACCTTGCTGGTAGAGCAGTCCGACGCCGACCACCGGCACGCCCAGGTCACTGGCCGCTTTAAGTTGGTCACCGGCGACGTTGCCCAACCCGCCCGAGTAAGTGGGCAGCGCCTCGCTCAACATGAACTCCATGCTGAAATACGCCACGCACTTCAGCGAAGCTTGCGCGTGGTGTTTTTGGAACCACGCGGGCGTTTCCGCCGCTTGGTGCTTTGCTTGCAGCCGGTCGTCGAGAGTGTTGCGAAAGACAGGATCAGCCAGTGCACGTGTCAGCCGGTCCCGCGAAACCGTTTGCAGGACGACCCACGGGTTATGAGTCAGTCCCCAGAGTTCGGGATCGAGCTGCCGCCACAGGGTGTCGGTGGCATGGTTCCAGGACCAACGCAGATCGAGCGCGAGTTCGGCCAGCGAATCGAACCCTGCGATTTCCGTAGGTAGGAGATTGTAGTTCGGACGGCTGGCGAGAGTGGGTGCACTCATGGTTTCTCACGGGTTATTTTCGAGCGAGGCTACCTTGGCCAGACGGCGGCAATGCCGCTCCGCGCCGCTGAAGCGTGCGGCAAGGAAGGTCTGCACCAGTTCCCATGCGAGCGCGGGACCGACGACGAGACCGCCCAGACAGATCATGTTCAGGTCGTCGTCCTCGACGCCCTGATGCGCCGAAAACGTCTCGTGGATCAGGCAGGCGCGAATGCCCGCTACCTTGTTTGCGGCGACCGACGCCCCGACCCCGCTTCCACAGATGGCGATGCCACGCGCGACTTCTCCGCCCGCCACAGCGCGGGCCAGCGGCACGACGAAATCCGGGTAGTCATCGTCGGGTCGCGGCTGGCGGTCGCCGAAATCGAGGACTTCGTGACCCACCTCGCGTAACCGCGCAACCAGGAAGTTCTTCAACTCGAAGCCTCCGTGGTCCGTGGCGATGCCGATGAGCGGCAGACCGTTTGGCAGGAGGGTCAGAGCGTCAGGCATATTACTTTTTAACCACCGAGCTTGCCCGGGTGCGGCTTTATTTTGAACTCTCGAAAATTCTGGCGCTGTATTTCCAGTCAGTCGTCTCAGCGGCTGATGGCGGGCACATCTGCAAGCGGTGCGCCGTTGGTGCCGTCCGGCGCGGGGCGGACACCATCGGGTTTGCCATTCTTATTCCCGTTGGTTTGGTCCTGGCCGATGCCCATCGTCAGCGCGGTCATCCCCGCCAACCCGCCGAGCTGCATGGACTCCACCGCTGTGCTGGGCACGATGACAATCGTGGAATTTTCCTTTAACCCCTCGTAAAGCATGTTCATCGCCCGCAAATGGAAGGCGACCGGATTGTGCTCGTAGGTTTTACCAGCCTCAGCGAACTTCTCCGCAATTTGGCGCTCGGCATCACCCAGGATCACCCGGGCCTGACGCTCGCGTTCCGCCTGCGCCTGCATCGACATCGCGTTCTCCAACGTCGAAGGTATCAGAACATCCTTCACTTCCACCGAGATCACGTTGATGCCCCAGGGTTCGGTGCGTTCGTCGATGATCTTCTGGAGCAGGACGCTGATGTGGTCGCGGCCTTCGAGCATTTCGGAGAGCATCGTCTTGCCGATCACGTCGCGCAGGGCGGTCTGGGATGCCCAACTGATTGCGCCCTGATAGTCAGCCACGGCCAGAGCCGCTTTCTCAGGGTCCAACACCTTCCAGAACAACACGGCGTCCACGTCCACCGGCACCGTGTCTTTGGTCAGGGTTTTCTCTGCCTTGAAGCCGGTCGTGATGACGCGGGTGTCGATCCAGTAGGGAATCGCGTCCACCACCGGGATGATGAAAAACAGCCCCGGTCCTTTCAAGGCGTGGAATTTCCCCATCCGCAAGATCACGGCCCGGTTCCACTGGTCGGCCACCTGGATGGCGGACGAAACGACGCTGGCCAGCACGAACGCCGCCGCCGCGATGCCGATGGCTTCCGCGCCCGCGCCCACTCGAAACCTGATGTAGGCCAACAACGCGCCCAGGCCCAAGATCACGATGAATACCAACATCGAAAATGATCGGTTTTGTTTCATCTCTATTTCATTCATGCAGCGAAGATAGTCCGGGCAACGCGCCGCTCGCTATCAGGTGAAACCCGCACGCGGCAGGTGGCTTCCAGCCTTGCACCTGCGTGTGCTGCTGCGGACCGCGTTGTGGGTGGAACACCTGATAGCGGCGAGGCGACCCGCGCACGAAGCTATTCCGCCGTGACCAGCCCGATGAGAGCCGCCATCCTCAAATCCCCTCGCCTTGCCTCGCAGCCGCCGCTCGAAATCGCCGAGGTTGCCCGGCCGACGTGGAAAGAAGGTCACGTGCTGCTGCGCGTTCTCGCCTGCGGGGTCTGCCGCACGGACCTGCACATCGTCGACGGCGAACTGCCCACGCTGCGGCCCGCGCTGATTCCCGGACACCAGATCGTGGGCGAAGTGGTGGAAGGTGCCGACGCCGAGTTGCCGCTCGGTTCGCGGGTCGGGGTTTCCTGGATGGGCGGAGTCGATGGCGACTGCCCCTACTGCCGTCGCGGGCTGGAAAACCTGTGCGATGACCCGATCTTCACCGGGTACACGGTGGACGGCGGCTACGCTGAATTTGCCTTGGCGCGCCGGGACTTTGTGTTCCTGCTGCCCGCCGGTTTGGACGCGGCCCACGTCGCGCCGTTGCTCTGCGCGGGAATCATCGGCTTCCGCAGTCTGAGAATTGCCGGGGTCGAGCGCGGCGAACGGGTCGGTCTCTTCGGCTTCGGATCGTCCGCGAGCCTGACCATCGCGGTCCTGCAATCCTGGAATTGTGAGGTCTATGTTTCGACGCGCGGCGAGGCGCATCGCAAGCTGGCTGCCTCCCTCGGCGCAACCTGGGTCGGTTCCGAACACGACAAGCCGCCGGTCGAACTCGACCGCGCGATCACCTTCGCCCCGAGCGGGGAAGTGGTGGTCAGCGCCTTGGCGAGTCTGCGCAAGGGCGGCGTGGTGGCCATCAACGCAATCCACCTCGACCGGATGCCAGCCTTCGACTACGACACGCTGCTGTGGGGCGAGCGGCAAATCCGCAGCGTGGCCAACATGACCCGCGACGACGCGCGAGATTTCCTCAAGCTGGCGCACGAGATCGGCATTCGTCCGAGCGTAGAATTGTTCCCTCTCGCCGAAGCTAACATGGCCATCGAAGCGGTCCGCAAAGAAACCGCCGACGGCGCGGTCGTGATCGTTCCGTAGATGTCGGTGGACACCTCACCACCTACCCGATCTTTTATGAAGTCGCTGATATTCGCCTTGTTCCTCGGCCTACCTCTTTGTGCGCTCGCAGACCCATCAACGGAGGGACGTGCTGACCCATTGCCTCCGCAAACCAAACTCGTCGACGATGTGCTGGTACCCGTTCCCAGCGAGATTTTCAGTTCGCTCGACCACTTTGCCTCGTCAAACTGGAAGCAAGTGCAGCGTCCTGAATTGGCCCGATCCAGTCCAGGCGGCGAGCAGGCGCAGACCGCGTTGCGCCTGGGCCTGGTGATTGCCGAGGGCTTCATCGCGGTGGAAGCGCAGGACGCGACCGAACTCAGAGACATCGGTAAAACCGCGCGTACGCTGGCGCTTGCCCTCGGCGTCGAGAAGTCTGTGCTCAAGCGCAGCAACAGCATCGTCGACTACGCGCAGAAGGGTCAATGGGCGCTGGTCCGCAAGGAATGGTCGGCGGTGAACGCCGATGTCGAGGAAGCCATGGGAAAGCTCCAGAGCGAACAAATTTCACAGTTGGTGAGCTTCGGTGGCTGGTTGCGCGGAACAGAGGCGCTGACGGTCCTGGTTTTGCAGCATTACTCGCCAGAAAATGCTGCGCTGCTGCACCAACCGGCGGTGCTCGATTACTTCGAGGCTCGCGTAGGAAAAATGCAAGCCAAGCTGAAAAGGAACGCCATCGTTGCCGAGAGTGGAAACATCATCCTGATGTTGCGACAGCTTTCGGACCCACCGGACGCCACGCAAATCCCGCGAGAAAGGGTGCAAAGCATTCGTGCAACGGTTGCGGGAGTCATCGACGCCATCGAAGAAAACGCCCGATAGATGGTCCACCTGCGCGAAGTTGCTCTGCTTTTGGCATCGGCGGCGGACCGAGCGCATTGCTTGCCATCACTTGAAAGCCTTGAGCAGCGCCTCGAACTGAGTCCGGATCGATTTGTCGTGTGGAGTAACAGGCGGAACTTCGCGCTCGATACCGAGCAACTCGTAAACGGCCATCTGAGCCGCCCGCACGGAGTACTCGACCGTGAACACAACGTCGTCAGCAATTTCGACGAACTGGCTGATGAAGGCGAGGTTCCTGGAGCCGTGTGGTACCGGCAGCGGCCGGTCGCCATGGACCCGCGGCATGAACATGCTCGTGATGTAAGGCATCCGGCACGGAATGCAGTTGGCTGATTCGAACACTTCCAGATCGAAGCGAAGGTGGCCACAGAGTTCGCGCAGGATTTCAGCGCCGGTGCATTCGTCCATCGCTTTCGGAACGAAATTCCCGATCCGGTCCGGCAACAGCGCGTAACCCCAAAATACCTGCACGTCGGCAGGCTGATTCAGGAAGTGAGGCTGGTGTGCCAGTACGATGGACATGAGCCAGTTCGAGTCCCTGAAGGTCACTAATCCGCCGGTGCCAGCCTCGTTGCCGCTGAAGCGATTCATTTCATCGAAGAAGGCGTGATTCTTGAGCGTGACGGTAAACGACTCCCAAGAAGATTGTGCGATGCAATCGTTAAACGTGGCGGGATTGCCGAACTCGGGCCGGCCCGCCGCAAGCTTTTCCCAGAGCGTCCAACCTCCGCTGTCAGCCTTCGTGCGTTTGATTGGGGCGGTGTTCATCGAACCCAGGCTGGAGGCATCGGTCATCGAGGCGTTTTGCACGAAGACGAAATCGCCGTCCTCCACGGCAACTAGGTCATTTCTGCCGTCGTGCAGACAGCGGATACCGGTCACGATGAATTTGCTGCTGTCGACCCGATGGTCGAGGTCAGTCACCGTGCATCCGGTGAGCAGTCGCACACCTTGGGCCGCGAGCCAGGTCTGTAATGGAAGCACCAGGGAGTCGTATTGATTGTAGACCGTGCGCTTGACGCCACCGAGCGTGTCGATGCGTGAAAATTCCAGCAGGAAGCGGTGCAGATAGCGCTTGAACTCGATGGCGCTGTGCCACGGCTGAAAGGCAAACGTCGTCGCCCACATGAACCAGAATTCCGTCTCGAAGAAGCCGGGCGATAGCCAGTCGGTGATGCAGCTCGCGCCGAGCGCATCATCGTCGGCGGTGCTGAGTTTAAGCAACTCGACCCGGTCTTGCATGGAGAACCCCATGGATGTCACGGGGACCTTCGCGCGCCGGCGGTCGATCAGGCGCGCCATCGAATTCGACCGATGTTTTTCGTTGAACTCGACGGTTTCTTCAAACACCGTCTTGCCCGCGTTGCCCAAGGAGGGAATCGACCGGAAGAGATCCCACGTGCATTCGTAGTTGTCAGTGGTGAACATGCGCCCACCACGCAACGAGTACCCGCTCGCGGGTTCTCCGGCTCCGTCGAGGCTTCCACCCATCAGCGGCTCGGCTTCGAAGATCGAGATACTCTCGCCGGGAAAGCCGCCATCGCGGATCATGAACGCTGCCGCGGCCAGCGAGCCGATGCCGCCGCCTACCAGGTAGGCCTTCCTTCCGCTGCTCATCGGGTTCGCGGCCTCATTATCATATGGAGACAAAATCTTCCTTTTCGGCAGTTGCCATGATCTCTTCCTTGGTCAAACGCACAAAGATTTTCGCTTCGGCAAAACTGACGCTGACGATATCCTGCGGTGAAATCCTGATCTCTTTTCCCGAGAACCAATTCCCGGTTTCAACGACTACGTAGCGGATCATCCAGCCGTAGTCGTCCACGAGAAAATCGGTGACGGACCCGATTACGCCATCACTGCTTTGCAGATCGTAACCGATGATGCTCTCTGTGCTCCGCAGATGTAAGTCTTTGCTATCGACCGGCTGGCTGGCGAGGTCGGCTTGCGCGACGGATTTAGGGTATGGCGACGTGTCCACGGGCAGGCCAGCGACGCCTCCCCACAGTCCCCCTTCGTTCCAATAGAGAGGTAAATCGTAGTAGGTGTGATAGGCCTCTTCATAGCGCCTCGAAATTGGCTTGTGCAGATCGATGGCAGGACTGTCCTCGATTTGCTGCCGGGTCAGTTTGATCGGCAGGCAACCACCGCTGCCGTCAATGTGGCCGAAGGCGTAGGGCGAGAGAAGCACCAAACGGCCAGCCAGCCACGAACCCGTGTCCGCGATCACGTACCTGAGCGCCCATCGCTGGTCCTCAAAATAGAAGTCTTTTACGTGACCGATTTCACCATCGGATGCGCTGAGCTTGCGGCCGAGCAGTTTTTTGAGACTAAGTGGCATACGTTTCTTTCTTTTTTGATTGGTACTGTGCTTGCACTCAGATAGATGTGCCTGCGCGCTGGCGTCGTGATGAAGGTAGGACAGCGAACGGCTTGCTTGATCCGGCTCGTGATCCGTTGTCCGAATCAGAGGGTCGGGACCGTGGGTCGAAACGAGCTGAGGTGAAGCAGCGCGTCGGTCCACATTGCGCTGCCGGTTGTTTAGTCGGCGATGCTCTGCCCATCGCTGAATGCCCAAGGTGGCACTTCGTATTCCGGTGCGTTCAAAATCGCTTCCTTGGTGACGTTCAAGAACACCTTGGTATCTTCGTAGCTGACGCGCTCGATATGTTTTGGCGCGATGGCGATTTGCTTGCCCGAATACCAGTGGCCCGTCTCGACGATCAGGTGGCAAATGGCCCAGCTTTTTTCGTGGACGATGAAGTCAATGACGTGGCCGATCTCGCCGTCGCTGCTTTGGATGTGGTAGCCGGCGAGAGCCTGCGTGCTACGCAGGTGAGGATCATTGCCGTTCGCGTCTCCTGCCTTCCGTGCTGGCGGCGGCATGGGAAGAGGGTACGGCTCCATGACCACAGGATACCCGCCCATCCCCCACATCATCCCTCCGTTCCAATAAGGCGGCCATTGGTAGTAGCGAAAATATTCTTCCTCGTATTGACGGGAAACTGGCTTGTGTGTGTCTATGCTGGGGCTGTTCCTGATTTGTTCCCGGGTCAAGTTCACGGGTCGACTGGCTCCGTCCCGGTAGAAGTTCGTCAAGGCGTGAGGAGAGATCAGCACCGAGCGTCCCGTCAGCCAAGAACCGGTGTCCACGATCATGTAGCGGACGGCCCAATTCTGATCGTCGAGATAAAAATCCGTCACGTGGCCGATTTCGCCGTCTGACGCGCAAAGCGTGTCTCCGTACAATTGTTTGATGCTTCGTAACATGGGGCTGTTTGTCATAGGATTCTCGGGCGTGTCATCTCTGGTCACGGTTCGCCTTGCGGAACGCTGTTTGTGCGGGAATGACACCCCACAGTTGAGGATGTTTTGTTACGAAAGAAATTCTGTTCCCAAGGCTTTTGATGTCGAACCGTAGCAACGTGCTTCAGACGTTCGGGTGCGTTTCTTTGCCACGCTGGAACGGAGAGCCGACCCGAACCGGCGAGGTCTGCTCTGTCGGTTGCGATTGGTGTCAGTGCGATGAACATCCGCCACGAGAACGCTCGGACGCTATTAGGTGTTCCACCCATGCTTTGCCGACCCGGCCAGACCTTCGTAAGCTGACGTCTGACAGTCACCCGAGGAGAGTGCGCCACCGTGCGTACCGATGTTGGCGAAGAATTGTCGGCGGCAGGATCTCGACTACGTCCCGGGCCAAGAGAGTAAATGCTCAGCTCGTGCAGTGCGACACCGCAGTCGTCATCACCAAGGTTGCCGACCGGTGAAGTCGGTCCGTTGACTGCCTAGACGATGGTCACCTGAACGCTGCTCTCAATGACGCCGGCGGCGATGGCGTACCGCGTCAGCCCGGCGATGTCGTGCAGGTCGAGCTTCGCCGAAAGGTGCTCCCGATGTTTCTCAACTGTTTTGATGCTGATGCCTAACTCCGAAGCCGTTTCCTTGTTGGTCTTGCCCTCTGCCACCAGTTGCAGCACTTCCAGCTCGCGCGGCGTCAGTTTGGCAATTTTCTTTTTCAACTGCCCGGCGCGGACACCCATTTCCCGATCGTGGCGGGCAAGACGCTTTGTAAAGAAGGAGCCGAAAAACGTTTTGCCCGTCTGGACCTCGCGGATGGCCCGGCAGAGATCTTGGGCCGAGCTTTGTTTGAGCAGAAAACCCACGGCACCGCACTTGGTGGCGTTCTCGATGTAGGCGTCGTCGTTGTGCGCGGAGAGAATCAGCACCTTGGCGGTGGGCAAATCTTTGAGCACCTGACGGGTGGCTTCCAGACCGTTGAGCCGCGGCATGGCGATATCCATCAGCACCACATCAGGGCGCAGTTTCTTGGCCAGCGCGACCGCTTCCCTGCCCTCTTTCGCCTCGCCAACGACTTCCACGCCGCAATCGAGTTCGAGCAGCCTGCGGATTCCCTCGCGTACGATGGTGTGATCATCCGCCAGTAATACAGTGACGCGTTTCATGAGATTTCGTGCGGCTCCTTCAACGCTTTTTCCCCTTGATACCCGCCGCCTTGATGCCCGGAACGAACGCCTTGATGGTCGTACCCTTCCCGGGAATAGATTCCACTTCGAACCGCCCGCCGACCATTTCCAGCCGCTCCCTCATGCCGAGCAGGCCAAGCCGTTTGCCCCCCCGGGCCAGCAGGACGCGCTGCACCTGAAACGATTTGCCGTCGTCCACGATTTTCATGCTGATGCCGTCTTTGCGCTTCTCAATCGTGACTTCGACCTGGCTGGCCCCCGCGTGACGCCCCACGTTGGTCAGCGCCTCCTGGGCGACCCGAAAGAGTGCCGTGCGGCGCGGCATGTTGAGCAGTTCCACCCCGGCGAACGTGGTCAGATGCGTGCGCACGCCGGTCCGCTCGGTGAAACTTTTCATGAACGAATGCAGCGCGGGGATCAGTCCCAGATCGTCCAACACCGCCGGCCGCAGTTCACGCGCGAATCGATGCACGAGATCCACCGAATGCTCCACCAAGCCTTGCGTTTCGGCGATGTTTCGCGCGAGGCTCTCGGTGTCGAGTGTCGAGGCTGCATTCAACGCCGCCAGACGGATGTTGATGCCCGTCAACGTCTGGCCCACCATGTCGTGGAGTTCGCGGCTGATCGCCTTGCGCTCGTTCTCCTGCGCCGACAAAATCTGACGCGCCATATTGCGCAATTGCTCGTGCAACACGGCCGACTCCTTGATCACCCGCGCATACCCACGCTCCTTTTCCTTGAGCGCCTCCTCGACCGACTCACGCCGCGAGATTTCCGCGCTCAACGCTAGGTTCGACGCCGCCAGCTCCACCGTGCGCTGGCTCAACGTCTCGACGGTTTGCTCCAACGCCGTGCTGGCTGCCGTGCTGTTTCCCGGCGCATTATCGACGGGGATAACCGCCGCCGCGAAGAACTTCCCCGCGCGCTTGATCAACACGGCCCGCTTCCCGGCGGGGTAACCGGGCAGCAACTCGGAGATGAGAAATTGCTCATGGAGCTGGGCCAGCTCCACCATCGGCAACCCGGCCGCCAGGATCTCACTGCCCAGCCCGCGCACCGCCTCCAGGCTTTCCCGGTCGTCCGCGCTGAGATGGGTTCTCAGCGCCCCTTGGTAACGGCGCGACCAAGTCAGGAGCTTGCGGTTCATGAGGTGCGAATTTGCGGGCCGCCCGGCGCACCCTTGTCGCGGACCTTACTACGAGGCGTTGCGTGCTGGCGATGTCATTCCTGAATCGCTTCGTGCGGCCCCGCGCTTCCTTCTGCAGCGTGAGCAGCCGCACGTTGATCCCCAGCAACGTCTGCGCGATCTCGTCCTGGAGTTCGTGGCTGATCGTTTTGCGGTCGTCTTCCTGCGCCGTCAAAGCCCGGTGCGTCAGCCCCCGCAAACGCTTCTGGAGCCGAAGCGATTCATCTAGACATTCTTTGTGCAGCACCCGGCGCTTCTCGTTGGCCTTTTCCATGATCTTGCGCTCCACCGCTCCCCGTTGCAATCGACGGTTGGCGGCGGCGAGCTGCGCGGTGCGCCGGCTGAGCGTTTCCGTAAGTTGGCTCATGCGAACTTTGGCCTGCGCCGCAGCGCGTTGGGTTTGCTCGATGGGAGCGTTCGCTTGCTTAAAAAAGGTTCCGGCGCGTCTGGTCGTGACCGCCCGCAGCTTGGTAGAACCATTTTCCGTCAGCAGCCCCATGAAGGCTTGCTCGTGAATCCTGGCAAGGTCCAAAGTCTCCAGTCCGGCAGCCACCGTTTGTCGTCCCAGCCTCAACGCCGACTCCAAGCTTGCGCTCCCGCCTCCTCCAGCCAGGTGTTTTCTCAGCGCCGCCACGTATCCTCGCGCCAGCCAGATAGGTTCGTCTTTCATTAGATTTTCGACCGAATGCACGGCAACTCGTGGGAGATGCTTGGTCTTCCGCAGGTAGCTTACGATGCACGCCAACATGCACTAATTTCGTGCGCTTGCATGTGGGGTGAAACCCTAACTTCGATGACAGTGAAGGGTGAGATGCGCAACCGGTGGGGCAGATAGGCGCTTAGGGAAAAGAGCGAACTTGGCAAAGTTGTACGCTGACTCCGCCTGGACACATCTGATCCATCGCACGATCACACAAGAAACCTCTTTACGGGTCTCCCCGCTCTCATGAGCGGCTAGGCGAGCGCGTCACGAAGTCCGGTCAGTGCCAAGCTGTCTCGCCACAACTGCTTGGTGCGTCCCTGATCGTAGGATTCTGATGAGGAGCGGATTTCTCTCGTACCCTCGAAGTATTTGCCGCTGGTTCCCTCCAAGGCCGGATTGAGCACCAGTTGCGCGAGGGCGGCTCCTGATTCTGCCGGGGTGTGGATGTTGGGGGAGAGCATCCGGCGCAGCAGCGGGATCATACGCGGCAGCACATGGTCGGACACGAAACGCAATGGCGCGGGCCACTCGCGCGCGAGGCCGGTGCCGGGCATAAAGCCGGGGTCAAAGGCATTGACCGTCACGCCCGCAGGCAGGCGGCTAGCCAATTCGTGGCAGAAGAGGATGTTCGCCAGTTTGGAAGTCGTGTAGTAGCGCCGACCCAGCTTCGCCGGAGAGTCCTGGGCGGCCAGCGCCCCCAAGTCGCCTTTGGCTAAATCCGTCGGGTCGTTCCAGGCGGGGGCGGGCATCCCGGTTTTCTGGGCCGGATCGTGCGTGCCGCTGGCCACCACGGCGATGCGGGCAGGCGGGGCCAAGCGGGGCAGCAGGAGGTTGACTAGCAGGAAGTGGCCGAGGTGGTTGACGCCGAAGGTGCTCTCAAAGCCATCGGCGGTGAACGTCTTCTTACCCCCGCTCTGCATTCCGGCGTTGCACACCAGGGCATGCACGGGCGGCAGTTCGCCTGTATCCAGACGGTGGCCAACTTCCCCGGCGAACTCCCGCACGGACTTGAACGAAGCCAGGTCCAAGCGCATCGCTTCCACCTGGGCAGAGGAGCCCGCCGTTTTCGCCTCTTGGCGCAGGCGCTCCACGGCACCCTGTGCCCGCTCGGGATCGCGGCAGGCGATGACGACGTTCCAGGGAGTTGCCCCGGAGGCATCGTCAAGCAGACTGCTGGCGCAAGCGTAGCCCAGTCCAGTGTTCCCCCCGGTGATGATGGTGGTGCGAAGCGGGGTGGCCGGACTGGCAGGCGTGTTTGGCATCTTGCAGTATCGGTCAGCCAAGGACGCAGGCGCTATAAGGTGTTCCACTGATGAACCGGGTGTGAGGAAAGCGGGAGTCACGCCGCCTGACATCCCACAAAGCGCAAAATCCCGATAGCCGCGTAGCGGCGAAGATCGTTCAGCACTTTCACTCAACCTTGCGGTTAGCCAGCGCAGGACAGCTTGTAGTGACATCTGTTCGGTGAACCGTCACGACGTTTCGGTTGTTACTTATCGCCCAAGTAAATTAGGACACTACCGGACATCTTTAGTCAGGCACCTCCGCTGGCGAACAGCCGCTCGCCGGTGAGCCAGCCAGCGTCGTCCGACGCCAGAAACACGGCCACGGCAGCGATGTCGCCGGGTTGGCCGACGCGGCCCAGCGGGGTCTGGGCAACCATAGCC
>CAXTVY010000114.1:0-979 GCA_964247665.1 uncultured Chthoniobacterales bacterium | reverse complement strand
ACCATAGCCTGCTCGAAGTTGCCGATCATGCCAGCGTTGCCTTCAGTGGCCACGAGGCCGGGGTTGAGCGAATTGACGCGGATTTTCCGGCCTCCGAGTTCCTTGGCCAGCGTGCCGGTGACGGCGTCCACCGCGGCCTTGGTAGCACCATACACCGCCCCGCCCGGCATCGGTGAACGGACGATGAGAGAGCCGATGTTGATGATGCTGCCGCCCTCGCCCAAGTGCTTGACGGCGGCCTGCGTCACGAGCAGCAGGCCGAGCACGTTGATGTTGAATTGCCGGTGGAAATGTTCCTCCGTGATCCCTTCGATGGGCGAGAATTCATACACGCCCGAGTTGTTGACGAGAATGTCCAAGTGTCCGTAGTGTTTGATGGCAGCGTCGATGATGCCTTGGGCTTCTGCAGCCTTCGATACGTCGCCACCGACGGCGACTGCGTCGCCCCCGGCTTTGTGGATAGCATCGACCACGGCGTCCGCGCCGCTTTTACTGGAGGCGTAATTGACAACGACGGATGCACCTGCGGCGGCGAGAGCTTTGGCAATCCCGGCACCGATGCCTTTGGATGCGCCGGTGACGACCGCGACTTTTCCTGTGAGTTTTTGTGACATGAGATGGATGGTAGTTAGTGTGGTGGTTGTTCCTAGGCCGAGCCGCAATGCGTGCTGCTGCCCAACCCTTTCTCAAGGATTCCCGGGTGAACATCTCAAGAAACTGCAGCTATCTGCTCGCTACGACGGCAACGCTTTTGGCGTGATGGTCTGCTTTCCTCTACGATCGGTTTGCGCACTGATCAGCCGGAGGCAAGGAATGCGCGCATGCGCAGGCTGCCGAAAATTCATGCATCGCCCATCGCGCTCACTTCCAAATTTTGGTTTCCGTACATCGCACCGGGCGAGGTCGCGACCCTGGCGGGCGGTTTAGAAACCCTCAATTTCGCTCTAACAAGTCGTACGATAAACAGCGAGCCGGTGCC
>CAXTVY010000113.1:0-13422 GCA_964247665.1 uncultured Chthoniobacterales bacterium | reverse complement strand
ATGCTCCAGATTCGTACCCGCATCGACGTGGCTGATAATTCCGGCGCACGTATGGCGACGATGATCGGTGTCATCGGTAAAGCCACCATGACGGCAGGCATCGGCGATGTCATCACCGCCAATGTCAAGGAAGCCACCCCGGGCGGCACCGTCAAGAAAGGCGACGTGGTCCGCGCCGTGATCGTCCGCACCAAGCAGGCGATCCGCCGCGCGGATGGTTCGTACCTGCGCTTCGATAACAATGCCATCGTCATCATTGATAAGGACCTCAACCCCCGTGGCACGCGCATCTTCGGCCCCGTCGCCCGCGAATTGCGTGAGCGCAACTTCATGAAGATCGTTTCGCTCGCGCCGGAAGTGCTCTGAGCGCAATCACCGCGCCACCCACTGCCCCAATCTTTTCATTCCCATGATTTCCGCTGCCCGCAAGAAAACGCATGTCAAAAGGGGGGACCAGGTGCTGGTCATCTCCGGCAACCACAAGGGAGAGACCGGCAAGGTCGCCCGGGTGATCTCCAAAAAGGACCAAGTCATCGTCGAAGGCGTGCGCATGATCAAGAAACACGCCAAGAAGAGCCAGGATCGTCCGCAGGGCGGCATCCTGGAAGTCGAAGGCCCGATTCACATCTCCAACGTCAAACTCGTCGCGGCACCCGCTCCGGTCGAGGACGCCAAAGCCGAACCGGCCAAGGCGAAGAAGTCCAAGGCCAAGAAAGACGCTTGACTCCTCGCTTAGACCGGGCAAATTCCCAGCCCCACTGACCGCTGCCGGCCGGAAATCGGCAGCAACCCCGTTATGGAAGTCGAACTTTATAAAGAATACCGCGATACGGTCGTTCCCGCGCTCAAGCAGAAGCACGGGTACACCAACATCCACCAAGTCCCGAAGCTGGACAAGGTGGTCATCAACGCTTGCGTCGGCTCTGCGCCAGACGTGAAGGCCGCGCTCGAAGAGGCCAAGAAGGAAATGACTACCATCACTGGCCAGAAGCCGATGGAGACGCGCGCCAAGAAGAGCATCGCAAACTTCAAGCTGCGTGAGAACCAGGCCATTGGGGCCAAGGTGACACTACGTGGCGCGGCCATGTACGAAATTCTTGAGCGCCTCATCAAGACGGCGCTGCCGCGCATCCGCGAGTTTCGTGGTGTGAGTACGAAGGCGTTCGACGGCCAGGGCAACTACACGCTGGGCGTGCCCGACCAGTCCATCTTCCCAGAGATCGAACTGGACAAGATCCAGCGCAACATCGGCTTCGACGTAAGCATCGTTACTACGGCGAACACGAACGAAGAGGCCAAGTCGCTCCTGACCGAGTTGGGTATGCCCTTCAGCGACAAGAAGAAGGCCGCCTGAAGTTTTCTTGTTTTCTCCACACCCTTCACGGAATCAGCAGTCCCGGAGCCAGCCTGCCCCCATATGGCTAGCCAAGGTGCTTCCAAACAGTAGCCGCAAGCCTCTTCCTTCCCCGCACCTCCCCCGAGTCTGTTGATTTCGTTACTTTCCTTTCCTTGTTTCCATGAGTGCCCTGACCGATCCCATCGCTGATTTCCTGACTCGCCTGCGCAATGCCACCCGTGCGCAGAAGACGCAGCTCTCGCTGCCGTTCTCCACCATCAAGAGCGACATGGCACGTGTGCTCAAGGACGAAGGCTACATCGCCGACTACTCGGTCGAAGGCGAGGGCGCGGCCAAGAAGATCACGGTCAAGGCCAAGATCGTCGCGCAAACCTCCGCAATCACAGGTTTGCAGCGCGTGAGTCGCCCGGGCCTGCGCCGGTACGTGGCGGTGGACGAGATTCCCCGGGTGCGCGGCGGCCAGGGCATCGCCATCCTTTCCACGCCGCGTGGTGTGCTCAGCGGACGCGAGGCCAAGCGCCAAAACGTCGGCGGCGAGCTGCTCGCCTACGTTTACTAACCTTCTCCATTTTCATTTCGTAGCCCAAGAAAACAGACTTCCATGTCTCGCATCGGCAACAAAACAATCGACATCCCAGACAAGGTTAAGATCAACGTCGGCAACGGCGGTGTGGTCGCCGTCGAAGGACCCAAGGGCAAGCTGGAATACACCCTGCCGCGTGCCATCACGGCGACCGTGGACGGGACCAAGTTCACGGTGAGCCGCGGCGAGAGCGAGGAGCGTGCCGTCAAGGCTCTCCACGGTCTGGCGCGCAGCCTCGTCAACAATATGGTGCTGGGCGTAGCCACGGGCTTCGTCAAGGACTTGGAAATTCAGGGCGTCGGCTTCAAGGCCGCCGTGCAGGGTGACAAGCTCAACCTGAGCCTGGGCAAGTCGCACCCGATCCTTTTTCCGATTCCTACGGGCATCAAGATCACCGTGACCGAAAACACCAAGGTCCGTGTCGAAGGCGTGGACAAGCAGGTGGTCGGCCAGGTCGCCGCGAATATCCGTGGTTATTACCCGCCGGAGCCTTACAAGGGCAAAGGCGTGCGTTACGCGGGCGAAAACGTTCAGCGCAAGGAAGGCAAGACCGTCCAGTAAGCTCTGGCTCCTGCCCCGTCTTTTTCTACTTTCATCCTTTCACTTTTCTCAGTATGGCCAAAGCCGACCGCCGCATCATCCGCCACCGCATCCACCTGCGCATCCGCAAGAAGCTCAGCGGAACTCCCGAACGCCCTCGCCTGAGCGTGTTCTTCTCGGGCCGCCATGTGTACGCACAGATCATCGAAGACGGCGCGGGCCACACCCTCGCGGCCGTCAACACGACGGAAGCCAAGTTCCGCGAGGACAAAAGCAGCCGGGCCAACGTGGCCACCGCCGAGAAGGTGGGCGCGCTGATCGCCGAACGCGCCAAGGAGAAGCAGATCGAGCGCGTGGTGTTCGACCGCGGCGGCGCGCAGTACCACGGCAAGGTCAAGGCCCTGGCTGACGCGGCCCGTGCTGGCGGTCTGGACTTCTAATTCATCTGGTTCTCATTTTCGACTTTCCCAATCCCGACTTTTCTCTATGCCTCCCGGCCAATCTTCCAACCGCCGCAACGACCGTGCCCGCGATACCAGCCAGAACGCCGCCCCGGTCCGCGGTGAGACGACCGAAAAGGTTGTGTTCATCAACCGATGCGCCAAGGTCGTCAAAGGCGGTCGGCGTTTCTCGTTCAGTGCGCTGATCGTCGCGGGTGACCACGACGGCAAGGTGGGTTGCGGGTTCGGTAAAGCTAACGAGGTCTCGGAAGCCATCCGCAAGGCGGGCGACAGCGCGCGCAAGGCAATGGTCAAGGTGGCTGTCCACCAGAACACGATCCCGCATGAGGTGGTCGGCGAGTACGGCGGGGGACGCGTGCTCCTGCGTCCGGCATCGCCTGGCACGGGCGTGATCGCGGGCGGTGGCGTCCGTGCGGTCGTCGAGGCGGCGGGCATCAAGGACGTGCTTGCCAAGTCGCTCGGCAGTGGCAACCACGCCAACGTGGTCAAAGCGACGCTCGAAGCGTTGGCCCAGCTTCGCCTGCGGGATGACACCATGAAGCTGCGTGGCATCAAGCCGAGCTTCAGCCGCGCGGAAGGCAGCGTGGATTCGGCGCAGTCCGCCGAACCGCTCGCCACCGTCCACGCGTAATCACCGGCCTCCTTGCAAGTGGAGGCATTTCTTCCTTCCTTTTATGCGACTCCACGAACTCAAACCCGCCCACGGCTCGACCCACCGTGTCAAGCGCCTCGGCTGCGGCGAAAGCTCCGGCCACGGCAAGACCAGCGGCAAAGGCCACAAAGGTCAGAAAGCCCGCTCGGGCGGCAGCATCCGCCTCGGCTTCGAGGGTGGCCAGATGCCCCTCATCCGGCGTTTGCCCAAGCGCGGCTTCAACAACGCCCAATTCAAGAAGAAGATTGCCATCGTCAACCTGTCCGACCTGGCTGAACTGCCGGTAGACGGTGCGATCAACGAGCACGCCTTGCGCGAGCATGGCCTGATCCGGGGCAAGTTCGAAGGCGTCAAGGTGCTTGGCGGCGGCGATTTGTCCAAGAAGTTGACGGTCGAGGCCGACTACGTCAGTGCTTCGGCGCGCGAGAAGATCGAGGCTGCTGGTGGCACCGTGACGATCCGCGACCGTTCTGCGGCAGTTGCCGCGCCCGCAGCGGCGTGATCCTTGTCCCGGCGGGAGTGAAGGCGCCCCGCTGGTGAGGTTATCTTTTCTGTCCCCAGCCTGGACTGGTTCGGGCGCGTGCGCCGCGGATCAGTCCGGCCTTGCTTTCACTGTCTGGCGCGCGTAGTTGATCTTCTTCCTTTTTTCGACATGCTTTCCGCTTTTGCCAACACGCTGAAGGTTCCCGAACTCCGGGCGCGCATCCTTTTCACCCTTATCGTGGTCATCGTCGTGCGCGTCGGCGCGCAGATCACGACGCCGGGCGTCAATGCTGCCGTGCTTCACCAGTGGTTTCTCAACCAAGTGGAAAACCAGTCGGGCGGCTCGGTGGCAGCGCTGTTCAATATCTTCAGCGGCGGTGCGCTGGAAAATTGTGCGATCTTCTCGTTGGGCATCATGCCCTACATCAGCGCGTCGATCATGATCCAGTTGCTCACCTCGGTCATCCCGTCGTTGAGCAAGATGTCCCGCGAGGACGGCGGGCGGCAGAAGATTTCCCAGTACACGCGTTATGCTACGGTGCTGTTGTGCATCGGGCAGGGTTTCATCCTGGCGCGTTCCTTCGAGAATCCCGCGCAGAACTTTTTTCTCCAGAATATCACGGCGACCATCCAGAAGCTGGGCCTGAACCTGGTGCAGCAGCCGGGGCTGCCGTTTGAGATCATCACGGTCATCAGCATGACCGCCGGGACGATGCTGCTCATGTGGCTGGGCGACCAGATCACCGAGCGCGGTATCGGCAACGGTATCTCGCTGATCATTACCATCGGCATCGTGGCCCGCCTGCCCGCCGCTCTGATCCAGGCATGGCACCACTTCATTCCCGCGCCCGGCACGCCCAACGCACAGGCTAATCCGGCGGTCCTGGTGATGATGGTGGCGTTCTTCATCATTGTGATCGCGTCGGTCATCGCCATCACGCAGGCGCAGCGTAAGGTGACAGTGCAGTACGCCAAGCGCATGGTGGGCCGCAAGATGTACGGCGGTCAGACGCAGTCGCTGCCGCTCAAGCTCAATTACGCGGGTGTCATGCCGATCATCTTCGGGCAGGCGCTGTTGCTCTTTCCTTCGACCATCGTCAACATGGCGTTCAAGAACTCCCGCACGGCGCAGGAGATTGCCCAGAGCTTGACGACGGGCTGGATGCACTACGTCTTCTATTCGCTGATGATTTTCTTCTTCAGCTACTTCTGGGTGGCAATGATGTTCCAGCCCAACCAGATCGCCGAGGAACTCAAGAAGAACGGCGGCTACATCCCGGGCGTTCGTCCCGGCAAGCCAACGGCGGATTTCCTGGATTTTACTATGTCACGGCTGACGTTCGCAGGTGCGATGTTCCTGATCATCGTAGCCATTCTGCCGCAGGCGATCTCGCAGTGGGTGGGTGTGCCATACCTGACGGCGACGTTCTTCGGCGGCACGAGCCTGCTCATCATCGTCGGCGTGATCCTCGATACGATGCGCCAGATCGAGACGCATCTCATCCAGCGGCATTACGACGGTTTCCTGCGCAAGGGCAAGATTCGCGGCACGGGCTACAGCCGCACGACGGCCATCCGCGAGGGGGAGCCCGCCAAGCAGAGCACGATGGTCATGCTGTGCGTGGGTGCGGCGGTCCTGTTTATCTGTGGGCTGGCCCTTTTCCTCAACCACTAAGTTCACCGCCGCCATGCTCTACCGCCTCGTCCTGCTCGGCCCGCCAGCCTCCGGCAAGGGTACGCAGGGGAGAATTATGGCAGCCCGCTGGCGGGTGCCGGTGGTTTCGGTTGGCGAGATGCTGCGCCGCGAAATCACGGCCCGGTCGCTTGTCGGCGTCGAGGCATCCCTTTATCTGGACCGGGGCCAACTGGTGCCCGACGCCGTGGCCATTGCCACGGTAGATCAATGGCTGGAGAGCCAACTGGACGGCGCTTTCGTGTTCGACGGTTTCCCGCGCACGGTCGGGCAGGCGGAAGCCTTGGGGACACTGCTGGCGCAACGCGGCAGCCCGCTGACGGCAGTGGTGTGGTTGGACCTGGACGACGCCCGCATCGCGGAGCGCGTCAGCCGCCGCCTCACCTGCGTGGATTGCGGTACGACGTTTCAGTTGGGTTCGCATGTGCAAAGCCGTGACGAGGCGTGCCCCGTTTGCGGCGGCAAGCTTACCGTGCGCGGGGATGACGATCCTGTGGCGCTGACCGCGCGGATGCAGACCTACCGCGAACGCACGGAACCCGTGGCCGCTTATTACGCAGAGCGCGGACTGTTGCGCCGAATCGACGCGAGCGGTACGCCCGAAGCGGTGTTCGCGCGGATCGAAGCGGCCGTGGCGGAGTCGGAACTGGGAAGTCGGAGGTCGGAAGTTCCGGCGGCGCAACCGGTGCAACCTCAACCCGCGGAGGTGGCGGCAACGGTATGAGCAACATTCCCATCAAGAGCCCGCGCGAGATCGAGAAGATGCGGCAGGCCGGTCGCGCCGCCAGCCAGGTGCTGGAACAGGTGGGCGAGTTCATCCGGCCCGGCGTGCTCACGCGCGAGGTGGACCTGTACGCAGCGGAACTCATCGCGGCGGCCGGGTGCAAGAGCGCGTTCCTGAACTATCGCGGCTTCCCGGGCAATATCTGCATCTCGATCAACGAGCAGGTGGTCCACGGCATCGGCGCGGCGCGGGCGATCCTGTATGGCGACATCGTCAAGCTGGACATCGGCGTCATCAAGGACGGCTGGGTGGGGGACACGGCCAAGACGGTAGCGGTCGGCATCATCCAGCCGGAGATCCAGCGGCTTTTGCAGGTGACCGAGGACGCCCTGGAACTGGCGATCCCGTTCGCGCGGGAAGGGCGGCGATTGAACGATGTGTCGTGCACCATTGAGAACCATGTGGTCAAAAACGGCTTCAGCGTGGTGCGCGAATTCGTGGGTCACGGGGTCGGGCGCAAGCTGCACGAGGAGCCCCAGGTGCCCAACTACAAGGCGGGCGACAACCCGAAGCTGCGCGCGGGCATGACGCTGGCCATCGAGCCGATGGTCAACTTGGGCAAGGCGGATGTGAAAGTGCTCAGCGACGATTGGACGGTGGTGACGGCCGACGGCAAGGCTTCCGCGCATTTCGAGCATACGGTTCTGGTGACCAAGGGCGAACCCGAGATACTCACATGGCGCGAAAAGATGTTATCGAGGTAGAGGGCACGGTGGTCGAGTTGTTACCGAACATGATGTTTCGCGTGGAGCTGCCGAACGGAAAACGCGTCCTCGCCCATATTTCCGGAAAAATGCGATTACACTTCATCCGCATCTTGCCAGGCGACAAAGTTATGCTAGAGATGAATCCCTACGATTTGACCAAAGGCCGGATCACGTTCCGTCACCGCTAGGCATTTTTGTACGGAACCCTGTCAGAACCAACGATTTACTTTATTTTATGAAAGTCCGAGCCTCCGTGAAACGCCTGTGCGAGCACTGCAAGATCGTCAAAAGGAAGAACGTCGTGCGCGTGATCTGCACGAACGCCCGCCACAAGCAGCGCCAGGGCTAGGCCCGGGCTATCCGCCGCACCCCAGCAACTTTTAGGAAGAATCCCGTTATGCCCCGTCTACTTGGAGTCGATATCCCCGGAGAAAAACGCATTGAGACCAGCCTGCCGTACATCTACGGCATCGGGCCAAAGACCGCCAAGCGGATGCTTGAGCAGGCCAACATCGACCCAAACGTCCGCGCCAAGGACCTGTCCCAGGGGCAGATCAGCGAGATCATTTCGATCATCACTTCCAGCAAGCTCCTCATTGAGGGTGACCTGCGGCGCGAGCTGCAAGGCAACCTCAAACGCCTACAGGCGATTAACTGCTACCGTGGCATCCGCCACCGCCGCAGCCTGCCTGTCCGCGGCCAGCGCACCTCCACCAACGCCCGGACCCGCAAGGGACCGCGCAAGACCGTGGGCGTGCAGCGCGCCAAGGACAAAAAATAATCCACCCGGAACGGAACGCGCGGAATGGGCCCTTGAGGTGCCGATTCCGCGTGCGCCCGTTTCATCCCTAGAGAGACCGTATGGCCGAAGAAGAAAACACACCCACTGCCGCCGACGCTGGCAGTACCCCGGAGCCTAACGCCGCCGCCCCGGCAGCCGCTGCTCCCGCCCCCGCCGCCGGGGACGCCACGCCCGCTGCCACCACCGCCCCGGCCGCTGCTCCCGCAGCACCGAAGGCACCGCGCGGCAAGAAGAAGGAAGCCCCCGCCGCCGAAGCGCCGAAGGTCGAGAACCTTTCGCTTGACCCGAACGATGTCGAGAAGCCCAAGATCGTCAAGGCGAAGGGCAGCAAGAACATCATCGTGGGCATCGCGCACATCTTTTCGACGTTCAACAACACGTCGGTGACGATCACAGACCTCAACGGCAACGTGATCGGTTGGTCGTCGGCGGGCAAGGTGGGCTTCAAAGGCTCGCGCAAGAGCACGGCCTACGCCGCACAGATGGCCGCGCAGGACGCGAGCCGTCAGGCGATGGGCCACGGGCTCAAGGAAGTGGAAGTTCGCGTCAAGGGCCCCGGTGCCGGCCGCGAATCGGCGGTGCGCGCCCTCCAGGCTATCGGCCTGGAAGTGACCATCATCCGCGACGTGACCCCCGTGCCGCACAACGGTTGCCGTCCGCCCAAGCAGCGCCGCGTCTGACGACCGGCCGCTTCCACCCACTTTTCCCGAGATTTAGACATTTCCCATTATGGCAAGGTTCACAGGTCCCAAGACGAAGGTCGCCCGCCGCTACGGCGTGGCGCTGTTCGGCCCCAGCAAGGCGCTGGAGCGCAAGAATTATCCGCCCGGTGTGCACGGCCCCAAGGGCAGCCGCCGCAAGCAGTCCGAGTTCGCTATCGCCCAGGGCGAGAAACAGAAGCTGCGGTATCAATACGGGTTGATGGAAGGCCAGTTCCGCCGGTATTTCGACATCGCGTTGCGCCGCCGCGGCGTGACGGGCGAAACGCTGTTGCAACTGCTGGAAACCCGGTTGGACAACATCGTGTACCGCCTTGGCTTCGCCAACACCCGGCGTGGTGCGCGCCAGTTGGTCGGCCACGGCCATGTGGCGGTCAACGGTCGCAAGGTGGACATTTCCTCGTTCACCGTGAAGACGGGCGACGTGGTTTCCGTGCGGGAGAAGCCCAAGAGCAAGCAGCTCGCCGCGCGCAACCTGGAGCTGACGCAGATCAGCCCCGTGCCCGATTGGCTGACGGTGAACCGCGACGCGCAGAGCGGCACGGTCGCCCGTATCCCCTCCCGCGAGGAGATCGCGCCGATTGTCAACGAGCAGTTGATCGTCGAGTTGTATTCGCGCTAAGCGGTCGCGCTCGACGCAGAGAAAGTTTCCTCACCCCGGCAGACAGGCGAAAAGCCTCGTTTGCCGGGGTGAATTGTTTCCACGGCTTGCGCCCCGGCAGGCTATTTCGCGGGCGGGAAATCGACTTCCCAACCCGGCAGGACCGGCACCTTGTAGAGAGGTCCGCCCGCATCGAAAGCCTTTGCGTAGGTCGCCCAGTGGAGGTTCGGCCAGCCCGGGTCCCGGAAATAGCTGGCGCTTGCCAGCAGCATCATGGCCAGGGCGGCCCGCGCTGCTGCACGCAGATGGCTCGACGCGTCGAAGCAGAAAATGACGCCAACCCACATTGAGCACACGTAGAAAGGGTAAAAGTACCTTGCCCCGTTGCCGAACGGGTCCAGGCTGCCCACGGCCGACGCGACGATCTGGAGGCCCCCCACGTAGGCGATGCCGCTGCACCCGAACAGGGTCAGAGCCGCCCAGAGCCGTTTTCTCTCCCCTCGCCACAGGGCCCAGACGGCCAACGCGAGCAGCAAAGGGGAAACCACCCAGAAGACCGGCCCGATGAGGTGCGGCACCGTGGCTCCAAAAAACAATCCCCCGGGTAGCATGAAGCCGAGTTGCCTCATCCATTGATGCGGGTCGTGCGTGAACGTGCCGAGCGGCGGCCCCTGGCGCATCGTCCCATATTGCAGCCCCGCCAAACCCCAGGCGGTGCCGATGAGCAACAGATTATAGGCGGACCAGCGGCCAGCCCCGTTTTTCAGGCGCACGAGAAACCACGGGGCGTAGAACACGATGAACGGACCCGTCAACCCGGCGAGCAGCAACCCGAGGAAATCAACGGCTGCCTGCCCCCGCGTGGCTGGCGCGTCCTGTACGATCAGGATGAGCAGAATGGACATCAGAATCCACTGCGTGCCGATCAGCTTCATGAAAACCTCCCCGTTGTGCGGCACCAGGACCAAAGCCAGCGCCAGCGCAATCCTGCCCCGGCGGTCCACGAGGGAATCCAGCCGTGCCCGCAAACAAAACCACGCGGCAAGCAGCGCGTAGACGAGAGCGGCATAGCAGTAGATCCAGGGCGCGTACAGGGCGGGCAGGCTTGCGGCCAGACAGGCGATCAAACGCTGGGCCAAGATGTAGTACGTGGGATGGGGCAACAGGAGCGAGTGCCAGCCGTCCGTGCGTGCCTGGAGAAAAAGAACGGAAGCGTCCTCAGCCCAGAATTGGGGATGAATGAAGAAAATGGCCTGCCGCAGGAACAGGATCAGGGTCACCCACAGGAGTGGGGCCGCCATCCAGGCAGATGAACCCGGCGTCTGGACGGTTCGCACGCGCGCGCGGTCAGACACCGGACCGGGAAAATCCTCTGTTAGCATAACGCTCTGGCCAGAAGCGCGGTCCCTGGACCGGCCGCTTGGAAGGCGCGGCGATCATGAACGGACTCCCGCGAAATGGACAGGGATTTTTGGACTTTCTCCCGGGGATGCTGGCTCCCCGGCGCGCCGGGGGATGGCTGCCTTACGGGTTCTTTTTCTCGACGCCGCAGGTCAGCATGTCAGTACCCAGATAGGGGTTGGCGACGGTGGTCGTGCTCTGCACCCAGTCCTTGTTGACCATCGGGCAGTTGAAAACGTGATAATCCGGGTTACCCGCCACGATCTTTTCCGCGTGCTGGCTGAGCGTGGCGAACGCGGCGCGCGCCTCCTTGATGTCCCTGGCGTTCTTGATCGGGTCACCCTCGTCGTTGGCGAGCGCGTGCGCGGCATCCTTGGCCACGTTGAGGTTGTTCGTGACCAGACCTTTCTGCACCTGCTCGTAGATGGTCATGAATTTCATGTCCGCATCGGAAAGCGGCTGCGCGGCCCGCACGGACACCGAGACAGCCAGGGCGGCGAGAGTCAGCAACGCGCCACGTCCGGCCGGAGAAGTACGAAGAGAGAAGGTTTTCATGGGAATGGAGGGAATAGTTTGGAACTGCAAAAATGAATCGCACCGGACGCAGGTAAATCCCGTCTATTTTTGTAGGACGAGTTTCATCCCGCACTTCGGGCAATTGCCCGGGTGGTCCTGCACGACCTCCGGGTGCATGACGCAGGTGTACATGGCCATGGCCATCGTCTTGCCCGCGCCGTCCCCGTCCGTCGGCGGGTGCGCCATGGGCCGTCCGTCCGGCCCGGCGGGTCCAGCGACGGTGCCGGGGGGATGCTGATACCAGCCCGGGTCGGCATCATAGCCTTGGGGCAGTTCGTCGCGCACCTTGAGCAGCGTGAACATTCCACCCATGCCCACGGGGCCGAACGGACCCTCGCCAGCCATCATGGGCACCGTGTTTTTCGGCAGGCCCATGTTCATGCCGGTCATGCCGTGCATCCCGGTCTCGCCCATCGACATGTAGCCGGGCACGAGCTGGCTCAGCTTCGCCTGGAACGCCGCCGGGTTCGCGCCGAGCACGTTGGGGATATCGTGCGTCATGGCGTTCATGGCATGGTGGTTCTTGTGGCAATGGAAGGGCCAATCGCCGGGGTTGTCGGCGACGAATTCCATCGTGCGCGTGGTGCCCGGCGGCACGTTGCTGGTCGCGCTGGGCCAGCGGGCGGATTTCGGAATCAGGCCGCCGCCGGTGTACGTCGTTCCCCAGAGGTGCCCGTGGAAATGGATCGGGTGGCGGTCCATGCTCAGCTTCGCCAGCCGCACGCGGACGCGGTCGCCCTTCTTCACCACGAGATTTTCCGTGCCCGGGTAGATGCGGCTGTTGAACGTGAACAGATTAAAATCCGTCATTACGTTCGGGTTTGGCGTGCTGGTGCCGGGAGAGACGGCCCACTCCTGGAGGAAGATGCAAAAGTCCCGGTCCACGGGCTCGGGCTCGCCGTCCTTCGGGTGGATGACGAAGAACCCCTGCATCCCCAGGGCCATCTGGATCATCTCGTCCGTGTGCGGGTGGTACATCTGCGTGCCGTGCTGCTTGAGCGTGAACTCGTAGGCGTAGGTCTCACCCGGCGGGATGGCTTTTTGCGTGACACCCGCAACGCCGTCCATCCCGGCGGGTGTGATGACGCCGTGCCAGTGGACGCTGGTGGGTTCGGGCAGCTTGTTGGTGACGAGGAAGCGGACGCGGTCGCCCTCGACGGCCTCGATGGTGGGCCCGGGCGTCTGGCCGTTGTAACCCCAGCAGTTGACGGTCATGCCTGGGGCGAACTCGCGCTTCACCGGCTCGGCGACGAGGTGGAACTCCTTGACGCCATCCTTCAACACGAAGGGCAGCGTGGAGCCGTTGGGCGTCGTGACGGGTGTGTACGGCCGCCGGTTGCCGGCCGCCGGGTCAGCGGGCGGGGCGGGGGTGGCCTCGGCGGCACTTGCCTTGCCGGAGAGACGCTGGAATAGCGCCAGCCCCCCGGCGAGCGCGGCGGTGCCTTGGGTGAGGAGCTTGCGGCGGGAGATCACCTGAGAATATACCACGGTTCCAGCGAATCAGGGCACGAGGGTAACTACCGTTGAAAAATGCTTGGGATTGCGCGTGACAAGGCCTTGGAAACGTTGAGCGAAAGCTTCGATCAAAAGGTCCGCCATCCCACGTAGCTGACGAGGCAGGGCGTCAAGCCGCCGCCCGAATGCAAGGCGAGGCACGAAGCGAACGCGACGCCGAATGCCGGATCTCCGTCTCAGAGATCTTTTCCCAGCACACGTTTTGCCCCGCCTCCAGATGCATTTCCCGCCGGTAGCGTACCGGGATGGAAACCTGATCTCTCTCCGTCATCGTCGCTTTCACATGATGAAAGTATCATGCAGGAAAGGTAGGGCAATGACTGCTACAACTTCCCACCCACCGCCCGCTGCAAATCCGCGCGCGCGATCCAGTAGTCGCGCCATGCTTCGATGTATGACCGTTCCGCCGCCGCTTCGTTCGCCTTTGCGGTGAGCAGGTCATACGCGCCGCGCAGCATCCCGTTGTACTGCTGGAGCGTCAGGGCCAGCACCTGCTGGCGCTGCGGCAGCACCGTATTCTTGATGCTCAACGCCAGCTCGCGGTTGGC
>CAXTVY010000112.1:273-13423 GCA_964247665.1 uncultured Chthoniobacterales bacterium | reverse complement strand
CTACCAGGCTGCTCCACCCCGCGATTTGATTTCGTTATTATCCACGCATGCCACACGAATGCAACCGGATTCTCTCGTTTTTTTGGAGTCACTGCCGTGGCACAGCGGTCAGACCGACAAAACACGCTTCAATGTCACGCGAAACCGCGCCAAGATTTCGTCGCGCCTGCTGTGGTGTCCGCCTGCAACAACGCGCCGTCCGCGGACCCATACGTCACGCACCGTGCAGCCGCGTTGGCCTCCGAATATCCACCGGTCTAACAGTGCATCCTGGCGTTCGCGCGCGGCTAACGATTCGTAGTCACAGGCGAGCGTAACGATGTCTGCGGGGGCACCGATCGAGAGGCCGTCGTGCGGGCAACCCAATGCACGGTTCCCGCCGCTGGCAGCCAGGTCGAAAAGGCTTCTCCCGGTAGAGTTCCCTGCTTGTTGTGCGAACACGTTACGCTGCCGGGTCATCAAACGTTGGGTGTATTCCAGCAATCGAAGTTCTCCGGGTGCATCGATCTCCACGTTGGAATCCGTGCCGATCCCGAGGGACCCGCCCTGAGCGAGGAACCGAATGGCGGAAAAAACTCCGTCCCCTAGGTTGGCTTCCGTGATGGGACACAAACCGGCCGTGGCTCCGCTTTTGGCTAACCCGGTGACTTCCTCCGGCGTCATGTGGGTGGCGTGAATCAGGCACCAGCGGGGTCCGAGCGGCACATTTGCCAGCAGCCATTCCACGGGACGCGCGCCGGTGGCGGCGACACAATCCGCGACCTCCCTGAGTTGTTCGGCGGCGTGGAGGTGGATGGGGTAGCCTGCCGCGAGCGCGATCAACTCCCGGAGTTCCGCGGCCGTCACGGCGCGTAAGCTGTGCGGAGCCACGCCAATCGTCGCGCCCGGGAGGGCGTGCACGGTCCGGCCAGCATGTTCGAAGAGTTGTGCAAACTGGTCGAGCGAAGTGACGAATCTGCGCTGGCCGGGCGTCGGCTCCAAACCGCCAAAGTTGGCGTGAGCGTAAAATGAGGGCAGCAGGGTCAGGTTGATCCCGGCGGTGTGCGCCGCGCTGCCAATGCGTTCGCATAATTCGCCAGGATTCGCGTAAGGCAATCCGTTGCAATCGTGATGCACGTAGTGGAATTCACCGACCCGGGTGAAGCCGGATTCGAGCATCTCGACGTAGGCCAGCGCGGCGATGGCCTCCATGTCTTCCGGGGTCAGACGATCCAGGAAATGGTACATGATCTCGCGCCACGTCCAGAAACTATCGGCGGCGGGACCGTGCACTTCCGCGAGCCCGGACATCCCGCGTTGGAAGGCGTGGCTGTGCAGATTGACGAGACCCGGGACCCCGACCGGGCAACGTTCGTCGCCGGGTTGCGGCTCCACGTTCACTTCGATGCCCGTGATGATGCCGTCTGCTACCGATAGTCTGACCTGCTCCCGCCATTCTCCCGACACCAGGGCCGCCTCGAACCACAGGCAGTGGCTGGCACCGGTGGCAATCGGGCGGTTTTCGCTGGCGGCGTGCATGGGTCCTGCGCCATCGTAATGAGCGTCGGGGCGACCTGGCGAGAAATGATGGAAACGAATGCTGGCCATGGCGGTAAAGCCCGATGCTGGCACGATGTCCGCCTGGCGACGTTGCGCGAAGACCTGCCGGGCCTCGGCATCGTGGACGAGGCGGCCGTCGTGGTCCGGGACGGACGCATTGTCTTCGCCGGACCCGCAGCCGGATTGAACCTGCCTGCGGGTGACCCGGCCGAAATGATCGCCGGGGGTGGACGGCTGGTCACGCCCGCGTTGATTGATTGTCATACCCACCTTGTCTTTGGCGGCAACCGCGCCCGGGAGTTCGAGCGGCGGCTGGAGGGCGAAACCTACGAGCAGATTGCCCGGTCCGGCGGGGGCATCCTCGCCACGGTGCGCGCGACGAACGCGTTGAGCGAGGATGACCTCGCCGCGCAGGCGCTGCCCCGCCTGGATGCCTTGCTGTCCGAAGGGGTCGGCACCGTCGAGATCAAGTCGGGTTACGGGCTTGGCATCGCGGCAGAACTGAAAATGCTGCGGGTCGCCCGCCGGCTCGCGGGCTTGCGGGCGGTCCGCGTCCGCACCACCTATCTCGCCGCCCACGCCACGCCGCCGGAATATGCCGGGCGCAACGACGACTATCTCTCCGAGGTCGTGCTGCCGGGGATGGTGCAAGCGCAAGCGCAGGGTCTGGTAGACGCGGTGGACGGCTTCTGCGAGGACATCGCGTTTTCGCCCGCCGAAATTCGGCGCGTCTTCGAGCAGGCTCGTCTGCTCGGTCTGCCGGTGAAACTCCATGCGGAACAGCGGTCCAACCTGGGGGGCGCGCAGTTGGCGGCAGGCTGCGGCGCGTTGTCCGCCGACCACCTGGAATATCTCGACGCGGCGGGTGCCCGGGCGCTGGCCGTGGCGGGCACCGTCGCCGTGTTGCTCCCGGGTGCCTTTTACACGTTGCGGGAGCCCCAGGCTCCGCCCGTCGGGGCGTTGCGGGCGGCCGGTGCCCGCCTCGCCTTGGCCACGGATTGCAACCCCGGCACGTCGCCGCTGACCTCGCTGCTGCTCGCCATGAACATGGCTGCGACGCTTTTCGGGCTCACGGTGGAGGAATGTCTCGCGGGGACCACGCGCGAGGCGGCGCGGGCACTCGGGCTGCTGGCTGAAACCGGCACGTTGGCCGCGGGCAAATCCGCCGACTTCGCCCTCTGGGACGTGGAATCACCGGCGGAACTCGTCTACCGCCTCGGCTTCAATCCGCTCTATGAACGTGTGCACAAAGGGGAGAGAGTGGGGGCATGAGCATCCTCCTGCAACCGGGCTCTGTCCCGCTGGCGGTCCTGGAAACCCTTTACCAGACAGGGCAGCCTGCCCGGCTCGATCCCTCCTGTGATCCCATCATCGAGAAAGGGGCTGGGCGCATCGCCGAGCTTGCCGCGGGCAGCAAACCCGTCTACGGCATCAACACGGGCTTCGGTAAACTCGCCAGCATCCGCATCGACGCGGCGGACGTGGCCACGCTCCAGCGCAACCTGATCCTTTCCCATTGCTGTGGGGTCGGCACGCCGCTGGCGGCGGACATCGTGCGTCTCATCATGGCATTGAAGTTGATCTCGCTCGGGCGCGGCGCGTCGGGCGTGCGGCTGGAGATCGTTCGCCTGATCGAAGCGATGCTGGAGCGGGGCGTCATCCCGGTCATCCCGGAAAAAGGCTCGGTCGGTGCTTCGGGCGACCTTGCGCCGCTGGCTCACCTCAGCGCCGTGATGATGGGTCACGGGGAGGCGTTTGTCATGGGTGAGCGCCTGGGTGGCCGTGCCGCCCTGGAGCGGGTCGGCCTGCGCCCAATCGTGTTTGCTGCCAAAGAAGGGTTGGCTTTGATCAACGGCACCCAGGTTTCGACCGCGTTGGCGCTCGCGGGGTTGTTTTGCGCACATCGGGCGATGCAAGCCGCACTGATCACCGGCGCGCTTTCAACCGATGCCGCGATGGGTTCGTCCGCGCCCTTCCGCGCGGAAATTCACCTGTTGCGCGGGCACAAGGGCCAGATCGACACGGCGGCGGCTCTGCGGCAGCTCCTGGAAGGCTCGGCGATCCGCGAGAGTCACCGCGAGGACGACGCCCGCGTGCAGGACCCATATTGCATCCGCTGCCAATCGCAGGTGGACGGGGCGTGCCTCGATGTTCTGCGCTCCGTCGCGCGGTCGCTGGAAATCGAGGCCAACGCGGTCACCGACAACCCGCTGCTGCTTTCCGATGGCTCGGTCATCTCGTGCGGTAATTTCCACGCGGAACCGGTGGCGCTCGCCGCCGACCAGATCGCCCTGGCGGTCTGCGAGGTCGGCGCGATTGCCCAGCGGCGCATCGCGCTGCTCGTTGACCCGGCTCTGAGCTACGGGTTGCCGCCTTTCCTGACGAAGAAGCCAGGGCTCAATTCCGGTTTGATGATCGCCGAGGTCACCTCCGCGGCGCTGATGTCGGAGAACAAGCAAATGTCGCACCCGGCCTCCGTCGATTCCACGCCCACGTCGGCGAATCAGGAAGATCATGTGTCCATGGCTTGCCACGGCGCGCGCCGCCTCCTGGCGATGACGGAAAACCTCTTCGGCATCATCGGCATCGAAGCATTGACGGCGGCGCAAGGGGTGGAATTGCGGGGGCCGTTGACCACCAGTCCACAATTGCAGCAGGCAATGCGGACGATCCGCGCCGTCGTGCCTACCTTGGAGGAGGACCGCTACCTCGCGCCAGACCTGGAGGCAGCGGCGGACCTCGTCGCCTCCGGCGCGCTCAACGCGTCGGTCGCGCCCGGGATTTTGCCGAGGCTGGAGGAATGGACATGAGCGTCGTTGACGTGCAGCGCGGCGTCTCGCCGGTGATCCTGGGATTTCCGCACACCGGCACCGGGATACCGCCTGCGGTCTGGGAGCGGCTCAACGAGAACGGCCGTCTCCTGGCGGATACCGATTGGCACATCCACGAGCTTTACGACGGGTTGCTGCCCGATGCCACGACGGTGCGCGCCACTTTCCATCGCTACGTGATCGACGCCAACCGCGACCCCACCGGTGGCAGCCTCTACCCCGGACAAAACACCACGGGGCTGGTTCCCGGGACGGACTTCGACGGGCAACCGATCTGGCACGGGGGGCAGGAACCCACCGACGGGGATGTTGTCGCGCGGTTGGCGGAGTTTCATGCCCCTTACCATGCTGCGTTGGGAGCGGAGATCGAGCGGGTGAAACTGATCCACGGCGTTGCCGTGCTCTACGATTGCCATTCGATTCGGTCGCTGATCCCGTTCCTGTTCGAGGGGCAGTTGCCGGATTTCAACGTTGGCACGGATGATGGGCGCACCTGCGCACCCCAAATCGAGGCGGCAGCGTACACGGGTGCGCAAGCTGCCGCCGGGTACGCCAGCATCCTCAACGGGCGGTTCAAGGGCGGCTGGACGACGCGGCATTATGGCCGGCCGGAGAGGGGAGTGCACGCCATCCAGATAGAACTCGCGCAAGCGACCCATCTGGCCGCAGAAGAACCGCCTTTTACCTATGATCCGGCCAAGGCGGAGAAGCTGCGTCCGCACCTGCAAACTTTGTTGGAGCAGATTCAACGCACCGCTCTGAAGCTGGCAAAAGGAGAAACCAACCGATGATTCACTCGCGTTACGACACCCGGGAGGTCCGCGCGCCGCGCGGAACCACGCTCAACGCCAAGAGCTGGCTGACGGAGGCCCCGTTGCGGATGTTGATGAACAACCTCGACCCCGAGGTGGCCGAGAACCCGCACGATCTGGTCGTCTACGGCGGGATCGGACGGGCGGCCCGCACCTGGCAGGACTTCGATGCCATCGTCGCCAGCCTCCAAACGCTCGAAGCGGACGAAACCCTGCTCGTCCAGTCCGGTAAACCGGTGGGCGTTTTCCGCACGCACGCGGATGCCCCGCGCGTACTGATCGCCAACTCCAACCTCGTGCCCCACTGGGCTACCTGGGACCATTTCAACGAACTCGACCGCAAGGGCCTCGCGATGTATGGCCAGATGACCGCCGGTTCGTGGATTTACATCGGCACGCAGGGCATCGTGCAAGGCACCTACGAGACGTTCGTCGAGGCCGGGCGCCAGCATTATGGTAACCAGCTCCAGGGACGGTGGATTCTGACGGCGGGCCTGGGCGGCATGGGCGGGGCGCAGGGGCTGGCGGCCGTCATGGCCGGGGCGTGCTGCCTCGCCGTCGAGTGCAACCCGGCGAGCATCGACTTCCGGCTCCGCACCCGTTACCTGGACGCCAGGAGCGAATCGCTCGACGAGGCTCTGGCGATGATCGCTGACTGGACGCGCGCGGGCGAAGCCAAGTCCGTCGGCCTGCTGGGTAACGCCGCCGACGTGCTGCCCGAACTGGTTCGGCGCGGGATCCGGCCCGACATCGTCACGGACCAGACCTCCGCGCACGATCCGATTAACGGTTACCTCCCTAAAGGGTGGACGCTGGCCGAGTGGCGGGAAAAACGCCAAAGCGAACCGAAGGAGGTGGAGCGGGCCGCCCGCGCTTCCATGCGCGACCATGTGGAGGCGATGCTGGCCTTCTGGAAGGCAGGCGTGCCGACGTTTGACTACGGCAACAACATCCGGCAGGTCGCCAGCGACGCAGGATTGCCCGACGCCTTTGCTTTTCCCGGCTTCGTGCCGGCCTACATCCGCCCGCTGTTCTGCCGGGGCGTGGGGCCGTTTCGCTGGGTGGCCCTTTCGGGCGACCCGGAGGACATCTACCGCACCGATGCGAAGGTCAGGGAACTGCTGCCCGGCGACACCCACCTGCATCGGTGGCTGGACCTGGCCCGCGAGCGGATCGCCTTCCAGGGGCTCCCGGCGCGCATCTGCTGGGTGGGCCTGGGCGACCGTCACCGCCTCGGGTTGGCATTCAACGAGATGGTTGCCAGCGGCGAATTGAAAGCCCCCGTCGTCATCGGCCGGGACCACCTCGATTCCGGGTCCGTCGCTTCCCCGAACCGCGAGACCGAGGCGATGCGCGATGGCTCCGATGCCGTGTCGGACTGGCCATTGCTCAACGCGCTGCTGAACACGGCCTCCGGGGCGACCTGGGTCTCGCTCCACCACGGCGGCGGCGTGGGGATGGGCTTCTCGCAGCACGCCGGGATGGTGATCTGCTGCGACGGCACCGCCGATGCTGCCCGCCGCATCGGCCGGGTGCTCTGGAACGATCCCGCGACCGGCGTCATGCGCCACGCCGATGCCGGTTATCAGGCCGCGCTCGACTGCGCCAGGGAACAACGCCTCAACCTACCGGGCATCACCGGTTGATGCCTGCCTGGCTCGCGGTGCGCGGCTGCGCGGCGGGTCACCCGGGTCCTCCCGCCGACCAGGTGGCCGTTGGCCCTTCCTCATTCCTCCATGGATCGACTCCATTTCCTCGAAGAGGCCCGGGCCACCGGCTCGCAAGCCCGCGCGGCGACCTTCCAGACCTCGCACAACGCCGTGCAAACCCCCTTGTTCATGCCGGTGGGCACGCAGGCCACGGTCAAGGCCCAACTCCCGCAGACCCTGGAAGACGCCGGCTCGCAGATCCTGCTCGCCAACACGTACCATCTGCTGTTGCGGCCGGGGCCGGAGGTCTTCCGCCGCCTCGGCGGCATCCACCGCCTGATGAGCTGGCCGAAAAGCGTGCTGACGGATTCCGGCGGATTCCAGATTTTCTCGCTGCCGCACTCCCGCGCCATGACCGAAGCGGGGGCGGTGTTCCAGAGCTACACGGACGGCCGCACGATTCTCCTGAGCCCCGAGCTGAGCATCCACACCCAACAGGCCATCGGCAGCGACATCATGATGGCCCTGGACCAGTGCGTGCCCTCCACGGCGGACGCCGCGACGGCGCGGGCAGCGTTGGAGATTACCCAGCGTTGGGCGGCGCGCAGTCTGGCGGCGCGCGGGGACGACTCGCCGCAAGCGCTGTTTGCGATCATCCAAGGGGCGCTCTTCCGCGACCTGCGCCGGGAGAGCGCGGAGCGTTTGTGCGAAATGCCCTTCGACGGGTTTGCCATCGGCGGCCTGGCCGTGGGTGAGAGCAGGATGCAGCGCGAGGACACCTGCGAGTTCACCACCGGCCTGATGCCGCGCGACCGGCCGCGCTACCTGATGGGCGTAGGCACGCCGCTGGACATGCTCGAAGCGGTGCACCGGGGCGTGGACATGTTCGACTGCATCATCCCCACGCAGGTGGCGCAACGCGGCGGCGTGTTCACCTCGCGCGGCTACCTGCAACTGCGCCGCGGCGTTTACAAGTTCTCCGGAGAACCGCTCGATCCCGCTTGCGATTGCCCGGTCTGCGCACGGTATTCCCGCGCTTACCTCCATCACCTGACCAAGACAAAGGAAACCCTCGGCTGGCAGTTGCTCGGCCAGCACAACATCCACTTCTATCACCGGTTGATGCGGGACATCCGCCACAGCATCCTGGCAGACTGCTTCCTGGAGTTCTACCGGGAGAGGCGTCTGTTGCTGCACGAGGACGATCTCGATAACCCGGTGTTCGATCCCGGCCCGAAGCCGGTCAAGCCGCGCCGCCTGGGCGACTACGAAGTCCACGTCGCGCCGGAAGGTTTCGCCAGCATCCGGCAAATTTCCTCTGGCGAGATCATGCACGCGCGCACCCCGCCGCTCGAAGAAGCGCGCCTGCTCTACGTCGAGCAATCGCGTTTGGCCGAGCGCTTGCAGGCGGCGGCCCCCGACGCCGAACCGCTGGTCGTCTGGGACGTGGGCCTCGGCGCGGCAGCCAACGCGATGGCTGCCACTCAATGTTACGAAGCCCTGGCCGCCGCCGGACCCGTGCGCGCGCTGCACCTCGTCAGCTTCGAGAACGACCTCGACTCGCTGCGGCTGGCGATGACGAACAACCGGGATTTCGTCTACCTGCGGCACGGCGCACCCGCTGGAATTTTGCAATGCGGCCGGTGGCAATCCAAATTGCACCCGGGCCTGCGCTGGGAACTGGTGCCCGGGGACTTTATCGGGAGCATCGACGGCCCGGCGGTGCCCGGCCTCGCCGCGCCAACACTGATTTTCTACGATCCCTTTTCCGGCAACTCGGATGATCGCCTGTGGAAGCCGGGTGCGTTCCAGCGTTTGCTGACGGTGTGCGGCGGACGTGGCGTCGAATTGATCACCTATTCGGCTGCGACGGCGGTGCGGTTGGCGCTGTTGACGGCGGGTTGGCACGTGGCCAGAGGCCGCGGCATCGGTGGCCGCCCGGAGACGACCCTTGCCTTGACGCCCGCAGCCTTGCGCGAGCGGGAAGCCGGATGTTACGAGCTGCTCGGAGCCAACTGGCTGGCGAGGTGGAACCGCTCGGGAGCACGTATCCCGGCCTGGGTGCCAGCAGCCGGGCAGGCGGCTTTTGAAGCCACCATCCTCGGGCATCCGCAATTCCGGGGCGTGGAGAAGCCGGTGGATCGATAACTGGCATTGGCCGGTACCGTCGCCCAAGCCGGGAGGAAGCGATGCGTGGCTAAGTTCGACCCGGCCGTACCGCGGCACCCGTTCAACCTTCCTCCGGTGCGGCATCTGCCGGTGACTGGAGCCTCTGGCTGACCTCATGCAGTTCGGTGACCACCAGATGCATCTTGTCGGCCAGGTTCGCAACGTCCACCGAAACCTCGGAACCGTTCTTCTGCAACTGGCGCGCGAGGACCAGCGTTTGGAGGTAAACCCCGGTCAAGCTCTGGCTGACTGTATCGTGCAAGATCTGTGAAATCCGCCGTTGCTCGTCATGGGCGGCCGCCTGTTCCAGGCGCGCTTGGTCCGCGATGGCTCGCTCCAACGCGGCGCGGGCGTCTTTCAATTGCACGCGCAAACCCGTTTCGTCATTACCTGACTGAGAGGAGGGCACAGAGTCCAAACCCGCCACAATTCGCATGACCACGGGGGCTTTGGCAAGTCAAACCGGCGCGGCTCCTCTTTACCCCGGCGCACGCCCGGGCCGCTTTCAAGCAGCGGCATTCACTTCCTGCGCGGCTTCTCCCAGCGCCGCGTCCAACTCTTCGGGTACGAATGGCTTGAGCAAATGGCGGCGAAAACCCGCTGCCTTGCTCCGTGCGCGGTCGGCGTTCATCCCGAAGCCGCTCATGGCGATGGCGTAGAGCGGCCGACGCAACTGGACGGTCTCCATGAGAGTCCAGCCGTCGCCATCGGGCAGGCCAATGTCCGAAATCAGCACGTCGCAATTGGCTTCCGGAAGATCGTGCAACGCGCCGTCCATCGTTTTCGCAGAAAGGATCGTGTGACCCATCCCCTCAAGGTACAGCGTGAGGAATTTGAGCGTGTCCACATGGTTTTCCACGATAAAAATGCGCAACGGGCGCGGTGACACCCATGGCCGTTGTTGTTCCATCTTCATTTGAAATCGGCGGATTTCCGTTCGTGCGCCTGCCCAATTCGGAGAAACGGCGGAATTCAGCCTTTTTCATTACCGTCCTGCCCTTGGCTGATCTGGCGAGGAGTCAGGCCATCAGGGGCAGTGCCACCGTGAACGTCGCTCCCTCGCCCGATCCGGCGCTCTGCCCGGTGAGCGTGCCGCCATGCGCGTCCACGGTTGCCTTGGAGATCGCCAGGCCGAGGCCGAGGCCGCCGTATTGCTGCGTGACCTCCCGGCTCGCCTGCTCGAACGCCCCGAAGATCCGTGCCACCGTCTCAGGCTCGAAACCGATCCCCGTGTCGGCAACCGCCACGATCAGCCGACCGGGCTCGTTGCGTGAGGAGAGATGAATGGCTCCGCCGACCGGGGTGAACTTCGACGCATTTTTGAGCAGGTTCCAGAACACCTGTTGCAGCCGGGTGGCGTCACCGTGCAATTCATGGCGAGGAGCATCCAGCGCCAGCGTGATGCGCTGCTCCTTCCCCTGTACGTCGGTGGCTGTGATCTCCACCGCGTGCCGCACGGCGGCGTGTACGTCCATCGGTTCAGACACGACCTCCAACTGGCCGCGGGTGATCCGCGTGAGGTCGAGCAGGTCGTCGATAAAGTGCGCCTCGATCTTGATGTTGCGCTCGATCATCTCCAAGGCGTCCAGCGCGTTTGCCGACAGCGAACGGTCGCGCGAAAGCATCCGCACGGCCATGAGCACGGGTGTCAGCGGGGTGCGCAGTTCGTGCGACAACACGGCCAGGAAATGATCTTTCGCCTGGGCGGCGGCCTCGGCTTCGGCCCGGGCCCGCTCCGTCTCTCGCAACGCGGCCTGGAGTTCCGTGCGTCCCTGCTCCAGTGCCTCGCGCGTTTGCCGCGCCTCGGTTTCGTCCCGCAGGATTTTGATCAAGCCGATGGCCTGCCCCCGGGCATCGCGCATGGACATCATGGCACCGCTGCCCCAGAAGCGGCTCCCGTCCTTGCGCACATGCCACCGCTCATCGACCGCCCGGCCTCCAAAGAGTGCCGTTTCTCCTTCGATCCTGGGTGCACTCTCCGAGCGGTCTTCCGGCGTGAAGATCAGCGCGCAATCCTTGCCCAACACCTCTGCTTCCGTGTAGCCGAAGATGTGCGCCGCCCCGGGGTTCCAACTGATGATGCGTTGCGCCAGGTCCATCGAGATGATGCCATACTCGCTCGCGTTTTCGATGATCAGCCGCAGCCGTTCCTCGGAGGTAGCCAGGCGCTCGGCCGTCCGTTTGAGGTCTTCGATGTCCGTGGCCGCCCCGAACCATCGGTTGATGCGGCCGTTCGCTTCCCGCAGTGGTTCGACCCGGGCGAGAAACCAGCGGTAGGTCCCGTCGGCACGGCGGAAGCGCAACTCCTGCTGCAGGGGTTGCCCCCCAGCGACCGTGTTTGCAAAATTGTACAGGGAACCCGCACGATCCTCCGGGTGGATCACGTCGGGCATCCCGCCGCCGAGCGATTGCGCGACCGTTTGCCCGGAATACTCGTACCAACGCTGGTTGCACCACACGGTCAGGCCCGCGGCATCCGTGTTCCAGAGCAGGTCGGGCACCACGTCGGCCACGGCGTGAAAGCGCGCCTCGGTTTCACGGAAATCCTGCTCCGCCCGCCGGCGCGCCGTGATGTCCACGAAGGTCAGCACGATCCCCGCGATCCGATCCTCCGCCGTGCGGTAAGGCAGTAGCCGCGCCAGGAAACTGTGCCCATCGGTATGGGTCACCTCCAGTTCGATGGTGGAAAGCGAGTCCAGCACCCGTTGCGCGTCCGCGGCAAGGTCGGGATACTGGAGCCGGGGAGTCAGGTCCGAGAGCGGACGGCCCAGGTCGGAGGGGATCAGGTTGAAGAGCGCAACGGCAGGCGGCGTGTAACGCTGGATGCAGAGGTTGCGGTCCAGGAACACCGTCGCGATGGCCGTGGCGGCCATCAGGTTTTGCAGGTCGCCGTTCGAGCGGCTGAGTTCCTCGACCTTGCTTTTCATCTCCTGGTTCACGGTCGTCAACTCCTCGTTGATGCTCTGGAGTTCCTCGCGTCCGGTTTCCAGTTCTTCGGAGGTGGAGCGCAGCTCCTCGTTCATCGCCTGGAGTTCCTCGTTGGAGGCTTTCAACTCTTCCTGCGACGCCTCGGACTGCTCCAGGGTGTCCCGCAAATTGGCCTTGGATTGTTCGAGTTCCCGTTCCAGCTCGCGCACGGCCGGTGCCATCTCCTGGCTCTGGCCGGAGTGGGCTTCCACCAGGGGCGCGGGCTCCCGTTCCGTGAAGATGACGAGCAGAAACTCCGGCGCGTTAACGAGGCTGGGCACGATGCGCAGGTCCACCGCGCGCCAGGTGCCTTCGAGTTCGAGCAGAATCCCGGGCGTCTCGACCACCTCGCCAGACTGCGTCGCGCGGAAGAGTGCCGCGCGCAGTTCGATGCGCAGCTTCGGGTGGATGACCCGCAGCAGGTTGGTCGTAGGCTCGCCGTTGTCGAACTGGAGGAAGCGCCCGGCGTTGCCGGAAAGATGCATCAGGTCGTGCTCCCGGCTGACGATGACCGAAGGCGGGCCGAACTGCTCGATGGCCTGGGCGTGCAGCTCACTCCAGGAAGTGCGTTCGGCTTTCTCCGGCAGCCCCGCCGTCGACGCAGCCTCTTCTCCCGCCGCGCGCGAGAAAGCGGTTGCCCGTGGGACCACCCATCCTTCCTGCGGCTGCCGCAGCAACGCCTGGGTCTGCGCGCTCGGTCCGGTGAACACGGCGGGCAGTTTGGGCCGCGCCACCGGGCGCCGGGCGTAGATCCGGTGCTTCTTGTCCGTTACCGCAAAAAGGGTGCTGTTCTCGTCCACCGACTCGGACGAGCCGAGGAACAACACTCCCTCGGGCCGGAGCGCGAAATGGAAGATGTCCAGCGCCCGATCCTGCGCGTCGCGGTTCAGGTAGATGAGCAGGTTGCGGCATACGATCAGGTCGAGCCGCGAGAAGGGCGAATCCTCGAGCAGGTCGTGCAACGCGAAAAGCACCACCTCGCGGATCTCGCGTTTGACCTTGTAGTGGCCGTGGCCCTTCGTGAAGAAGCGGCGTAAACGCTCCTCCGACACGTCGGCGGAGATCGTCTCGGGGTACGCGGCCTCGCGGGCGGCCTGGATGGCGTTGTCGTTCAGGTCGGTGCCGAACACCTGGATGGACGGTTGATGATCGAGTGTCGCGGCGTGCTCGTTCAACAGCATGG
>CAXTVY010000112.1:0-263 GCA_964247665.1 uncultured Chthoniobacterales bacterium | reverse complement strand
GCGACCGAGTACGCTTCCTCGCCCGTGGCACACGCCGCCGACCAGACGCGCACGGTGTCATTGGACCCTTTGTTGTAGAAGAGCGCGGGGATCATCACCTCCAGTGCCGCGAATGTCTCGCGGTCGCGGAAGAAGTTCGTCACACTGATCAGCAGGTCCTGGAGCAGCGCGCCGGTTTCTCCCGGGTGCGTGCGCAGGAAATTGAGGTATTCCGCCGGCTCGACGACCCCGTTGACCTGCATTCGCCGGGCGATGCGCCGCAG
>CAXTVY010000111.1:9787-13606 GCA_964247665.1 uncultured Chthoniobacterales bacterium | reverse complement strand
GGAGCTGGTTTTCCAGGGCGTGCAGCCGCGTCGCCTGCTCGGGGGACAGGTGGCCCATCTTGGCATAGGAATCGACGTTGAGCAGTTCGACCAGCGCGCGGGCGTCGGCGCAGGCGGCGGCGAGCGATGGGTCGAGCGGACGGGTAAAAAGGTCACTGGCGGCGTCGAAGAAATTCATGGGGTGCTCCGAGTATAAGACGAAGTCCGCCCCGCGCCATGGCGGACCGCTACAGAGCGAAAATTCAACCGGTCCCCCGGCCGAGTGGCCGGGTGAAAAACATCGACCTCGCGCACGCCGTTGGGGCGGTGGTCGGTCGTTTGGATGTCGTTTTTTATTCTGGAATCGGCGGCTGTTCTCCCTGCTTAAGGAAGCAGCCTTCTGCTCTGTGCCCGAAGAAACCCGCGGGCGGCTTCCTGATGTGGATGCTGACGAGGTTAGCTGTCGGGCTGGGAGCCACCAGCCTCCCCGGCGTTTGCAAGCAGCGCCGTAAGCCCCGATCCCGCTGCCACCGATGTGGCCTGGCGAGAATTTGTGGGTCCCCCGCTAGCCAGGCAACCGCCCAGCCATTAAGCAAGACAAAGAACTACCGTAAGATTAACACGGAACATCTACTTTGCAAGCTGGCGCGACTGGCTGCATGTTGCGCCGACCCGCTGCCAGCACATTCCTCGCGAGCCTCAGCGATCCGCCCGCCATCGCCCGGTGGCCAACGAAGTTTTCTGCACCCCGACCCACCACCCCCATGATCAAGTTCCACCAAGTTGTCGCTGCCACGCTGGCCGGATTGCTGGCCCTGTGCGCTGTGGCGGGAGCGGCCGAACCGCTCAAAATCGGTTATTCCGACTGGCCGGGTTACACGCTCTGGGAGGTCGCCAAGCAAAAGGGCTGGTTCAAGGAAGCGGGGGTGGACGTGGACCTCGTCTGGTTTGACTACCTGGCCAGCATCGACGCCTACTCCGCGGGAAAAATCGACGCCGATTGCATCGTGGCCACCGACGCGCTCGGTGCCGGTGCGACCGGGGCGAAGGGCAAATTCATCGCGCTGCTCGACTACAGCGAAGGCAGTGACATGATCATCGGCAAACCCGGCGTGGAGTCCATCAAGGACCTCAAAGGGAAGAAAGTCGGCGTCGAGATCGGTCTGGTCGAGCACTTGCTCCTGTTGCAGGCGCTCAAGGAAAACGGCCTGACGCAATCCGATGTCACGCTCGTGCCCACCCCGACCAACAACACGCCGCAAACCCTTGCCTCGGGCCAGGTGGCCGCCGTCGGCGCATGGTACCCGGTTTCCGGCCAGGCGCTCAAGCAGGTGCCCGGCGCGAAGAAACTCTTCACCAGCGCGCAGGCCAAGGGACTCATCTACGACGTGCTCGCCGTCAATCCGAGCAGCTTCGCCCAGCGCCGGGACGATTGGGTCAAAGTGGTGAAGGTGTATTACCGGTGCGTCGATTACCTCAGAGATGCCAAGACACAGGACGACGCCGTCAAGCTGATGGCCGCCCGGGTCGGCGCTGACCCCGGCGAGTATCTTACCAACATTCCCGGCACGCATTTTCTCACCCTGGCCGAGGCGAAGGCCGGGCTGAAGAAAGGGCCCGGCCTGGATTCGATCTACGGCTCACTGGCCGTCGGCAACCAGTTCAACCTGGACAACAAGGTGTACAAGGATTCACAGAATCCCGAGGACTACGTGGCTCCCGGCATCGTCAAGGGCCTCTAGACCCGGCATCCATGGCACCGGGGAAGTCAGCGACCCATCATCGGGATTGGCTGGGTCTGAAGAAGGAACTGCCGCCCCGGCGGCGACTCGCGCTGGCCCTGTTTTCCTTCGTGTTGCCACTGGCGGCGTGGTCGCTGATCAGCTACGTGCCCTTTCTCTGGCATCCGCTCGTGCGGGTGACCTCGCCGGGCGACGTGGAGTATTTCTCGACGGAGATGGAGGTGCCGCGCGCGGACTTCGCGCGCGAGAATCAGCGCGCAGTCGCCCAGAAGTTGGAGCCTGCCAGGGGATACCGCGTCAACCCGCCCTACCTGCCCCCGCCGCACGCCGTCGCGTGGGCCTTTGTCACCGCGTTCCAGACCCCGCCGCGGCTGCCGGGCGAGCCATGGTTGTATCAGAGCCTCGGGCACAGCATCCGCACGATCCTGTGGGGCTTCGCCGTTTCGTCGATCCTCGGCGTGCCGCTGGGCATCCTCTGCGGTGCGTACCGGTTTTTCTCCTGGGTGGAGGAACCTTTCATCGAGTTTTTCCGCTACCTGCCCGCCCCGGCGTTCGGCGCGCTCTGCGTGGCGGTGCTGGGCATCTACGATCCGCCCAAAATCGCCATCATTTTCATCGGCACCTTCTTTCAACAGGTGCTCGTGATCGCCAACACCGTGCGCCGGGTGGACCCGACGTTCGTCGAGGCCGCGCAGACCCTCGGCGCGTCGGGCCGCCAGTTGTTGTGGCGGGTCATCATCCCGGCTTCGGCCGTCGAAATCTATGCGGACATGCGCATCCTGCTCGGCTGGGCGTGGACCTACCTCATCGTCGCCGAGGTCGTCGGCACGATGTCGGGCATCACCTACTTCATCAACCAACAGGCGCGCTACCGCAACTTCCCCAACGTGTACGCCGCCATCGCCATGATCGGCATCATCGGGCTGTCCACCGATTTCGTCCTCGCCTGGCTCGGCCGGTTCTTCTTTCCCTGGAAACGGGCCTCGCGCCGCGTGGCGAAAGCGACGGGGTTGCAGCGCGTCCGGCGGCCCAAGGCAGGAGCCGCCCTCCCGCGCGGGGCATGAACACGCCATGACGCCACCCGACCCGGCTCGTGTCCCGCTCCGGGACCTGGTGCCCGACTACCGCGAGCAAGCGCCGGAAGTCGCGGCGCGGTTCGCCCGCCTCCGCGAACGCCCGGTCATCCTGAGCATTCGCGGCCTGGAGAAATCCTTCGGTCACGGCGACGGCGCGGTGACCGCCCTGAGCGACGTTTCCTTCGACGTTCACCGCCGGGAATTTGTCTGCGTCGTCGGCCCGTCGGGCTGCGGAAAATCGACCCTCATCCGCATCATCGCGGGGCTCGACGAGGCCAGCGGCGGCGCGGTGCTGCTCGACGGCGAGACCGTGGCGGGTCCGGGACCCGACCGTGGGATGGTCTTCCAGGGCTACACGCTTTTTCCGTGGCTCACCGTCAAGCGCAACGTCATGTTCGGCCTGCGCATGAGCGGCCAATCGCCCAAGACGGCGGACGCCACGGCACACCAATGGCTGGAGATGGTCGGCCTCGACGCGTGCGCGGAAGCCTATCCGCACGAACTCTCCGGCGGCATGAAGCAGCGGGTCGCCATCGCCCGGGCGCTGGCCAACGAGCCGCGCATCCTGATCATGGACGAGCCCTTCGGCGCGCTGGATGCCCAGACGCGCGCGCAGATGCAATCCTACCTGTTGCAGATCTGGAAGACCGTCGATGTGACGATCCTGTTCATCACGCACGATCTCGACGAGGCGGCGTACCTCTCCGACCGCATCCTGGTAATGAGTGCGAACCCGGGCCGCATGGTCGAGTTCATCGAGAACCCCGTGCCGCGCCCGCGCCGGCCGGAGCAATTTATTTCCCGTTCGTTCCTGTCGCTCAAACGGCGGCTCGGGGAACTGATCCATCCTCACACCGGGACGGACGACGCCGATAAATTACCCATCGTCAAACTGACGGGTTCCGCCGACGAGGTGGAGTAACCTCACGTCCGTTACGGGCCAGCATCGTCCCCGCCTGGTAAAACGGGGGGCGTGGCCGCCGCCCCCGTTTCGCGGGGGCCTGGGCGGCAAAGTTGACCGG
>CAXTVY010000111.1:0-9777 GCA_964247665.1 uncultured Chthoniobacterales bacterium | reverse complement strand
GCGCAGCACCTGGGTATGGATCGCGCCGATGTACTCGCCCAACACGCCGATGAAAAAAAGCTGCACCGAGCAGAACAAAAACAGCCCGATCACGACGGGGGCCACGCCCACCGCGAAGTTCTGCCAGAACAGGAGCTTGTAAACAAGATAAGCCGCCGACACGGCCAGGCTCAGGAACGCCAGCGCGAAGCCGAGCATCGTCGCCAGGCGCAGCGGAACCTTGGAATGGTTCGTCAGGCCCAGCATGGCGATGTCGTAGAGCGTATAGAAATTGTTCTTCGTCAGCCCGCGCTTGCGGACGGGCTGCTGGTAGGGGATGCGGGTGGTGGCCAGCCCAAACTCGGAGATCAACCCGCGGAAGTAGGGGTACGGATCGTCGAGCTGGCGGCAGAGCCGCACGAATTCCTGGTCGTAGAGCCCGAAGCCCGTGCAATTCTGGATGATTTCCACGTCCGCCAATTTGTGGACGAGCTTATAGTAGCAGCGGCGCACGAAGAAAAAGGCCGCCGACTCCTCGCTGGACGCCTTGACGCCCACCACCGCCTTGAATCCTTCCTCCCACCGGGCCAGAAATTGCGGGATCATCTCGGGCGGGTCCTGCAAATCCGAGACGAGGCTGATGACGGCGTCACCATGGGCCTGGAGCATGGCGTGGTAAGGCGAGCGGATGTGGCCGAAGTTGCGCGCGTTGAGGATGACCTTCACCCGCTCGTCAGCCGCCGCGAGGGCGCGCAGACGCTCCGCGGTGTCGTCGGTAGAAGCGTTGTCGATCAGGATCATCTCCCACCGGTACTGCGGCAGGGCCTCGAACACACGGCGCACCCGTGCGTACAATTCATCGACGTTGTCCTGCTCGTTGTAGCAACCCGCCACCACGCTGATGAGCTTGCCCGCCGTTGGAATGGAGTTCGCCTGCATAGAAGTGTGGATAGAGTTCCTTGCTTTTCCCGCAGGCGATGCGCGTGCTCACGGACCACGGGACGCTCCCCGGGACCGCAAGGAAACGGCCGCGCTTCTTTTCTGAGCTAATTCCGTGCCCCGGCCGCACGCAGCCGCTACAGGTCGGCCAGGGCGCGGAGTTCGTCGGCCAGCGTTCCCGGTGCGCCGTTCCACGGCTGCGGCACCAGCACCGTGCGGATGCCGACGGCCCGGGCCGCCTCGATGGTCGCAACGTTGTCTTCCACGATGGCATCCACCCGCGCCCATTGCCGCAGGTACTCCGCCTTCGTCTGGTCGAACACCGGCAAGTTTTCTCCCTCCCGGTGCGAGGGGATGAAATTGAACGAACGAATCCACCGCCCGAAATGCGTTGTCACCCACGCCGCCCAGGTGCCGGCGGCCTGCATCGGGACGGCGGTGAGGGCGAGGTGCCGAAAGCGGTGCCCGTGTTGCTCGAACCAGGCGAGCACCGCCCGGTTGGGCTCCAATCGCGCGCCATGCCGGGAGCGGAAGGCGTCGATGGAGCGCAGGTATTCTTCCAAAGGGATGCCCAACACCCGGTGCGGGGGGTTCTCACAAATCTGGTCGTAGGTCACCCGGCAATCCGGAAATTCTTTGAGCCAGACGGTGAAAAACCAGCTCCGCATCAGCTCGTTGAGCACGTCGTCCACGTCCCAGACAATCGTTTTCATGCCGTTGCCTCATATCCTGGCACGGGCGGGATGATCATGTTCTCCAGAAACTCCGGCCGGTCCAGAAAGGGGGCCAGGTCCTCCAGGGGCATCGACACCATCTTTCCGTCCGCGCCAAGGATGCTCTTGACCTTGGGGCCGGTCAGTTCGTCGGGATCGACCATGACCTCACTGATGAACGGGCCATCCGTGGACAGGGCTTCGGCGATCTTCGCGGCGAGTTCCAGATGGTTCTCGATGCGGTTGTTCGGAATGCGGTAGGCATCCGCGACCCGCCGGATGTCTGGCAACGTCAGCCCGCTCGACGCATCGCTGGCGATCAACCGGCCCTCGAAGTAGTTCCGGTGCGTGGCGCGCATGGAGGCGTAGCCCTGGTTATTGAGGATGAAGTATTTGATCGGCAGACCGAGCCGATGCACGGTTTCCAGTTCCTGGATGTTCAGTTGAAACCCACCGTCCCCGTTGACGCACACCGTGCGCCGGCCGCCGCTCGCCAGGCACGCGCCGATGGTCTGGGGCAGGCCGAAACCCATGGAGCCGATACCCGGGCTGTTCAACACCCGCTGCCCCTCCTTCAGCTTGAACGTCTGGAGACACACGTCCGAGCAGGCCCCGGAACTCCCCGGCACGAGCATATCCGCCGCGGCCATCGCCCCGGAAAGCGCCTCCACCAGCATGTAAGTATTCACGAACTGCGGCTGCGCGCGCGCGGCGGGCGTGACGGCCGGGTAGCGGTTCTTCCAGCGTTGTCAGCGTTCCTTCCAGGCTCCCCAATGCGGCGGGGCAAAGGATTCGCTCTGCCGGGCGAGTTCCGCGAGGAAATCGCCCGCGTCCGCCGCCACCGCCAACTCGACGGCGAAGCGAAACTTCTGGAGTTCTAACGGGTCAATGTCCACGATGACCTTGCGCGCGGCGCGGGCAAAGGTTTCACTCGCGTACCCGATTTGACCAAAGTCGAGCCGCGCGCCGACCGAGAGCAGAAAGTCGGAGTTTTGCTGGATGAAGTTCGCGCCGCGTTGCGCGAGGACGCCCGGCCGGCCGAAGTAAAGCGGATGCGTCTCCGGCAAGAGGTCGCAGCCCTTCCAGGTCGTCAGCACGGGAACGCCCAGGCGCTCCATGACGCGCTGGAACAAGGCTTCGCTGCGCGCGAGTTTGATCCCACAGCCCGCGATGATGACCGGCCGCTCGGAACGAGCCAACAGTTCCAGCGTCCGGGTGGCCGCCGCGCGGATGTTCTCCTGGCGGCTGGCGGTGGCCAGCGGGTCTTCCGGCGGGGAAAAACCCGGGAGTTTTTCCGGCTCGACCGGCGCGGCCTGGATGTCGAGGGGGATGTTGATCCAGACCGGTCCCGGCCGACCACTTTTGGCGAGCCAGAGCGCCTTTTCCAGGTGAAACCGGATGCTCTGGGGGTCGGAGACGGTCACGGCGTATTTGGTGACCGGGCGGGCCAGCTCCGTCGTGTCCACCTCTTGGAAGCCGAGCATCCGCATCTCCGGCACGGGCTTGATGTCCGCCGTCTTGACCTGACCCGACAAGATCATGACCGGCGTGGATTCTATCCACGAGCCAGCCACCCCGGTGAGCGCGTTCGTGCTGCCCGGACCCGTGGTGACCAGCGCCACGCCCAGGTTCCGGGAATACTGCGCGTAAGCGTCGGCCGCCACGGCGGCAGCCTGTTCGTGCAGGCAGGCGACATGGCTGAGCCGCGTCTCCTTTTGCACCGAATCCGCCAGGTGCATACAACCGCCCCCCGGCAGCAGGAAAATGTGCCGGACCCCCTGCCCGGCGATGAAGTCAGCCACGTAATCCGAGAGTTTCATGCGGAACAGAGCGGTCGATACTTTGAAAAATGATCCTGGTTGCTCGTGCGCTGGTGGTGTCAATCCGCCAGCCAATCCGGCCAGAACGACAACAGGGTCTTGCGCGTGGGGTTGGTGTTGATGGTCTCGTCCTCGTAAACCGAATCGCCGTTCAGGTACGTGGTGGCCACTTCCTCGATGATGGCCCCGCCCCTGGTCTTGAAGCTGTGCATCATCCCGTGTCCCACGGAAAAAATGTCCCCCGCGCGGAGCACCACCTCCTGCTTGCCGTTTTCAACGGTCAGGTCGCCCTGCAGGAGATGGTACGTCTCGTCTTTCTGGATGTGCCGGTGGCGGGGATAGCACTGTCCGGGAAACATCACGACGAGCATCTTCGAGTAAGCCAGGTTGATGATCTCGATCAGGACGGCTCCCCACTGGTGGAAGCGGTCCAACCCGTAGTGGTGTGAGATTTGGATATCGACGGAGGGAGGCAGCGCGATCCGGGAATGCTTCAACGTCGCGCGGAGTTCCTGGACGATCTCGTTGACACAGGCCCGCAGGTCCTGAATCCGCAGATCCTTTTCCATCAACGGCGCCTGGGGGGCAAAGTCGGTGTCCGCGTGAAATTCGGTGTATTTGGAGAGGTGTTTGGCCAGAACCTGGCCCTCCTGGTTGGGCATGGCCAGAAAGAGGTCGCGCTCGGTGATGCGCTCGCCTTTCTTGATGGGCCGGCGCGCGAAGGCACCCCGCAGCAGCGGCTGGATGTCGGCGATTTCCTCCGGGAAAATTTCCCGGCGCTGCCCCAACACCCCGCACATGCGGTAGGCGTCCGCCGCCGCCGCCAGCCATCGTGCCGCCTGCGCCGGACTGGCCGAATACGGGTTGAGCGCGTACTTTTCGGTCGGTACGCCCACGTGCTTTTCGAAGAGGATGGCCTGTTTGGCCACGGCGAGTTTCACGGGTTCCAGGCTCTCGGGGTCCTCGTGGGTGGAGAAGCCGACCTTGGCGCTCGGATACCGTTCCCGGAGGAAGTCGATCTGGTTCATTTCCAGATGCTCCCGGGAGCAGGGGTATTCTCCGACGCAGTGCATGATGGCGAACTCTTTGTTGCGGTGGCTGAAGAAGGCCACCACCCGGTCGATGTCTTCGAGGTTCACCGCGGCGGTCGAGGCGATGATGGGACGCCTGGTTTTCACCACCCGCTCCAGCAGCGGCCAGTCCGTGAAGGAGCAACTGGCAATTTTGATGATGTCGAAATCCAGTTCCTCCATCAGGTCCACGCTGGGTTCGTCCCAGGGCGTGCACATCGAGATGAAGCCGCTGTCCTGGATCGCGTCCTTCAGCCGCTTGAAATCATCCTTGGCCAACTTCGTCTCGGTGAAGCGTTTGATGTATTTATAGTCGTTCCGCTGCACGTAGTCCGGGTGGAAAAAGCTCTCGTGCCGGTGCTGTAGCTTGATGCTAAAGCGAAAATTTTCGTAGCCCCGGGTGATCTCCTTGAACTCGCGCACGATCCGCAACCCGTGTTCGATGTCGCCCATGTGATTGTTGGCCATTTCAAAGATGAAAAGGGGCGTGGGAATTTTGGTGATCATGGGTCGGGCTGGATGGTGGCTGGCGTCGCTGACGAGGAGGGGAAGAAGGAGGGAAAACAGGGAGCAAGGCTCAGGCGCGCGCTGATCTGCACTCCCTGCGGGACGAGCACTTGCTCCCGGGGAAAGCCGGGCAAAGGAGAAGCAAAGGGGCGAAATCAGACCAGCGAACCGGCGCGCAAAAATTCCGCCGGATTTCTTTTGACGATTGTCGTTTCACCTCGGATTTACACAGGAAGCAGAACGCATACCAGCGGTACGCCAAGTTCCCGCAAAGCGCGGCCCCGCCGCTGTGAACGCGTCGTCCGTCTCAGACGGTGCTCGCGCCCGGCCAGAGCGCCCCCATGCAAGCCATCGCCGGGTTCGCGTGTCTGCGTCAGAGCAGACCGTGAGGGCACATGCCGACCGTCCGCATGGAAGAAAGCCCGGCCGTGCCCGCCCTGCGGGCAGCCGCAGTTGGATCGAGTGGCTGCGAGCCCGGTCCGGGCAGGAAAAGTCCCTGCTAGACTGCCTTCCCCGGCTTCGCCATGGCCAGCCGGCAAATTCGCTCGCACAACTCCGCGAATCCGATGCCCATGGCACCCGCCGACTGCGGCAGCAGGCTCGTGGCCGTCATCCCGGGCAGGGTGTTGACCTCCAGGCACCACAGGCGTCCCGCCTCGTCCAAGCGGAAATCCGAGCGGCTGTACCCCGCCAGCTTGAGCGCCCGATGCACCTGCAAAGAAAGGCGGCGAACCTCCGCCGTCAGCTCCTCGGGCAGGTCGGCCGGGAACACCTCCTTCGCACCGCCCGCCTGATATTTGCTCTGGTAATCGAAAACCTCGCCCGCCGGGAAGATTTCGCCGGGGATGAGCGCCTCGTCTCCCAGCACGCCGCAGGTTAGCTCGCGGCCCGGGATGAACTGCTCGATCATGATCTCCCCGCCGTACTGCCCGGCCAGCGCCAGCGCCGCGGCGAGGTCTTCCGGGCGCTTGACCACGCTCAGACCCACGGTCGAGCCCTGCATGGTGGGCTTGACCACCACCGGGTAGCCGAGTTTCGCCTGGATGTCCGCCGGGCTGGCCGGGGCCATCAGCCACTCGGGCGTCGGCACCCCAGCGACGTGGAACAACCGCTTGGAGATGTCCTTGTCCATGGCGGCGGCGCTGGCCAAATGGCCGCTGCCCGTGTAGGCGACGCCCGTCAGGTCGAGCAGCGCCTGGAGCGTGCCGTCCTCGCCCGTACCGCCGTGCAGCGCGAGGAAGAACACGTCCACGTCGCTCGTTTCGGGGGCGCGGGTGAGCGCCGAGGCATCGGTGCGCATCAGCGCAAGCTCCTCGTTCCTGGGAGGTTCCACCCCGACGCCGCTCGCCAGCCAGCGCTGTTCCTCCGGGCCGCTCAGCACGCCCTTGGCGGTGTCCACACAGACCACCTCGTGCCCACCTTCCCGCAGGGCCTTGACGACCTGCACCCCGCTGGCCAGGGAAACATCGCGCTCGGAACTCGTACCACCAAAAAGGACGGCTACTTTCATAAGGATTTTCGGGACGCTACTGCTCGTGCGCGGCAGGCGTTTCGTCAAACAACGCCACGGCCAGCGCGCCGTCCTCCCCGAGGACCATCCCCCTCGCCATCGTCGGCGTGTTGAACACGCACACGGGCCGTCCCGCCGGGTCCAGGGCGATGATCCCGCCCGAGCCGCCGCGCCCCGTCAGCTTCTCACGCATCGCCGCCTCCGCGGCCTCCGCGAGAGACTTCCCGCCGTGCTCCACGCGCGCGGCGATGTCGTGCGCCAGCACCGCGCGCAGGAAGTATTCGCCCTCGCCCGTCCCGGACACCGCGCCCACCCGGTTGTCGGCGTAGGTGCCCGCGCCAATGATCGGCGTATCCCCCACCCGCCCCGCGAGGCGCTCGTAGGTGCCGCCCGTGGACGTGCCCGCCGCGAGGTTGCCGTGGGCGTCGAGCGCCACGGCCCCGACCGTCCCCACCGGCCGCATCGGCTCGTGCACGGTCGCCTGCGCAGGCATCGACGGCGCGAAGTAGCCGTCTTCCACGAACTCCAGACCCTCGGCGCGCGCGAAGCGTTCCGCGCCTTCCGCGACGAGCAGGACGTGCGCGGTGCGCTCTAGCACCCGGCGGGCCAGCCGGATCGGGTTGCGGACGTGGTGCAGGTGCGCCGCCGCCCCCGCCGCCCCGGTGCGGCCGTCCATGATGGAGGCGTCCAGGTCAAACCCGCCGTCCACGCTGCGGTAGGCTCCGCGCCCGGCGTCGAACTGTCCACTATCTTCCAGGGACGTGACGGCTGCTTCCACGGCGTCCAGGGCCGCGCCGCCCGCGCGCAGGATCGCGTGCCCGGCGCGCAACGCCACGGTGAGCGCCGCGCGTTGCGCCTGGCGGGAGGCCTCGCTGTACGCTTCGGGCCGCCGCGGGTCCGCGCCGCCGTGGATCACGAGGGCGATGGTCATGGCAGCCGGTTGCGATGCGCCTGCGGCGCGTTGCGGGTTGCGGGTTGCGGGGGATTGGATGACCAAGCGCCAGTGAGGGAGTCCATACTAAGAAACGGTAAACCTTCCAGCAAAGTTTTCTGGCCAAAGTACCGCATATTCCTCGTCGTTGACGTTCCGGTATCCAACGGACACCGATCCCAAGTAATCAGCGTAGGCCAATATAAGCCGCACCTGCTGGAAAGTTTTCATCGGAGCATCTGTGCGGATAAAAATATTGCTTTCGCCTTGGCCGCAGTCATGCCCGTCCACATCAGCAGATTCACCCAGTCCCGAAATAAGTCTGTTCTCTATGGCGATCACCTCATCGTAACTGGCGAGAGAGTCACCAGCGAATTGCAAGACAAGTTGGTAGGACATAACCAGAAGATAGTTACCAGCGCCCTCTACAACCCGCAACGCGCCACAGGCGCATCGCAACCCACAACCACTTCATTCCGGCGGGTTGGCCAGCAAGCTCGCCAACAACTCATCCAAGGGGATGATCGCCACGCTGCTGGCCGAATCGCTCATCGCGTATGGCATCACCAGCCGCCCGCTGTGGATCAGCGCGCCGCAGGTGTACACCACGTTGGGCACGTAGCCCTCGCGCTCGTTCTGGTTGGGGCTCAGGATCGGCTCGGGCAGCCGCCCGATGACCTTGCCCGGATCATCCTTGTCCAACAGGATCGCCCCGATGCAATACTTGCGCATCGCGCCGACGCCGTGCGTCAGCAACAACCAACCCGCCGCTGTTTCCAGCGGCGATCCGCAGTTGCCCAATTGCACGAACTCCCACGGGTACGTCGGCTTGAGCAGCGGCACCGCTTCCTCCCAGAAGTTCACGTTGTCCGAGTACATGATGAACAGGTTCTCGTTGTCCTGCCGCGAGATCATGGCGTAGCGCCCGTCGATCTTGCGCGGGAAAAGCGCCATGCCCTTGTTCTGCACCGCGCGCCCGTTGAGGGTCGAAATCTTGAACCGCTCGAAATCCGTCGTCTCCAGGATCTGCGGCAGGATCACCCGCCCGTTGTACGCCGTGTACGTCGCGTAGTAGCGCATCCCGCCGTCCTCGTCGGTGAACTGCACGAAGCGCGCGTCCTCGATGCCGTTGCTCTCGTTGTCCGACACGGGGAAGATGATGCGCTCACTCAGCGGGATGCTCTGGTGGAAGGCGACCTCATAGTTGCTCTTGGCCAGCCACAGGAGATTGTCCAGGCCGCGCGATTCCTCGTGGGTCTGCCGCTGACCGCCGGTCTTGCGCTGGTGGTTGGCGAGCACTTTCTGCAACTGCGGCAGCGTGAAATCGCCCGGCAGGGCATCGAGCACGCGGTCCGTGATACCCTCGCGGAAACCCATCTCGCTGAGCTTGCGCCGGAACAGTTCCTTGTCGTAACTCGCGTCCGAGACGAGGTCCGGCGCGGTGACGAAGCGGTTGGTCGGCTCCATCAGGAGCGTGTTGTCCTCGCTCAGGACGCCCTCGCGGAACTCGATGGAGGAGATGTGCCCCTCGCCCGTGGCGCGCAGGCTCATCACGAAGCGCAACGAGCCCGGCGGCAGCCCGAGCTGGCTCGGGTGCGGCACGACGGACGGGTTGAACAGCGCGGCGCACTCCAACGCGTATTCGCTGGTGAAGAACGAGCCGATGAGCAGGCGGCGCGTGCGGTCGGGCACGCGGTCGGTGATGGAAAACCGGGCGACGCGCTGGTAGTTGCCCTCCAGGAAATTCTCGGTGCCCGTGTGGCGTCCGCCGAACTCCTCCATGACACCGTGCAGCCGCTCGGTGGCCTCGGCGTCGGAGAGCGTCATCACGCGGCTGATGATCTTGGTGATACGCACCTCGTTGCCCGGGATGAACGGGCGCAGCAGCACCCGCGTGCTGTCCGGCGTGAACTTGACCCCGGTGCGCTCGACCGGGGGAAGGGCGGGTGTCGTCATGGACAAGGAAAACAGCGGCGGACGGGCGATGGAATGGAGGGGGCGAATCGCCCCCGGAATGCGAAGGGTAAACACAACCCGGCCAGCCAGTGCGGGCAAGGACTTATTTGTGGAATCTCACCCTGCCGAGCCCGCTCCTCCCGGCGCGGCCCCTTCCCGCCGCCGCGCGATCAGCAACCTGACCTGCTCCTCGTCCCCCGGCGTCGCGGGGGTGTAGATCACCATGCCCAGACCCGGCTGGCCATCCACCGCGAAGGACGAGTATTCCAGCGCGATGGGTCCGCCGTGCACGGGTTGGACGAGCTTCGTGCCCTCGCCGTAGGTGCGTACGTCGTGGTCCCGCCACATCGCC
>CAXTVY010000110.1:9949-13609 GCA_964247665.1 uncultured Chthoniobacterales bacterium | reverse complement strand
TGGCCAGCCCGGGGACATCGCTTCCATCGCCGGCTTCCGGGCTTCGGATGACTCGGGTTGGCTTACCGGAGAGCAATTGCTCGCCACCGGCGGAGTGCATTGATCCGAACGCGGAATACCCATTCAAACTAACAACCCCCACGCAGCCCCGGGGTTTCGACTTCTATTCTACAAATTCCTCGGGCGATCAATCGATAGCCAACACGGCGTGTCGGGCTCGCTCGGGGTAGGAGTCATCCTCTCCGATCAGGCGGTGCTCGAACTTCGGAACCGAAACACTTCTCTTTCCGGTTCGTGACCGCAGCAAAGCTTCTGGGAGGTGACTGCGGGCACAACGGAGGCGCGGATTCTCCAGCAAATTCCGCGAATACACCGGAGCGCACCACCACCGGCCCTGAGCGATCCGCCACATCGGGTCCGCTCTGGTCCGGCCTAGGCGGACCACGTGACAGCGCCCGTACTATCTTCTAGGCGATCATTTTCAGCCCAACGCAAAGACGAACGAAACGAACCAAACCCATGAACAAGCTCACAGGAAAAGTCGCGGTAATCACCGGCGGGAGCAGCGGGATCGGCTTGGCCACCGCCAAGCGGTTTGTCCAGGAAGGTGCGTCCGTCTTCATCACCGGACGCCGACAGTCGGAATTGGACAAGGCAGAGAAAGAAATCGGCAGCGACGTGACGACCGTGCAAGGCGACATGGCCGACCTCGCCGATCTCGACCGGCTTTACGAGACGGTCAAGCAGGTCAAAGGCGCGCTGGACATCGTGGTCGTCAGCGCGGGGATGGTCGAGCACGCGACCATCGATACGGCCACGCCCGAGCATTTCGACAAGACCTTCAACATCAATGCACGCGGCGCGTTTTTCACCGTGCAGAAGGCTCTGCCGCTGATGCGAAGGGGTGGTTCGGTCGTGCTCGTGTCATCCGGGCTGCACCTCAAGGGTTTTCCGGCGCATGGCGTTTACGCGGCGAGCAAGGCGGCGTTGCGCTCGTTCTGTCGGACCTGGGCGATGGAACTCAAGGATCGCGGCATCCGGGTGAACACGCTCAGTCCTGGACCTATTGACACGCCCATCATCGATGGCCAGTTCAAGACGAAAGAAGAAGCGGATGGGGCCAGGGCCATGTTTTCACAAATGACTCCCCTTGGCCGGATGGGTCGGCCCGCGGAGATGGCGGCTGCCGCGCTGTTCCTCGCCTCGGAGGAGAGCAGTTTTAGCACCGGGATCGACCTCGTTGCGGACGGCGGCATCACGCAGGTCTGATAACCTGGAGGAGAATACGTTTGCGGCCGAGTTGAAGTGGAGCGCCGACGAGGGGGAGCGCGCTCGAAAGCCCGATTCGCCAAAGCGTATCTGGCGGGTGAATCGAAGTTCAGAACACAAAATCTATCATCGGCGAAGTCAGACTCAGAATTGATTTGAAACATCATGAAGAACGAAACCAAAACCATCGTCCTGATCCACGGGTTGTGGATGACCCCGCGTAGTTGGGAACCTTTCCGCCGCTTCTACGAGGAGCGCGGCTACGAGGTGCTCGCACCTGCCTGGCCGCGCTTGCACGGCGACGTGGAGGATGTCCGCCGTGATCCTTCTGCGCTCGCCGGTCTTGGCCTGCTGGAGATTTTCGAGCACTACGACAAGTTCGTGCGCGCGCTGCCGGAGCCACCCATTCTCATCGGCCATTCGTTCGGCGGCCTGACCGTGCAGGTTCTCCTGGATCGCGGCCTCGGCGCGGCGGGGGTTTCCATCGACGGCACGGCTCCCAAGGGCATCTTGCCGCTGCCTTTTTCCGTCATCCGGGCCGCCAACCCGGTGTTGTCCAATCCCTTCAACTATTGGGGCACGGTGGGGCTGAGCTTTGCGCAGTTTCGTTACACATTTGCCAACACCATGACCGAAGCGGATGCACGTGGCGCCTACGAGGAACAGGCAGTGCCGGGGCCGGGACGCCCGGTGTTTCAATCGGCCTTGGGCAACCTCACTCCGCGTGCGGCGACCACCGTGAATCACCTCAATGACGACCGCGCGCCATTGCTCCTGATCGCGGGTGGCTCGGACCATTTGGTCCCTCCAGTTCTCAACCAGATCAATTTCAAGAAGTACGGAAAGTCGCGTGCGGTGACGGCGTACAAGGAGTTTCCAGATCGCTCGCACCTGATTGTCGCTCAGGAGGGTTGGGAAGAAGTGGCGGAATACGCGCTCGACTGGGCGCAGACTGCCACTCGCAGCACCGCCCCAGCATTCTCGGCGGTGTGACTGCTAGAGACGGCATGAACATCTTCGATAATTACCGCGCTATCCAAGCCGGACTTCCTGCGATGGCTGGGAAGCGTGCGTTGGCGATCAGAGTTCCAGTTCGCGGCCCGCTCGCGGCTGCGATCCGCCTGCCGGGTCGTTGGCCGCTGGCGTTTACGAAAGCGCGGTTAGAGAGGGGAGGGTCCCTCAAAAAAGGAAGTCGGACCCTCAAACTTATCGCTCGGGCGCGCCGCGGCTCCAACGATTCTGAGGATCGTGAAGGCTGCCTGATGGTCGGGGCGGGGATTTGTGGAACGCTCGATCAAACCCGCTATCCTCGTCCAAAGAGATGCCACCGCCCGCTTCCCTCGATCAACCCGCGTCCGCCGAGCCGTTTTGGAGCGGAACGCTCCAGGTCTTACGTCACCACCCGGCCTTCGCCCGTTACATGGGCGGCACGGGCATCTCCCTGGTTGGGACGTGGATGCAGGTCGCGGCACAGGGCTACGTCGTCTCGACGCTCACCGACAAAGCGTCTGTGCTCGGCTGGATCAATCTGGCCAACGGGTTGCCGATGCTGCTCCTGACCGTGGCCGGCGGCTCCGTCGCGGACCGCTACGACAAGCGTCGGGTGCTGTTGCTCACCCAGTTCGTCCAGGCGGCTTTGGCCGTGCTCATGGGCGTGCTCATCGTTTCCCACCGGCTCGCCATCTGGCACGTCGCCGCCGTCGCGGCGCTGTTGGGCGTCGCCGCCGCGTTCGAGGTGCCCGCCGACTCCGCGCTCGTGCCGGAGTTGGTGGACAAGGATGCCATCCGGGTCGCCATCGGGTTGGATCGCTCGCTTTTCCATGCCACCCGGTTCCTCGGTCCGGCGCTGGCGGGCGTGGTCATCGCCAAGCTGGGGGCCGCCTCGGCGTTCTTCCTCAACGCTCTGTCCTTCGCCGCGCTCGTGGCTGCCATCCTGACGCTCGCACCGCGCCAGATGGGCAGCGCCGAGGAAGAGGAGCAACGTGCCGGCGGCATGAAGGACGGCGTCGCCTACCTGCGCGGCGACAAGCCGACGCTCTCCATGATCGGCCTGCTGGCGGCGTCCACGCTCTTCATCGCGCCGGTGTTCATCGTCGTCCTGCCCCTCTACGTCAAAGACGTGCTCCACCTCGGCCCCGACAAGCTTGGCTACCTCATGGCGGTTTCTGGCGTCGGCTCGATGCTGGGGGCGATTTCCCTGCTCGCCATCGCGCCAGAGAAACGTCTCGCCCGCCTGTTTTGGGCAGTCTCGAGCGCCGCGCTGGCGACGCTCGGTTTCGCGCTGGCACCGAACTTTTGGGTGGCGGCAGGCTGCATGGTGTTCATGTCCGTGGGCGTGTCCCTGGTTTTTGGCGTGGCCAATACCATTGTGCAGGAGCGCACGCCTGATTA
>CAXTVY010000110.1:0-9939 GCA_964247665.1 uncultured Chthoniobacterales bacterium | reverse complement strand
GGGGCCGGGTGTCGGCGTTGGCGGGCCTGAGCTTCTTCGGGCTCATTCCCTTCGCCGGGGTGGGTTTCTCGTCGTTGGCCGACGCTATCGGCATGCGGCACGCCATCCTGCTCGGGGGCATCGCCTTCGGAGTCGCCGCCACGTCGATCCTGCTCGGCCCCGGCAGACGGGCGTGTTTTCCCGTCCACGAAGGGCTCGAAGGCCGTTCCGTCGCCGCCCTCGCCGAACCGCTGGCGTGAGGCACGGTATTGGTCTGCCCATGTGCGGGAGTTGCCGACGGGCCTGCGGCAGCAAGGCGATTCCTAACTCCAAGCCCACGCAACTCAACAGCGTTGGAGCGCGGTCGACCGCGTGCGCGAGCTTCGGCGTAAGCCCGGCACTCGGGCAAACCCGCTTGAGCCAGTCGCGTGTGCCGGGATAGAGCGTCTCAGACAACACCACAAAGGGCAGGGCTTATTGAGACTTTAGGTCTAGTTCGCTCAGCAAGGTCCGCAGTGGGCTGGCGATTTCGCCCGGCTGCCAGACAACGAACAAATCCCAGGTTGCACCGGCGTCAGCGATGGGAACCATGACGACGTTCGGAACGTTCAAGTGAGAAGTGAAGGCCGGTTGGATCGAAATCGCTTCTTCATTCGCTGCCACGGCGAGAGCTTCCGCGAGAGATTCCACAAGACCACTTGCTTTGTCGATGGTAGCCAGGCGGGGACGGAAGCCGCCGTACTTGCGGCAGAACTGAATGATCCTCTTGGTGTATCCCGGCACCACATCATTCGATCCGCGCACGAACGTTTCGCCCTTTAATTGTGAAAGAGACAACTGTCTTTCGGTCGCGAACCGGTGGCTGACGGGAAGCGCAACGAGGCTCCTAACCGTCGCGATTTTACGAGCATAGAAATCGCGCGCGAGCAGGTCTATACCGTTTATGGTCAATGCTAAATCAATTTTACCTTGCCGTAATGCGATAATCATCTCGCCCGGCGTTTGATCGAGCATTTTGACTTTCAGCTTCGGATAAGCGCGTCGCAGCACGGCCAGAGCCGGCCCAAGATACTCCTGGACGGCCGACGCAAGATAGCCAACACGCAACCGCTCGCTTTCTCGTTCACTTTCTCCGCGCACCAGCCGGCGGACTTCAGCCATGGTGGAATCATAATCTGCCAGCAGCGTTTTTGCCCTTTCGGCAAGGACTTGCCCTCCGTTCGTGGGACGCACCCCGGCCGATGTTCGTACCAGGACACACCCACCGAGATCGAGTTCGAGCGATTGCATCTGCCGCGTGATGGCGGACTGAGAAATGCGCAGACGGGCAGCCGCACGACGGAGGCTGCCTTCCTGAAGGACCACTAAGAACAGACGAATCTTTTCCAGCACGATGGAAATGGTGATGCCAATTGTGCATCACTGCAATCACAAATTGGTATATTGGTAGTTCACCTTATAGCCACAAGGCTCGAGAAGCCGCATGGTTGCAATATAGCTGACACGGCACGGAGTGATTTACGATCTGGACCAGCCGGGGTATTTCAAAACGAGAAACTGATGAAAACTCAACCTTTCTTTACTGATCTAACTCAACGCCCGCCCCGGAGCTTTCGCGTTCGTTTGGGCAACTACGTGATTTTGGCACGCATGCTCGACAAGGGCCGGGCAACCCTCGCCGGAAAGAATGGCGAATATATATACAATTCCCCAACCGACCAGCACTTGGTGCAATTCCTTGGCTTTGATCCCGATGCCTTGTTGAAGGAATTGGCAGCCGGAAAGAGTGACGGGGAAGTGCTCGAATGGGTCCAGACCCATTCCGAGACCCCGCGCGCTCCATGGGAAATCGACGCCTGGTCTGCTTTCATGGAAAAACGCGCGCCGGACAGCGATGCCGAAACACTTGCGTTCTTTGCCGAACACCTGGCCCGGCTTTCCAAAACCCGGTAAGACGTCAAAACCTTCTTCGAATTCGGCGAACTCGATGACTACGTCAGCTTCGGGGGAAAAGCGTAAATCCACATTCTCAAAATCACCAAGAACAAAACCGAACAACAAATGTATGAGTGATAATAACGGACAAAAACTGGCAGGCAAAATTGCGGTCATCACAGGCGGGAACAGCGGGATTGGCTTGGCCACCGCCAAGCGCTTCGTGGAAGAAGGCGCGCAAGTCGTGATCACCGGCCGACGAGAGAAAGAACTGACAGTGGCCGGAGTCTTGATCGGGAGTAACGTCACGACGGTCGCGGGCGACATATCGCGCCTGGAGGATCTGGACCGGCTCTATGCCGTCGTGAAAGAGAAGCACGGTCACATCGACGTCCTCTTCGCAAACGCTGGCTGGGGTGAAGTCGCGCCGCTCGAAACGGCGACCGAGGCTCATTTTGACAAGACCTTCGACTTAAACGCGAAGGGAACGTTCTTCACCGTGCAAAAGGCCCTCCCCCTTTTCAAAGATGGCGGCTCAATCATCCTGAACTCTTCAGTCGCGAATGTGAGGGGAGATGCCGCGTTTACCGCCTACGCTGGGAGCAAGGCGGCTGTGCGCTGTTTCGCCCGCGGCTGGACGGAGGAACTGAAGGGTCGCAAGATTCGTGTGAATTCGATGAGCCCTGGCCCAATCGAAACTCCGGCTTTGGAGAACGCGGGCCTCACCGCTGAACAGGTAGAACAGGCGGCAGCGGGGTTCGCCTCGCAAGTTCCGCTCGGTCGCAGAGGCAAGCCCGAGGAAGTTGCTGCCGCCGTCGTGTTCCTTGCTTCCGGTGAAAGTTCCTACATCACCGGCGTGGATCTCGCGGTCGACGGAGGCATGGCGCAGGTCTGACCCCGGCACGGGCCCGTGGCTGGCTATCCAGCCCTGCCAGTCGCGGGACCACGCTTCTCACTTTAGTACTACCACAAGATCGGAGAAACATGATGAGCTACGCAATTGTAGGATTCGGCAAGATCGGCCAAGCGCTCGCCCACGCCTTCGCCCGTAAAAACATCGACGTGACCGTCGCGAGTCGACGGCCGCCCGAGGCGTTGGCACCGCAGGCTCGGGCGATTGGACCCACGGTCGTCGCCAGGTCGCTGCGGGACGCCCTTGAGGCCGACACCGTCTTCTTGGCGGTCCGGTTCGAGGAGCATCGCGAGGTGGCGAAGGCCCTGCCGAACTGGAAGGGCAAGACGGTCATCGACGCGATGAACTCGCAAGCTCCGCTGGAGGAGTTGGATGGCCTCCTGTCCTCCGCCTTCGTCGCGAAGGCATTCACCGGTGCCAAGTTGGTGAAAGCTTTCAATCACCTGGCCGCGGCCACCCTGGCGACCGATCCGGTCGTCGAGGGCGGCCACCGGGTCGTCTTTCTGTCGAGCGACGACGAGAACGCGAGCGCTGCCGTGGCGGTCTTGGCCAAACAACTCGGGTTCGCACCCGTCGAGCTAGGCAAGCTCGGCGAGGGCGGCGCGCTGGTGCACGCACGCGGCGAGACCTGGGGCCCGCTCATCTTCGAGGCTCTGTTCAAGCAGGAGCAGTGATCGATCTACGACCGTGTGAGTTGGCTCGAGAAGTACAATTGCAAAAACGTCCGATTAGAGATCGGACACGTTCTAACGTCAGGAAAAAGGAGGAATTTCGATGAACACTGAAAAGAATGTCCAGCTTGTGAAAGACTTTTTCGCAGCGATGGGCAGCGGCGACAAGCAACGTCTGCTAGCGTTGGTCACCGAAGAGATCGAGTGGATCATTCCAGGCGAGGACTGGCCGCTGGCCGGCACGCACTGCGGGCACGCGGGATTGGCGGATTTGCTTCAGAAGGCTTCCGACACGGTGGAAACTTCGTACCCGGAGCCCCCCGAATTCGTAGCGCAGGGAGACCGGGTTCTGGTCGTCGGCGTCGCTACGGGAAAAATCAAAGCGACGAACAAGACGTTTGAGGACCATTGGGTCTTCGACATGACCGTGCGAAACGGCAAGCTGACGAACGTCCGGGAGTACATCGACACGCAGGCACTAGCGCGGGCCTCCGAGATGGACGCGAGCCCCAGGTCCTGACCGTTGGCCTCTGTCCGGAAATGAGAGAATGGTACGCGGGGGAGGTGAGCAAGCTCGGCCTCGATCCGGATGCGACCTCGCTGTTCAAGTACCTCGCGAATTCACAAAGTAACTGCAACGCCGCTAGTTTGCCAAGAGCGGCTGGCGGAAGAGAAGTGGCGATGAGAAAATACCGCCAGATCCAGGCCGATGAGCGCGTGCAAATTGCGACGTTGCGCTACCAAAATTTCAGCCTGTCGCGGATTGCAAAGATCCTCGGGCGGCACCGCAGCACGGTGTGGCGGGAGGTGCAGCGCAACCGGGCTCCCTACGACGGCGGCTACCGCAGCGCCCGGGCCCACGAGCGTGCGGTGGCGCGACGAAAACGCTCGCGGCGCAACCAGCAGTTCGGCCGCGCCGAGATGGGCCGTGTCGAGGGACTTTTACGCCAGCAGTGGAGTCCCGAGCAGATGGCCGGACACCTGCGGCGGCAGGGCGAGTTCTCCATCAGCCACGAGACGATCTACCGACATGTGTGGCGCAACCTGCGCCAGGGCGGCAGCCTGCATGTGCAGATACGAGGTGCGCGCAAGCAGCGGCGTAAAAGGTATGGCCGCTACGACAGCCGGGGACGCCTGGCGGGCAACCACCCGCCCGATCTTGACTAACCGCTGGCGAACTTGTCTCTATGCCGCGTGCGCCGCGCAGGTTGCAGTGTCGTCCATGAACGATCCGTACAGACTTGAGGATCGCGGGACAAGTGGCCCCGCCCGGTTTGCTGGCGCTACAGTCTTCCCGATTGGAGAAAGAGAAATTTCACTCGAAGCGCCCCCGGATGAGCTGGACATACTCCTGGAGAGGTTGCGAAAGGCTCGGGCGCTTCCAGAGGATCTCCGGGCGGCTGTTGAGCGGCGCGGCCAGCGGCGGAAAGCCCACGCCCATGTGCGGGAGTTGCCGACAAGCCTGTGGCAGCAAGGCGATACCCAACTCCAGGCCGACGCAGCTCAACAGCGTCGGCGCGCGGTCCACCGCGTGCGCGATCTTCGGCGTGAACCCTGCGCTCCGGCAAACCCGCTTGAGCCAGTCGCGCGCGCCGGGATAGAGCGTTTCTGATAACACCACAAAGGGCAGAGAGGCCAACTCCGCCAACTTCACCGCCGGAGCATGCGCGTGGGGATGGGTCTCGGGCAAAACGACCATGACATCGCAGTCATGGATGGGCTCGCGCCGCAGCCCCGCCTTGGGCGGCAGTTTGAATTCCCGCACGAAGCTCAGGTCGAGCTTGTCCTTCTCGAAGGCCCGGAGTTGTTCGGTCACGCTCAGATCGAAGAGGTTGAGGGCCACGTCCGGCCAGATGTTGCGCAGCGCGCCAAGGGCACCCGGCAGCAGGTTATAGTGTAAGTCGGCCGTGTAGCCAATGTGCAGGGTGCCGGTGCCACTGCCGGGCCCACGCCGCCGCACGTCGTGCACGTCGAGCGCTGATTGGGCGAGCAGCTTCTGGGTGCGTTCTAGGAAGAACTGCCCTTGGTCGGTCAGCGCGATGTGGCGCTTTTCGCGCGAGAAAAGTTGCACGCGCAGTTCGTCCTCCAGATTCTTGATCTGACGGGTGAGGGAAGGTTGGGCCAGACGCAGCTTGGTGGCGGCGGCGGTGAAACTCATCTCCGTGGCGACGGCAACAAAATAGCGCAGGTGACGAAGCTCCATAAAACGAAAACAAAGGCGGACTGTGACGTGGGACGCCAGCCGGTTCAACGAAATTCCTGCGCGGGTGGCACGGCCATCGCCCTTCCTCTCCCCGCCGTTCCATAGCCTGCGGCTATGGAACGGCGGGGAGAGGAAGCATTGGTTAGGACTTCTACGAGGGGCGACAGTCCCCTTAGCCGCATGGCCGAAGCACAGAGCAAGCGGAAGCGGCGAACGGCGATCCTCCACACAGATTCCGCAGGTAAATCGCACTCTGAAAGAAGGTCCATATGCCGTCTAGCCAAGCTTGTACCATCGAACACTTGGCCGAGGTTTTCGGGCGGTGCCAGGAGGAGATCATCGCCGAGTGGCGCTCGCAGGCAGGTGAGTTGCTGCGCGAGCGGCACCTCGACAAGCTGGCCATCACCAACAACCTGCCTTTCCTCATCGCCGCGATCATCCGCGATCTCGCCATCAGCAGCGGCGGGGCTGTTCCTGCCGAGGCCGCCAGCAACGACCCGCCGCACCACGGCGTCATGCGCTTTCGCGAGGGCCTCGACGTGGGCGAGGTCGTCACGGAATACAACCTCCTACGCACGGACTTTAGCACGCTCGCCAACCGGCAGGGCCTCTCCATCGGAGATGAAGCCGCGCGGATTATCAACCACGGCATCGACGAAGCCGTCCGCGAGGCCGTCATGGCCTTTGCCGAACAGCAGGCAGTCATGCGCAAAGAGCAGGAAGACGATCATCTCGCCTTCATTGCGCACGACCTGCGCACTCCGCTTAACGCCGTCTCGCTCTTGGTCGATGAGTTGAAGGAAGGCATGGACCAGAGCGCTTGCGCAGACGCCAGCGAACTCTTCGAGATCCTCCGGCGCAATCTGGCGCGCGTCGAGACGCTGATCAAACGGGCGCTAGAGGTGAAAAAGAAGCCTCTGGTGCCCGGCGGCCAGCTTCACCCCGAATGCCGCGCGTTCGAGTTGTGGCCGCTGGTTCAGCGGCTGCTGCTCGATCTGCGCTCCGTCTCTTCCAAGGCCGCGATTGAAGTGGTCAACGAGGTGCCGCCGGCCCTCACCGTGTTTGCGGATGCGGGTCTGATCGAACAGGTGTTCCAAAACCTGCTCGGCAACGCGTTCAAATATGCCCCGCACGGCCGGGTGGTCGTGAGGGCGAGGGAGGAAGGGGGCACGGTAACGTGCGCCATCTGCGATGACGGGGAAGGCATCCCGGCGCAGATGCTGGCCAAAGTCTTCGGTAAGCGCGTCACCGATCCCGCCAAGGACGGCACTGGCTTTGGCCTGGTCATCGTGAAGCAGATCGTCGAGGCGCACGGCAGAATGGTGAAGGCTGAAAGCACACCCGGAAACGGGGCAGCGTTTCGCTTCACCCTGCTGACGCCGCCGGAGTCGCATAGAGAGCCTCTTTCCGCTCCAGGCGTGCTGGTGCCAGACATCAGTGGAACACCTGACAGCACCAACGTCCTTGGCTGACCGATCCTGCATGATGGAGACGACCGCCGAGATTGCCTCCCCAACGCGCGTTTACCCTCCTCTCAGGTGTGAAATCTGCGGGAGCGACGATGAGCCGCGCGTGGAGGTGGTGGCCTACGGAAGATCCCATCGGTTCCATCGCTTTGCGTGTGCCGTCCAAGCGTTGGCCCCACGATGCGCGCACTGCCAGCGCCGCATCGTCGGGCGCGGACCAGCAGCCTCCGGTTCCACTTTCTGCTGCGACCGCTGCGCGAACCCTCTTCTCCCCGCGAACGCCTCCACCGATGCGCCGACACGCAAACGAAAATACGATGAATCCTGCACCGACAGAATTACCGCCAGCGACTCGGGTTACGGAGGTTGCACCCAAGCTCAGTGTGACGATCCTCTACGAGTGCCTGGACACCGGCAAGCAGGCGAAACGCTTCACCGAGCAACTTGCCGATGAGGAAGCAGCCAACCGCGCGCTCGATCTGAACCTGTGGAGCTTTCGCGTGCTAGGGATGCGCGAGATCCGCAACGACTCGGTGGGTGCGGCTGCCGCCGCCGATCTGGTCATTCTTTCGATGAGCGGGAAGAATCCTCTGCCAGCGCAAGTGGAGAAATGGATCGAAATGTGGACCTGGCTCATCGACGGCCACAAGCCAGCCGTGGTCGCTCTCTTCTCCACTCCAGATACAAGCGGCGGTGATATCCGCGCTTATCTGCGGCGCGCCGCTGTCAGCAAGGGATTGAAATTCTTCCCACAGACGGTTTGCGCCGGAGGAAACAAGCACCGCAACGAGACTTTGGCCGAGCAAGGGTCGGGTGTCGATCACCGGCGGCGACCGCAGTCACACGGTGACACAGCAGGCAGCAACGGGAACCGCGAGTCAGTCATGACAACGCACACGATCTCATAGCTGGGGGACATGGGACGACGACCGGCGGAAGTATTGGTGCAAGCCATCCAAGGGTACGACGTTAATTTGTAGGCCCTCAATCAGTAAGGAATCGCTGGGACGGCTTTTTGAAAGGCTGATGATCGGACGTTTTCTCGACCGGTGTCACACCAGCAAAAGGAACCGCGATTCTCGATCCCACGCACGAAAAAAACCGATCAATGCAAGCGAAACTGGAACCTGCCCACCTCAGTCACGACGACGCGGCAACCCTGCTGGCACCGGGCGTCGAGGCTCCCGACTTCTATTTGAAGAGCACGCCCGATCAATCGGTCAGCCTGAGCGAGTTTCGCGGGCAGCCCGTCGTGCTCGCCTTCTATCCGGCGGATTGGAGCCCGGTCTGCGGTGACCAGATGGCGCTCTATAACGAAGTCCTGCCCGATTTTCATGCCTTGAACGCGACGGTGCTGGGCATCTCGGTGGACGGCACCTGGTGCCACGCGGCGTTCGCGCGGGATCGCAAGCTGCATTTTCCATTGCTATCCGACTTCGAGCCGAAGGGGGAGGTGGCGCGCCGCTACGGCGTTTACCGGCCCGACGACGGCACTTGTGGACGGGCGCTCTTTGTCCTGGATGCCGACGGCAACATCCATTGGAGCCATCTCTCACCCGTCGGCGTGAACCCCGGAGCCGATGGCATTCTTTCCGCCCTGGAAGAGTTGCAAAACAAGAAAGAGACCAAATAACGTGGACGCCAAACTGACTTCACCCGACGCGAAGCACGACCACCTCCAGGGGTCAGCCGATGCACCCGCCATGCTGCTCGAATACGGGGACTACCAATGCCCAGCGTGCGGTGACGCCTATCCGATGGTCAAGGCGATTCAAAAGCGATTGAGCGGCCAGTTGTGTTTCGCTTTCCGCAACTTCCCGTTGATCAGCATTCATCCCCACGCCGGTCATGCCGCCGAGGTGGCCGAGGCTGCGGGTGCGCAGGGCCGCTTCTGGGAAATGCACGATTTGTTGTACGAGAACCAGGGTGCACTCAATGACGAATTCCTCATGGAATACGCCAGGTCCCTCGGTCTCGATGACACCCGGATAGCCCAAGAGATCAGAGACGGCGACTACACCCCGCGCGTGCGGGAAGACTTCCGCTACGGCGTCCGGGCCGGGGTAAACGGCACGCCGACCTTCTTCATCAACGGCGAGCGTTACGACGGAGCGACCGGCCTCGAACCCCTGCTGGCCGCGCTCTCTGCCCACTCCGCGTAAGCGGGGCTTTCATCCGCACGCACCACCCTTTCGGTCCAGCACAAACACAAAAGGAAACCACACATGAACAAGCTCACAGGAAAAGTCGCGGTCGTCACGGGTGCCTCCAAAGGCATCGGGGCCGCCATCGCCAAAGCCTTCGCTGCCGAAGGAGCATCCGTCGTCGTCAACTACGCTTCCAGCAAGGCTGGCGCGGACAAGACCGTGGACGAAATCTTCAAGGCCGGAGGCAAGGCCGTCGCGGTGGGCGGCGACGTGTCCAAGACGGCGGAAGCCCAAGGCATCATCGACGCCGCTATCAAGGCTTACGGACGGGTGGATATTCTCGTCAACAACTCCGGCGTCTACGAGTTCGCGCCCCTGGAAGGTGTGACCGAAGAAAACTTCCACCGGCATTTCAACATCAATGTGCTCGGGCTCTTGCTCGTCACGCAAGCGGCCGTCGCGCACATGACCGACGGCGGCAGCATCATCAACATCGGCTCGGGCGTCAGCCGCGTCACGCCTCCGAACAGCGCGGTTTATACCGGCACCAAGGCGGCGGTGGATGGCATCACCGGCGTGCTCTCGCGCGAACTCGGACCCAAGAAAATCCGCGTCAACTCGCTCA
>CAXTVY010000109.1:12869-13694 GCA_964247665.1 uncultured Chthoniobacterales bacterium | reverse complement strand
GACGGTCACGGTGACGGGTGGCAACTACTACATCCACGGCGACCAGCTCGCCGGGGCGACGGTAACGGCCACCGACAGCACGGGGACCGCCGCCACAGGCACACTGGCCAACACGTTCTCCAAGAAATGGAACTACAAGACCGGTTACGGCCTGGTGGACGTGAACGCGGCCATCGCCCGCTTGCTCGGACAGTAAACCCGGCCGTCCGGTGACCAAATTCGCAGCGCCGCGGTCGTCCGAGGAAAGGACGGCCGCGGCGTTTTGTACGTGGCGGGAACACTGCCGCCAGGCGGCCGGCCGTCCAATAATCCGCACATTGAAGGTTGCCAATTGCGAGAGGGTTGTTAAGAAAGTGGGCGTGCGTATCGCCCAAGTTCTCCGACCCTTCGCTCCTGCCCGTTCCCTGCGTCCCACCCTCCTCGCCGGAGCGGCGGCGCTGGCCCTCTGCCTCGCGCCGGGGGCTGCGTGGCGGGCGCAAGCGGCCGACAACCCGGCGGGGCCACGGGCGTTTCTCGTCGCGGACGAGAAATATGGCCACATCCTCGCGGGCGAGCACTCGGACGACAAACTCCAGATCGGCAGCCTGACCAAGATCGCCACGGCGGTCGTCGTGTTCGACTGGACACGCCTGGGCGGCCACACGCTCGACCAGATGGTGCCCATCACGGCCACAGCACTCGCCGTCAGCAACACGAACCCGGTGGGGTATCAGCCCGGGGACGAGCTTTCCATCCGCGACCTGCTCTACGCGGCGTTGCTCCAGAGCGACAACATCGCCGCCACGGCGCTGTCGGAGTTCGTCGGCAAGGCGCTGCCCCTGTCCG
>CAXTVY010000109.1:5387-12859 GCA_964247665.1 uncultured Chthoniobacterales bacterium | reverse complement strand
CCTGTCCGAGAGCGCCCGCGGCGCGGCCGACACGACCACGGTGCGTTTCGTCGCGCAGATGAACGCCCTGGCGCGGGAGTTGAACATGACACGCACCCGCTTCCTGAATCCCACCGGCCTCGACGGCGCGGAACGGCAGCAGCCCTACTCGACGGCGCTCGACGTGACCCGGCTCACGCGCCACGCGCTTTCCAAGGCGGAGTTCCGTTTCTTCATCGCGCAGAAGGAGCGGCGCATCACGATCCACCGCGCCGGGGCGGCGAGCGAGTACATGCTGCGCAACACCAACGAGTTGCTGGGCATCCACAACGTCGATGGGGTCAAGACGGGCCAGACCGCGCGGGCGGGCGGCTGCCTGGTCATCACGGCCTCGCGTGAGCCGTTGGTCACGCAGGAAGCCGACGGCAAGCCCGGCTTGTTGCAGCGGCGGTTGATCGTCGTCGTGCTCGGCTCGGCCGACCGCTTCAACGAGGCCCGGCGGCTGCTGGACCGTGGGGAATCGCTTTTTGACGCCTGGAACGCGGCCGGCCGCGGTCTCGACCCCAAATCGACGCTCTGACGCCGCCGCGACCCGGCGAAATGCCCCGGGACCAACTTCCAACGACCGGAGGGAGGAATGGGGCGGACAGGACAGTTCCTCTGAGGAGATTTGTACGGCACGCGCTTTTTTTGTTTGTCCGCGGCGGATTCCGCTCTATGTAGCGATCCGGCTATTTTTGGGCCTTGGTCATTTGGGCCTCGGGCTTCACAACCCACAGGGCTGTTCGTAATTTATGACAAAGAAACGCATCGGCATCCTCACCAGTGGCGGCGACTGCCCCGGACTCAACGCGGTCATTCGCGGCGTGGTCCGCGCGGCGGACAAGCTGGATTGGGAGGTGGTCGGCTTCATCGATGGCTTCGAGGGATTGCTCCAGCCGGGTGATTACCGCATTCTCGACCGCCATTCGACGGCGATGATCATGCCCCAGGGCGGCACGATCCTGGGCACGACGAACAAGGGACACTTCATCAGCAAGGTCGGTGCGGGCGACAAGGTGGGTGTGGCCCCCGAGACGGTCGAGAACGCGCGCGAGATCCTCCAGCGGCTGCGGATCGAGGGGCTGATCCTCGTCGGCGGCGACGGCTCGCTGACCACGGGCCAGCAGCTTTTCGAGGCGGGTTTCCCGATCATCGGCGTGCCCAAGACCATCGACAACGACCTGGAGGCAACGGCCATGACGTTCGGCTTCGATTCGGCCGTGGCCTGCGTGGCCGACGCGCTGGACCGGCTCCAGACGACCGGCGGCAGCCACAAGCGGGTCATGGTGCTGGAGGTCATGGGCCGCCACGCGGGCTGGATCGCGCTCTACGGTGGCCTGGCGGGCGGGGCGAACGTCATCCTGATCCCCGAGATCCCGTTTTCACACGCCAAACTGGCGGACTATCTGATGACCCGGGACCGCGACGGCTATTCGAGCAGCCTGGTGGTCGTGGCCGAGGGCGCGAAGCCGTTGGGCGGCGAGCAATCGGTGCGCTCGACGGCGGTGGCGGGCGAGTACAAGCTCGGCGGTGTGGGTGAGCAGGTGGCCGCGGAGATCGCCGAGCGCACGGGCAAGGAGACGCGGTGCACGGTGCTGGGCCATCTCCAGCGCGGCGGCACGCCGACGACATTGGACCGCATCCTGGGGACGCGGTTCGGGGTCATGGCGGTGCAGCTCATCAAGGAGGAGAAGTTTGGCACGATGGTGTCGTACCTGAACTACCATGTGACAGGCGTGCCCATCGCCGAGGCCGTGCACAAGCTGCGCATGGTCAGCCCCCTGCACCAGATGGTCGAGACGGCACGGGCGGTGGACGTGAGCTTCGGGGATTAGGCTTCATCGCTGCATGTGCCAGCTATCATGATGTGAAACGGACGGCATGGCGAAAAGGATCCCGAACCGCAGATTCGTGCCTTTCTCTTTGCTTTCCCAGGTCCTGGGTTACATACTTGGCGTCAGCCACATGACTCTCGATGAACTCAAGCGCGAAGCGGCTGTCCTCCCGGACGAAGATCGTTTGCGGCTAGGCGCTTTCCTTAAGCATTTGGAACGCGCGGATACCCCGGCTAATCGCGTCGAACTTTCCCGGCTTAACCATGCCATTGATGCTGGTGACTGTGTCACGTTGGAACAGTGGCGCAAGATGCACGCTGCTCTGCAAGACGAGGGGCTTTGAGCCGTCGTGGCACCTGAAATGGCGCGGCCTTCCGGCTGTTGCTTCCTGCTGACCGGCGAAGTCTTCCGCTATCTGCTGACACTGCGTGCGGCTGAGCGGCAGAGGCTGGACGAGGTTTTCCAACTGCTCGCTGACAATCCCTTCCTCAGTGGCGACTACCAGGAACATGACGCAGAGGATAGGCGGTTAGAAGTGCTCCTCAAAGGGCGCTTTTTGCTGACTTTCTGGACGGACCACGCCGTGAAAGAAGTTCGTGTCGTGCGAGTGGAACGGATATAAGCCTTTGCCTTGCCAACCGTCCCGCGTTGCGGCAATCAATGGCAGGCGGCCGAATGCCGCCCGAAACGCTTGCCCCGCATGGACCCGCTCCTGACCCTCCTCCAGCACGACGCGCTCGCGTCGCGCGCCGACCTCGCCGCGCAGTTGAACGTTTCCCGCGACGAGGTCGCCCGCCGCATCGCCGCCTATGAGGCCGACGGCACGATCCTCGGCTACCAGACGATCATCGACGGCGAGAAGATGGGCGACGAATTCGTCACGGCGGTCATCGAGGTCAAGATCACCCCGGAGCGCGAGGGCGGCTTCGACCGGCTGGCAGAGCGCATCGCGCAGTTCAGCCAGGTGACGAGCTGCTACCTGATGAGCGGCGGCTATGACCTGCTCGTGTTCATCGAGGGCAAAAGCCTGCGCGAGGTGGCGACGTTCGTGAGCGAGAAGCTCAGCACGCTGGAGCGCGTGGTGTCCACGGCGACGCACTTCCGGCTCAAGGCCTACAAGGAAAACGGCGTGCTGCTCTCGCGCGGGGAAGCGCCCGTGCGGCTGGCGGTGTCGCCGTAGCGTCTGGCGACGGCGAAAACTCCTTGGAACCCTACGCTCCGTTTCCCCATGAGTGATTCCCTCCCTCCCGCGTTGCCCTCCGTGTCTCCGCCGCCGCTGCCTGCCGGGCCCATGGTCGTACGGTACGATCAGGCCAAGATCGATGCCGCCCACCTGCGCCTGCTGGTCATCTTCCACGGTGTACTGGCTCTTCTGGGTATCCTGATGATCGGCGGCCTGGTGTGGCACCACCACATGATGATGGCGATGTTCACCGGGCCGGATGCGCGCGCCTTCGGCCCGGACAACGCCGCGCCGGCACCGGAGTTCTTCGAGATTTTGGAGTGGGTGTACGTGGGGTTCGGCGCGGTCTCCGTCTTCGTTGGCTTGCTCAACGCCGTTTCGGCGTGGTGCATCGGCCGCCGCAGGGTCCGGACGTACTCGCTGATCATCGCGGGGCTGGACTGCCTGCTGCTGCCCTACGGCACGGTGCTGGGCGTGTTCACGTTCATGGTGCTGGGACGTGACTCCGTGCGGCAGGTCTACGAAGGCGGGCCGCCTAGCGCAACACTCCCAGCGCCAGCCGGGTAAGCTCGCCCAGGCTCCAGGCCTGGAAGGGGCAGCCCTTGGGCGCGTGCGGCGCGTCGGCGTCGGCGATCTCGGGCAGGTGGCCAATCCCGGCCGACCCCGGCAGGCCCGCCAGGAGAGGTTCCACGAAACGCGTCCGCGCCTCGGCGCGCGCGGCCCGGCCGTCGCCGCGCACCCGCGTCCACGCTTCCACGAATGGCCCCAGCAGCCACGGCCAGACCGTGCCCTGGTGGTACGCGCTGTCGCGCTGCGCGGGGTTGCCCTCGTAGCGCGGACAATAGCCCGGCTCGCCCGGCGCGAGGGTCCGCAGTCCCAAGGGCGTGAGCAGTTCGCGCTCAGCCGCGTCCACCACGGCCCGCGCCTGCGCGCCCTTGAGCAGCACCAGCGGCAGGCCGCCCACGGCAAAAAGCTGGTTGGGCCGCAGGGAGGGGTCGTTGCCGCCGGAATCACCGGCGTCGATCACGTCGAAGAGGCAGCCGCGTTCGGCGTTCCAAAAGCGGTTCTCGAAGTTCACGCGCGCTTTCTCGTAGAGCATCCGCCAGCGCGGCGAGTTGGGAGCCATGAGGTAGAGGGCGTTGAGCCACAATGCCTGGATTTCCACGGGCTTGCCGATCCGCGGCGTGATGGCGCGGCCGTCCACGCGCGCGTCCATCCAGGTGAGCGCCACGCCCGGCTCGCCCGCGCGGAGCAGGCCGTCGGCGTCGTCGAGCCGGATGCCGTAGCGCGTGCCCGCCGCGTAGCCCGCGAGGATCGACTCGCAGGTAGCGAGCAGCGTGCCCTCGTCGCGCGCGTGGCGGTCCCAGCCGGCGGCGTCGGTGGGGCGAGGGCGCAGGGCGAGGTAATCGTGCGCCGCGACGACGAACCACAACGCGGCGTCCACGGTGTTGTACTCGGGCGGCTCGCCGCCGTCGGGGAAGCGGTTGGGGATCATGCCCTCGGACACGGTGTACGCCCAGGGCAGCAGGATTTCGCGCGCTTCCTCGAAGCGGCCGGCGGCCAGGCACAGGCCGCGCAAGGAGATGAACGTGTCCCGGCCCCAGTCCGTGAACCAAGGGTAACCGGCCATGATCGTCTGGCCGCGTCCGCCGTGCACGAGGTAGGCGCTGCCCGCGCGGGTGAGCGGGTCGCGCTGCAAGCTCCGGCGGCGTTCCTCGTCCGTGCGCAGGGCGGGCAGGAGGTTGCCCGCGCTGGCGCTGACGGGGAAAGGCGGGGCGGCGGGCAGGCCGGAGGGTGAGGCTTCCGCGCTGCCCAGGAGCATGGCGGCGGTGCCGTTGCGCGACAGGTCGCACACGAACACGCCCGGCACGGCGAGGTCCTCCTGGTCGTCCAGGCCGCGCGCCCGCTCCCACGTGTAGAGGAAGCGGCGATACCAGCCGGGCTCGTGGCGGTACGTCCCGCTGCTCCAGACCCGGACCCCGGGCACGCCGGGATACGGCTGCCAGAGCACGTTGCCGCCGTTGGCTTCCAGGGCGGCGGGCTCCATGGCGAACGTGCTGTTCTCGTGGTGCAGCGCGTGATAATCGCGGCCCGAGAGCAGCGGGCGCACCTCCAGCTTGCACGGGGCCGGGACCGGCAGCCGCCAGCCAAGTGCGGTCAGGCCCGTGGACTGATGGATGAAGATTTCCTGCTCGACCCGCGTGCCGTCGGGAAACTGGAAGGTCCAACGCGGCCAGGGGTCAGCCGTGAAATCGACGAGGAAATCCTGTCCGCGTGGGGCAAGCACGTCCTGGCCATCCGCGCCACCGGGATAGCGTTGGGTGGAGAGCGGAAAACGTCCGGCGGGGGTTTCCAGCCAGACCTCCAGGCCGTTGACGAGCACGGTCCGCCCGACCGGGGGCCGCGTGGCGGGCAGCAACAGCGCGTGGTAGCGCCGGGTGCGCGCGCCGCCCACCGTGCCCGAGGCGAAGCCGCCGTGCCCATCGGTCTCCAGCCATTCTGCGTCGAGGTTCATCGGAAGGGATGCGGAGCAGAAAGCTTACCGCTCCGGGGCTGTGTAGCGCATCCCGCCCCGGTTGGCACCGCTTTTTTTGTCGGGCAGGGTGCTCAGGCTTTGCCGCGCGCGATGCGCACGAAAGTCGTCACGATCTTCCCGCCCGCGACGAACGTGCCGCGCAACGTGCCCGACACCTTTGACACGCCGCCCGTGCGGCAGCGGTGCGCGACGGGCACTTCCAGAATGCGGAGCTTTTCCTGGGCGGCGCGCATCTGCATCTCCAGGTTCCAGCCGTAGGTTTCCTCCTTCATGCCCAGCCGCGCGAGCGTGTCGCGGCGGATGGCGCGGAACGGGCACATGTCCGTGTACTTCACCCCGTAGAGCCCACGCATGAGCCAGCCCGCGAGGTGGCCCGCGAAAATCTGCTGCATGTTCATGCTGCCCGGCTCGCGTTCGCCGCGGGTGCGCGAGCCGATGACGAAATCCGCCGAGCCGTCCGCGACGGGGCCGATGATCCGGTCCATGAGCGCGGGCACGTCGCTGCCGTCGCCGTCGAGGAACAGGAGGATGTCGGCCGCCGGATCGGCCGCCGCGACGCCCGCCGCGCACGCCCGGCCGTAGCCGCGCACCGGTTGCGGAACGACGCGCGCCCCGGCGGCGGCGGCGCGCTCGGCGGTGCGGTCGGTGCTGCCGTTGTCCACGACGAGGATTTCCTTGGGAATGCCCGTGGCCAGGCATTCGCGGACGACGTCGGCGATGGGTTCCTCCTCGTTGAGGCAGGGGATGATGACGGAAACGGTGGGCATGGAAAGTCGATCCTGATCGTAGAATTCAGGTGAGATGATCGTAGGTAGCATGTGGTCCCACCCAGAACCACGCTAGGTTGCCGTCCGCTTGTTCGCGGGCGAGCACACGGTAATGCAATCCCACGCGCGCGGACCAGAAACGCCCCACTTTTTTCAGGCGCACGGAGGGATGGCGCGGATCGGCTGCGAGGAGGGCAAAATTCTTGTCGGCCAAGGCACGCACATGAACCGGGAGCTGGCGGTAGTGAAACCAAAATTCCGGCGCGGCGAAGTGCTTCACAAGGGCGTGCAGCGGCCCGCTTCGTAATCCGCGTCGGCGCGTTGTCCGGCGGCGTCCAGCTTGCCAGCGACGATGTCGGCTTCGATCTGTCTATCCCACTGATCCGCCATGAACTCCTCAAACCACCGGGAGAAGTTCGCCAACTCCTCGTCGGGAAGTTGCGCCACGCTGGTTTTAAGTTCCTCCGCGCTCATGGCAGGCAGCCTATCGTTGGACCGGCTGGTCAGCAACGGGAAAGCTTTATCTCACCAGCTTCTGTAGGCGGGAGGGCGCATGTATCTTCAGTCGGTCGTACACCTCTTTCTGATGGTCACCTGCCATGTGCAGGTTCCATCAGTAAAGCTTATGGGCTCCAGCGTGACGAAAAGCGTGTAATCGCCATTAGCCCCTTTTTGGCTTGGCGTAGAATTGATAGGGAGGCAGCCGTGTGCCGATCTCCAAACCGGAGACAGTGGATTTGCCCTCGCTGTCATGGCCGACGCGCACCGCGCCTCCAGCGTGATTGAACTCCAGGTGCTCCGTGATGAACGCCGCTAGGAACGGGTCCTCTTTGTTGATCTGGGCTTGCACCTCGGTCCATCCGATGGAGCCGCCAGCAAATACGTTAGCAAGCCGGGCAAAGCTGAATGCAGCGAATGCCATTGTGGCAAGCAGTGATGAACGTGAAAACATGGAACAAGATCGGGTCAACTATCAGGCACAGAACGCTCTCCGCTGCCTGTTCCGTCACTCACTCGAAAACCGTCGTGCTCAGCTTGAACGCATGGCGCAACGCCGCCCCGATCTCCGCGAGTTCGCTCACTACCGGAACGGCGAAAGCCGCAGCGATGGGCTGGTATCCCTTCCGGTC
>CAXTVY010000109.1:0-5377 GCA_964247665.1 uncultured Chthoniobacterales bacterium | reverse complement strand
CCCTTGTGGCTGCCGTTGTGCGTTGGCTGGAACTCGACGACCCCGGCCGCGTGGCGGAACGTGCAGTACAGCGCGTGCCGCTGGAGCTGCCGCTCGGAGCGCACGCCCATCGCCTTGAGCTGCGTCTTGCGCCGCGTGGCGAGATCCTTCGGCGGCACGTAAGCGGGCAGGAACGACTCCAGCCCCTGGAGCACGGCGTAGCCCAGGGATTCCCCCTTGGCGGGCAGCCGCACGGTGAAGCACACCGAGCCCTGCACCAGAAAGCCGTCGGGGACCAGTCCATACGTGACGACGACGATGCGGTCCGCGAACGCATACGCGCCCGCGAATTGCTCGGGGGAACGGGGTCGGGGGTCGGCCGGGTTCATTTTGCTGCTTTGTGCACGATGCCCTTGTTCTTGAGGAGTTGCGCGGCCTCGCTGAAGTAATCCTTCACGTCGGCCTGCGTGCGAATCCATTCCAGGTACTTGCCCACGCCGGTGAGCAGGTCCGTCTGCGGCGCGTAGCCGACGGCATCGCGGATGCGCTGCGTGCCGCTGGTCAGGTGGCGCATCTCACCGGGGCGGAACTCGCCGTTGATCTCGGGCGCGATCCGGATGCCCAGTGCTTCGCTGATCTGCTCGGCCACCTCGCGGATCGGCGCGCCCTTGCCGCTGCCCACGTTGACCGGCAGGCCGTCGAGCGCGTCGTGCTCGGCGGCGAGCAGGTTCGCGCGGGCGATGTCCTCCACGAAGGAGAAGTCGCGCGTTTGTTCGCCGTCCTCGTACAAGACGGGTGGCAGGCCGTTGAGCAGGCGCGTGCAGAAGATGGCGATGACACCCGTGTACGGGTTGAAGATGCTCTGGCGCGGCCCGAACGTGCACGAATACCGCAGCGCCACCGTGGGGACGCCGACCTGCTTGCCCCACAGGAGCACCAGTTTTTCCTGGTCCACCTTGGTCAGGCCGTAGACCGTCTCGCCGCCGACCGGCGCTTCCTCGGGCGTCGGCACGGGCGTCGTGCCCTGGCCGCACAGCGGGCAATGCACCGTCCAATCGCCCGTGCGGAGCTGTTCCACCGGACGGACGGCCGGGAACACCAGCCCGTGCGCGGGGCAGTTGGCCGCGCCCTCGCTGTACACGGCCTGCGAGCTGGCGACGACGATTTTTTTGATCGGCAGGTTGTCTTCGCGGATGACCTCCAACATCTGCGCCGTGCCGAAGCTGTTGACGCGCACGTATTTGGCGATCTCGGGCATGTAGCCGCCGTAAGCGCCCTCGTGGAACACCACGTCGATGCCGGTCATGGCCGCGCGGATCGTGTCGCGGTCGGTCAGGTCGCCATGGACGAACTCGGCCTGTGCGTTGACCCACGCGGGCTTGCCGAGACGGTGGGTCTGGGGTTCGAGGTTATCGAGGACCCGGACGCTCCAGCCTTCGCGGAGCAGGAGGTCGGTGAGGTGCGAGCCGATGAGGCCCGCGCCGCCGGTGACGAGAGCGCGTTTGTCGTGTTTCATGGGAGGCGGCTACGCCGCGATGCAGGATGCAGGATACGGGAGAAGATGCAAGGCGCGGGGTAGCTGGTGATGGACGGTGCGGGCAGACTTTAACGCAAAGGACACGGAGGTCGGAGGAGGGCGAAAGGCGGAGAATTTGCGGAGGGAGAAGGAACGGGCTGCTTCGTTGTCCAGGTGCCACCCTGCCGTCCACCCAGTTCCGTTTTGCGGCCTTCCTCCTCCGACCTCCGCGCCCTCCGTGTCCTCTGCGTTAAAGTCTGCCCGCACCGTCCATCCTCCCGCTACTACTTCAGCAACCGCCGCGTGATCGCCGGTCCGCCGCCGCTGTGCCGGTCGGCCAGCGCGGCCATGATGCCCCCCGCCACCGCCACCAGCGCCGTCGTGGCGAACGCCGCGAGGCCCACCGTCACGATGCGCTGCTCGTTGCACTCCTCGCGCGCCTCGCGCACGAGTTCGAGGATGGCAAAGCGGATCTCGCGCGCTTCCTCGGGCGTGATGTCCGGGCGGTCGAGCCGGGTCTGGAGCACGGTCATGGCCGCTTCGATGGTGTTCTGCACCTTGTGCGACAGGCCGGATTGATCCAGCGAGAACGCCTTCAATCCCTCCATGAGGATCAGCAAGGACGGGTTGAGCATCCCGATGTAGCCACGGAACGTCGGCTCATCGAGCACGCGGCGGGTAAAATACGCCGACAGGACGACCTTGAGCGTCGCGGCGGTGGCGTTGAGAGGATCGGGGATGCCGAGAGCCTGGACCTTGCGGAGGATAATTTCGTTGCTCATAAACGTGCGCTCCCTTTTCCTGCCGGGGAGCAGTCTACGGATGAAGGCGGAGGAAGTCCAGCGGCGGTGCACCCCGGCAGGTAAAGTTCGCGGACTAATACGGCCGGTTGACCGCCGGGGGACGCTAGGAAGGGGTAACGCAACCAGAAACACCCCAATTTTATGTCCGACGATAGAAAAATTCAGCACGACAAGAAAGTCATCAACGGCAAGAAGCACAAGGGCGAGGACCTGACCGCCGGGGCCGCCCACACCCCGCAGCCCGGCAAGAAAACCGCGCACGAGAAGCCCCACGGCGCGCACAAGGAAACCGAAGCCGAGAAGTCCGGCGGCACCGTGGCCGAACAGACGCTGCCGGAAACTCCCGCCGGCGCGACGGACGCGCGCGTGAAAAGCAAAGGCTAAGCGTTGCCCGGCGAACGCCCCCCCCCGCTTTAAGCAGGGTTGTGGGCTGGCTCGAAGCCCTAGCGCACCCGCATTCCGGCCTTGTCGTCCCAGCGCAGCGGCTTGGACATCTTGGGCAGCGGCGATTCCTTGGCCGGATCGACCGTGACGCCGTATTTCCATTCCGGTGGGCAGATGGCGATGTAACGCGCGTAGCCGCCCGTGCCGCCGCCGAGCTTGGGAAAGCCGATCTCCACCAGCGCGCCGGTTTCGGGCACCTGGTCGAGGTTGCACACGCCCTCGCCCTGCGTGTAACCGTTGCGCAGCAGCCACGCCTCGCCTTCCAGGTCGGGCGTGGTGTCGGTGTCCAACGCCTCATGGCCATGGAAAAGGATGTGGCGTTGCAGGTGCAGGAACTTGAGCGCGTCGAGCTTCACGCCCGGAAATTTCTCCTCGGTGGCCAGTTTCGGGTCAGGCCAGCGTTTGGACCAGTCCGAGCGGATGAACACCACGCTGCCCTCGGGGATGGGCCCGTGCTCGTGCTCCCACGCTTCGATGTCGGCCACCTGCATCTGGTAGCCGGGGTCTTTAGCCACCTTGTCCACGATGGAAATGACCACCAGCGGGCGGATGGCGAAGGTCGCGGGTAACTCGTCGATGGCGGGATAATCCGGGTTCCAGTGCGCGGGCGGGTCGAGCTGGGTGCCCAACTGGTCGGTGGAGAGCGTGTAGGCGCTGGCCTCGAAGCTGTCGGTTTTGTACTCGTAGGGTTTGCCGGTTTTCGGATTGATCGTGCGCCCGAACTTCGACGGCGCGAACCCGGCCCAGACCGGGATGGACGGCGTGATCGTGTGCGTCAGGTCCACATACTTCGCGGGCTTGAGGTAGCGCGTGTATACGTCCCAGAGCGAGTGCGGCGCGTTGGCCGGGTCCTGCGCGCGGACGCCGGGCGCGGCCAGGAGCCCGAGTCCGAGGAGAGCGAGACAGCAGCGAGACAGGATTTTCATGGGGCGTGGTGGTTCGGGATCAGTGGATGCTCGTGGCTATTCGGAGGCGTCTGGCGACGGCACGGTGAAGATGCGGCCCGTGTAGGGGCAGCGCACCTCCGAGCCCGGCGGGTACTTTCGCACGTCCACCAGTCCGGCGTCCGGGGCGTAGGGACTGCGGACGAACCCGGGCGTGGCGCGGTTGAAACGCAGTTCGCTGGGATACTCGCTTTTCCCCTTGTAATAATTGGTTTTCTGACCGGACGACGAACACGCGCCCAGCGCGAAACAGCCTGTCAGGAACGTGGAATAAAATAGGAAGCGCATGGGAGTGATCGGTCGGGGAGTTTCGTCCTCGTAGCGGGAAGTTTCAAACGGCATGGACGATCTGCGCCGTCCCGCGCCGCCGGTGCCAGCGGATCGCTGCCGGGATCGTCCACAGCAGGATCGCGGGCAGGAAGATGAGCGAGTTTTGCAGGAACACGTCATCCGGGTCCGCGTGCCACCAGTTCTCGTAGAGGATGAACGCCGTCGAGGGAATCCAAAAAAGCGCCCACACCTCCGGCAGCAGCGGCAAAAAGAGCACCATCCACGTACAATACCAGTCGATGGCAGGCGAGAGCGTCGCCACGAACATCGCCGCCAGACATGCGCACCGGCGCAGGGTGCTGCGGCCGTCCACGTCCGGCCGCCAGAACACCCACGCCGCTGCGAACGCAAACGTCAGCCCCGCCAGCGGGACGAACGCCGCATACGTCGTCAGGCCGATCTTGTGCAGCAGCCCCGTGGGCAGCAGGGTCAGGAAATAGAAGCGGTCCCCGCTCTGGAGCCCTTCCTCCGACGTGTACATCGGCAGGAAGCCCAACGCACCCTGGAAGCTGTACGTGAGAACGTAAGGCAGGTAACCGGCGGCGACCGTCGCGGCGCAGGCCAGCGGCATCCGCCAGCCCCAGCGGAATCGCCGGTACAGCGCCGGGAAGAGGATGAGGGGAAACAGTTTCGCCAGCACCGCGCCGCCCAGCGCCACGCCCGTCCACATCTCCCGGCCGCGCCGGTGCATGAGCAGCGCCCAGGCGCAGGCGGTGAGCTATACAGCGCCCTGGCGTCCGCCGCTCGCGAACTCGCTCACGCACAGCGGATGCCACGCATAGAGCAACACCCACTGCGCGGGCCGCCCGAATTCTGCCAGCAGCAGGATGAGCAGCCACACCGTCAGCCCTTCGGCGAGCACCATTGTCAGGCGCATCCAGGTCACCGTCTCGCTGATCCGCGTCGTGAGCAGAAAGATCATCTGCGCGCCGGGCGGATACACGGTCTTGGCGTAGGTGGCGCGGTTGATGTGGGTATAGACCGGGCCATCGCGCAGGGAAAAGAGATGGTGGTCGCCCGGGACGTAGCGGTACGGGTTAATGCCGTGCGCCTGCACGCGGCCGTCCCAGATGTAGCGGTACAGGTCGGTGGACAGGTACGTGTCCGTGGTCAGCGGCGCGACGCGGAACGCTACGCCGAACGCCAGCGCCAGCCAGAGCGTGGAGCGTGCGGGCGGCGCCTTGTACACCACCCACGCCGCCGCCCAGTAAGGGAGCGACGCGCCGAACGCCCCGGCCAGGAACGTGAACATCCGCTTGGTGTTCTGGTCGTGCGCGCCCTTGGTGAACAAAAGCAGCAGCACCTCGCCCAGGACGAGCAGGATGCAGTTAGCCCGCGCCGGGGTCAGCCGCCAGTGGACC
>CAXTVY010000108.1:0-13752 GCA_964247665.1 uncultured Chthoniobacterales bacterium | reverse complement strand
GCACGCAGTTCCGCCGTCTGGATCTCCGTGACCTGGTGGCGCAGCAGCTCCAATTCGCGCTCCAGCGCCGCTTCGTTGGATGCGAGGCTCGCGTGATCTTCACGCAAACCATTGAGCCGCCGCCAGATTTCTTCGTAACGCTTGCGCGTGCCTTCGGCGTGGCTGAAGGCATCGAGCAGATCGAGCTGCCGCTCGGCGCTCAGGAGCGACTGGTGATCGTGCGGGCCGTGCAGGTCTACGAGCAGGTCGCCAAGCTGCTTGAGCACCGCGATGGTCGTCGGTGAACCGTTGACGAACTGCCGGTTGCCACCGGACTGGGTGAACGTCCGCTTGATGAGCAGTTGGCCGTCCTCGCAGCCTTCCAGGCCGTGTCCGCCGAGCTGCGCGTCAAACGCCGAGCAATCTTGCACGTCGAAGGCAGCCTCGACCGTGCAGGAATCCGCGCCGGTGCGGATCAGGCTCTTGTCGGCGCGCTCGCCCAGCAGAAGCTTCAGAGCGCCGATGATGACGGATTTACCCGCGCCCGTCTCGCCCGTGACAGCGACGAAGCCGGCGGCAAGCTGCCAGTCGAGTTCTTCGACCAGAGCGAGATTTTTGATGCGCAGCGAAGAGAGCGTTGCGAGCACGGGGGCAGAGTGTACCCTGCCGGACGGATTTTCTCAACCGGACACAAATGGAAAATGACGGCAAGCATCCCTTGCCGAATGGAAAATCCGGCGGAACCATCCAGTCATGCCCGACCTGCACATCACTTTCCTCGGCACGGGCACCAGCCAGGGCGTGCCGATGATTGGCTGTCATTGCGCGGTCTGTGCATCCACCGATCCGCGCGACACCCGCACGCGCTCTTCAATTTATGTCCAGACGCCCGAGGCCGCGTTCGTCGTGGACACAGGCCCTGATTTCCGGCAGCAATGCCTGCGGGAAAACCTTTCGTGGCTGGACGCCGTTGTCTACACGCATCCTCACACGGACCACATCATGGGCTTCGACGACCTGCGCCGCTTCTGTGACATGCAGCCGACCGGCCAACTGCCAATCTACGCCTCACCGCAAACGATGGACGACATCCAGCGCGTCTTCAGTTTCGCCTTCAACGACCAACATCGTTTCCCGGGCTACATCCATCCCGTCCCGCACCGGGTCACCGGGCCGTTCCGCATCGGCGATACCGAACTGACGCCGCTGCCCGTGCCGCACGGCAGCATCACGGTCAACGGCTACCTGTTCACACGCGGCGGGAAAAAACTCTTCGCCTATCTGAGCGATTGCAAGGCCGTGCCGGACGCCGTGCGCGCGCAGATCGACGGGGTGGAGACCATCGCGCTCGATGCCCTGCGTCATCGTCCGCATCCCACGCACATGAGCCTCGGCGAGGCGCTAGAAACGGCTGCGGCCGTGCATGGGAAGCGCACCTTCTTGACGCATCTTTGCCACGATCTCGGCCATGTGGAGACGCAGAAGAGCGTGCCGGAGGGGGTCTACGTGGCGTATGACGGCCTGAAAATCGACCTGTGAGCAACGCTTGGGAGGGATACCACGAGGGGAGGCGGAAGCGGCGCCGCACGCGCCGGTGGCGGTTGTTGCCGGTGGGCTTGTTCCTGGCAGTGGTGGCGCTGCTCGCGGTGGGCCGCTGCCTGCCGCAGGGCGGAATCTTCGGTTCCCGGCCGGTCGGCGCAGACGCCGAAGCAAACCCGGCCGCGGGTGCGGTGGTCGTGTTCAACGCGAGTGATCCACTCTCGCGCGATCTGGCCGAATACTACGCGGGTAAACGCGGCATCCCCGCTGAACAACTCGTTGGCCTGAAGTGTTCAATCGACGAGGAGATCAGCCGCCAAGAATACGACGACACGCTGGCCAACCCGTTGCGTGCCCAATTCGACGCGCGGGGTTGGTGGCAGCGTACGCCCGACAAGCCGGAGGAAGAGCCCACGAGCACTGTGACGCAGAACCGGATGCACTACCTCGTGTTGATGCGTGGCGTGCCCTTGCGGATCCGGCAAACCAGCAACTATCCCGGTGATGGCACCAACCTGCCTTCGCCGCTTCGCGAGGCGAACGGCGCGTGCGTGGATTCCGAGATGGCGGTGTTGGGTGCCTTCACCCACCACATCGCAGGGTTCCTGCCCAACCCATACTTTCGTTCCTACCACCACTTCCCGGACGGGCGTTGCCCGCCCGGGATGATGCTGGCCGGGAGGCTCGACGCACCGACCGGGACGATGGTCCGGCGGATGATTGACGATTCGCTCGCGGTGGAGAAGACAGGACTCTGGGGACGTTGCTACATCGACCGCCGCGGCATCTATTCCGGGCCGTTCGCGGAAGGTGACGCGTGGCTGACCACAATTCTCAAGAACACGGCCCCGTACAGTATGCCGACGCTGGACGACAACCGCGAGGCGCTTTATCCAACGAGTTACCCGATGACCGACGCGGCCATGTATTTCGGGTGGTATTCCGAGCAGATGGCAGGACCCTTTACGCGGGAGAACTTCCGTTTCCGGCCCGGCGCGGTGGCTTGCCACATCCATTCCTTCAGTGCGACGAGCGTGCGCGATCCGGCCAGGTGGTGGGTCGGGCCCTTGTTGGACAAAGGCGCTGCCGCCGTCCTGGGCAACGTGTACGAGCCTTACCTGACGCTTACCACCCAACTGGATATCTTCGCCGAGCGCATCCAGAGCGGCTACAATCTGGCCGAGAGCGCCTACGCGGCGCAGATCGGACTTTCCTGGATGAACACGGTGGTCGGAGACCCGCTTTACCGTCCCGGCCTGGTGTGGAAAAACCTGGATTCCGATCTCGGGGACATATCCGCCGACGAGTCGGGCATCGTTGCCGAGGGACGCGCTTACTGGCGCGGCGCACAGGTTTGGCGGGCGCGCGGTGCGGGGCCGGGGACAGCCGTGCTCGAGAAAAGCGCCGAACGCTTACGTAGCGGACTGATCTACGAAGGGCTGGGGTTGTTGCAGATGACCCAAGACGACAAGGCCCGGGCGATGGCCACCTTCGAGCGGGCGTTGCACGCCTACAAAAACCCGGCGGATGCCATCCGTGTGACGATGCAGGAGGCACGCCTGCTTTCAGCGATGGGCAAAAAGGCGGAGGCACTTAACCTCCTGAACGCCGCGAAGGAAAAATATGCGCGCGTCCCTGAAGCGGAGTCGCTGGACACGCTCAAAGCCGAGGTCACGCAACCGTTCTAAACCGGCCGGACTTGCTCCGCCGGGTGCGGGTGGGTAAAACATCGGACCATTCCACCATGGAGTTTGCCCACCGTTACGCTGCCCTCTTGACCGCCCCGGATGGGATGCTCCGTGAGGCGCCAGCGGAAGAATTTTCCGCGCACAAGAGCGAACTGGAGTTGCAGGCGCACTGGTTCGCGGGGGATTTTGGGTCCAGTTTTCTGACCGCGACGACCGGCGAACGGGTCGAAATCGTGCAGTTCGGGGTTTGGAACCACGAGGCGGGACCGGACTTTTCGGAAGCCGCCGTGCGTTTCCCAGACCGGCTGGACGCGCCGGTGCTGCGCGGCTCCATCGAACTCGACACCCGGGCTGAGGACTGGGAACGGCACGGCCACGGCGCGAACGCCTCGTTCGATGACGTGGTTCTCCATCTTTATCTGCAACACGGGACGCGCCAGCCGTTCACACGCACCTCGCAGCACCGGCAGGTCGCGCAGGTGCACCTGGATCTGCGGCAACTCGAACACCGCGCGGCCCCGGTCGATTTGCCGCTCGCCAAGCCGGGGAGATGCGCCGGCCCCTTGCGTGAACGCTCGCCGGACGAGGTCCGCACGCTGCTGACTGCCGCGGCGCAATACCGGCTGCAACTCAAAAACCGGCGCTGGCAGCGTTTGGCGTCCGTGCGGGGCTATGACCAAGCGCTTTTCCAGTCGCTGGCGGTGACTCTGGGCTACAAGGAAAACAAGCTGCCGTTTGCGCTGCTCGCCCAACGGCTGCCCCTCAAGATGCTCCGTGCGGAGGGCGACGCGGCGTTGGCCCTGCTGCTCGGGCTCGGGGGATTTCTCAACGCACCCGAATTCGGCCAGGACAAGGACGGGCGCGATTCGCGTGCTTACCTGCGCGAGTGCTGGGAATTCTGGTGGCAGCGGCGCAGTGCGATGGAGCGTCTCGTCTTGCCTGCCAAGGCTTGGAAGCTTTTCGGCCTGCGTCCGGTCAACCATCCACAGAGGCGGCTGGCGGCGTTGGTGCAACTGGCGCGGCGCTGGCCGGAGGTGCGTGCGCTGATTGATGCCGGTGGCAGCGACCTCGCCAAGGCGGTCACGAAGTTCCTCACCAGTTTGCGCGACGAGTTCTGGGACCACCATTACACGTTGACCTCGGCCCGGTCAGAACGGCCGCTGGCGCTCGTCGGGGCGACGCGGGCCTCCGAGATGCTCGCCAACGTATTTTTCCCGCTGGCCATCGCGGCCGACGCGGGGCGCTGGGATGCCTACGCGCGGCTGCCCGCCGGATCGAGCAACCGCCGGGTAGCCACCGCCGCCGTGCGCCTGTTCGGCGAGGACGCCGCCCGGGCGGCGCCGTGGCTCAAGACGGCGGCGCACCAGCAAGGACTGCTGCAAATCTACGAGGACTTTTGCCTGGAGGACGACTCTGACTGCGCCCGATGCACGTTCCCCGAGCGGGTGTGCCGCTTCGCGTTTGCGCGAGGATGACGGAATCAAACAGAAGGAGTTGCCTCCGTGGAGAATCCTTTTGACGCCGGATGCGCCCATGCGAACATGCGAGGCATGAACTGGGTAAACCGCGGGGTCACGCTGCTCGGATTGATGCTTGGCACGATGCTGGAGGGCGGCCTGGCCCGGGCGCAGGACGCACCGATCACGGTGCAGGTCGATGCGAGCGAGACGACGCGCCGCATCGTCCATACCCATCTGGCCATCCCCGTGTCAACGGGTGCGTTGACGCTCTTTTATCCGAAGTGGATTCCCGGTGAACACGCCCCCAACGGGCCAATCGGCAGCCTCGTCAACCTGCACCTGAGCGCCGGCGGCAAACCGGTCGCGTGGCAGCGCGATCCCGTGGATTTATACGCCGTGCACTGCGAGGTCCCGGCGGGCGCGGCGAGCCTGGACGTGGTTTTCGATGATGTGGTTCCCACGGAGGAAGGCGGCTATTCGAGCGGCACGTCGTCCTCCGCTCAGTTGACGCTCATCAACTGGAACCAGCTTTTACTCTACCCGGCGGGCCACACCTCGGACACCCTGACCTTCCATGCCAGCCTGAAGCTGCCGCCGGGCTGGCAGGCGGGCACCGCGCTGCCCGTCGCCGCGACGACCGGTGACACGACGGACTTCCAGCCCGTGACGCTGGAAACACTGGTCGATTCGCCCGTGGTGGCAGGCGCTTTCTTCCGTCGCATCCCCTTGCTGGCCGGGACCGCCGGTCCATCCAACGTCATGGACATCGTGGCGGACAGCGCGGCGGCGCTGGCGCTGCCGGACGAAGAGATCGCCCATTACAAGCAACTCGTCGCCGAGGCAGCGAATCTTTACGGAGCGACCCACTACGAGCATTACCATTTTCTCGTGGCCCTGAGCGAATTCATCTTCCACTCCGGCATCGAGCACCACGAATCGAGCCTGAACACTCTGCCCGAACGGACGTTCATCGACAAAGATTCCCGGCTGTACGAGAGTGACCTGTTGCCCCACGAGTTCACCCATTCTTGGAACGGCAAATACCGCCGCCCGGCTAGCCTGACGACGCCAGATTTTCAGGTACCGATGCAGGACGATCTGCTGTGGGTTTACGAAGGGTTGACCGAGTACGCGGGCAGCTACGTGCTGACCGCCCGGTCCGGCCTGAACACGCCCGAATGGAGCCGCGACTGGCTCGCGTCCACTGCGGCAGCGCTGGACCACCGCACAGGGCGAAACTGGCGCAACCTCCAGGACACGGCCACCCTCGCATCGGTACTCTATGATTCGCCGCGTGAGTGGTCGAACCTCCGGCGGGGCGTGGATTTCTATCCGGAAGGTGTGCTGGTCTGGCTGGAAGTCGACACCCTTATCCGGCAGAAGACAAACGGCGAACGCTCCATCGACGATTTCTGCCACGCTTTCCACGGCGGGCAGAGCGGGCCGCCGAAGGTGGTCACGTACACATTTGACGACGTGGTTAACGCGCTCAATGCCGTTGCGCCCTATGACTGGCGCGGCCACTTGACCGAGCGGCTCGATTCCCTTTCGCCTCGCGCCCCGTTGGGCGGCATCGAAAACGCCGGGTGGCACCTGGTTTACAGTGATCAGCCGAACAAGCAGGACGAAGCCCGGGACGGCGAGAAAAAGACGACGAGCCTGGCTTACTCGTTGGGCTTGATCATCAAGGAAGACGGCGTGATTCAAGATGTGATTGCCGACGGTCCCGCTTTCGCGGCGGGGATCAGCCCGAGCATGAAGCTCGTCGCCGTCAACGGTCGTGCCTGGAATGCGAAGGTGCTAAAGGATGCTTTAACCTCTGCCAAGGTGCCGGGCTCCGCGCCGCTGGAACTGCTGATCTCCAACGACGACTTCTACAAGGTCTACCACTTAGATTACCACGGCGGAGAACGCTACCCGCACCTGGAGCGCGACGCCGCCAAACCGGATCTGCTGGAGGCCATCTGCCGCCCGCACGCCGCCAAGCTCAACCCGTGAGCCTCGCCGACATGCGAACGGTGCAAACGGCGGGTCGCTCAGTTAGTGGCTGTCGGGGCGGGGTGGTAACCGGCCTTGAGCATGGCATCGTGCAACGCAGGGACGTGGGTTTTCCGGGCGTCGAACGTGATGGTGATGATGCCGTTGGCGTTCTGGCCGTGGGCGTCGTGGACGCCGTCGAGTTGCTTGAGGATCTCGACCACATGCGCCACGGAATCTTCCCTGGTCAGGCCGTCCATGGCCAAATGCACGGTTTCGATGGCAGCTTCGTCGGTCGGGCGCAGGTTATGGGGGTCGCTGGGGTCCAGTGTCATAAATTTACGGGAACGTTCATTGGTGGATTGCACCCATGGTACGCACGGCTCGGGGCATCCGGCCGTTCCCGCCGCGCGACCCGGGCTGCGGAAAACCTATGAACGCAGAAAGACAACGGCTCGAAGACGAACGTGTGCGGGCGGCTTACTGGCGGCGCTGGGGCCCGTACCTGAGCGAGCGCCAGTGGGGCACCGTGCGCGAGGACTACAGCGCGACCGGCGAAGCCTGGGACTTCTTTCCACATGACCACGCCCGCTCGCGGGTCTACCGCTGGGGCGAGGATGGGCTCTTGGGCATTTCGGACAACCACCAACGGCTCTGTTTCGCGCTGGCGCTGTGGAACGAGCACGACCCGATCCTCAAAGAGCGCGCGTTCGGCCTGACCGGCAGCCAAGGCAACCACGGCGAGGACGTCAAGGAGTATTATTTCTACCTCGAGCCCACGCCGCCACATTCCTACCTCAGTGGCCTTTACCGTTATCCCCAAGCCGCGTTTCCCTATGAGCAGTTGATCGAGGAAAACCAGCGCCGGGGCAAGCACGAGTTGGAGTACGAGTTGCTCAACACGGGCATCTTCGACGGCGACCGCTATTTCGACGTGCACGTCGAGTACGCCAAGCATACTCCCGACGACGTGCTGATCCGCCTGACCATCACGAACCGTGGTCCCGAAACGGCTCCGTTGCACCTGCTGCCAACCCTGTGGTTCCGCAACACGTGGGATTTCGGCGGTAAGGAAGGGCACCCGGAGTTGATATTGATGTCTGGCCAAGGCGAGAGCCGGGCAGTCATCCACGCGCAACACAACACGCTCGGCGAGATGGCGCTGGTCGCCGAAACCCCGTTGGAGAGCCTCTTCACAGACAACGAGACAAATTTCCAGCGCATCTTCAATGCGCCGAACCAATCCGCCTACCAGAAGGACGGCGTGGAGCGTTACCTGCTCGGCGGGGACCACGGGGCGGTGAACACGGGTAACCGGGGCACGAAAGCCGTCTTACACTACCAGCGCCAACTCGCGCCCGGCGAGACGTGGACGGTCAAGCTGCGGCTCACGGCGGATGCCCACGAGGCCGCGCCGGGGGCGTGGTCGCTCGGGGCGGAGTTCGACACGATCTTTACCGCGCGCCAGCAGGAAGCCGACGAGTTTTACGCCGAACTCGCGCCGAAATCCTTGGGGAACGATGAGCGCAGCATCCAACGGCAGGCGTTCGCCGGGATGCTCTGGAGCAAGCAGTTTTACCACTACATCGTCGCACGCTGGTTGGACGGCGACCCCGGGCAGCCGCCGCCTCCACCCGAGCGCAAGACCGGGCGCAACCACGACTGGAAGCACCTCTATAACGACGACATTCTCAGCCTGCCAGACACCTGGGAATTTCCCTGGTTCGCCTCGTGGGACCTCGCCTTCCACTGCCTGCCGCTGGCGCTCATCGACGCCGAGTTCGCCAAGCGCCAGCTCATGCTGCTGACCCGTGAATGGTACATGCATCCCAACGGTCAGTTGCCCGCCTATGAATGGGCGTTCGGCGACGTGAACCCGCCGGTTCATGCCTGGGGCGCGTGGCGCGTGTACACCATCGACCGCAAGCAGCGTGGTCTGACCAGCAACGACCCGGGCGACCTCAAATTCTTGGAACGGGTGTTCCAGAAGCTATTGCTCAACTTCACCTGGTGGGTGAACCGCAAAGACGAGCAGGATCGCAACATCTTCCAGGGCGGCTTCCTGGGGCTCGACAACATCGGCGTGTTCGACCGCAGCCAACCGTTGCCCACCGGGGGCTACCTGGAGCAGTCTGATGCCACGAGCTGGATGGCCATGTACGCACTCAACCTGCTCAAAATCGCGCTCGAATTAGCGCAGTCCAACAATGTCTACGAGGACATTGCCAGCAAGTTCTTCGAGCACTTCCTTTCTATCGCTCACGCCATGAATAATCCTGGCGGGGGCGATTCCCCCCTGTGGGACGAGGAAGACGGCCTTTTCTACGATCACATTCACCTGCCGAGCGGCGAAAGCGTGCCGTTGCGCATCCATTCCATGGTCAGTCTGATCCCGCTCTTTGCCGTGGAGGTGATTGAGGCCGATCTCATCGACAAGCTGCCCGGGTTCGGCAGCCGGTTCCGCTGGTTCATGGAGAACCGGACGGAACTGACCTCGAATGTGAGCCGCCATCTGCAAGAGGGGGGGGGAGCCAGGCCAATGCTCTCCATTCTTGACGAAGTAAACGTGAGGGGGGTGCGGCGAAAATGCTCGATGAGAAAGAATTCCTGAGTCCCTATGGCATCCGCTCCTTGTCCAAGTTCCACGCAGACCATCCATTCGAACTGCAGGCCGAAGGCAACACTTACCGGGTCGATTACAACCCTGGCGAATCCGAGTCGGGGCTGTTCGGCGGCAACTCGAACTGGCGCGGGCCGGTCTGGATGCCGGTGAATTACCTCTTGATCGAGAGCCTGCAAAAATTCCACTATTATCTGGGTGACCAGTTCAAGGTAGAGTGTCCCGTGGGTTCCGGCCAGATGATGACTCTCTGGGAAGTGGCCACCGAGTTGTCGCGCCGCCTGGAGAGTATCTTCGCGCGGGACCCCGCCACCGGTCATCGTCCGGTGTTCGGGCCATACGAAAAGTTCCAGCAGGACCCGCGCTGGAACGCCCATCCGTTCTTTCACGAATATTTTCACGCCGACGAGGGGCGCGGCTGCGGTGCCAGTCACCAGACTGGTTGGACCGGGTTGATCGCCAAGCTCTTTCAGCAGACGGGCGACTATCAGGGCGAAGCCCCATCGACGCAGGACTGATCGCCCGGTGGAAAGCCGAGGATTCATGCGGAAAGGGTTGACGATTTTGCGGTGCGCCCGTATGAGCGACGCGCACCGTCATGAATCCTGCTTTTCGCTTCCGTCTTTCCGCTGCCGCTGGTCTAGCCGCCGTTCTGGGCCTTGCTGGTTGCGGTACGGTTCCGCGCACACTCGGTCCGGGCAGCTTCTCGACCGTGGTGATTGACGCCGGACACGGCGGTAAAGACAGTGGTGAGCATCCGCGCGGCGGTCTATTCGAGAAGGACGAGGCGCTGGATACGGCCAAACGGTTGGAATCGTTGCTGCGCCAGGAAGGATTCCGCACCGTGATGACCCGGACGGACGACACGTTCGTCGAACTGGATGACCGGGTGGCTATTGCCAATCGCTACGGTCCGGGCGCGATCCTCGTCAGCATTCATTACAACGCTTCGCCCAGCAGCGGACCGCGTGGGCTGGAAACGTACTACTGGCGCTCCGACAGCTACGGATTGGCCGTGCGCGTGCAGCGTCATATGATCCTCGAAACAGATGAGCCCCACCGCGGCTCGCGTAGCGTGATCCGGCGCGTCCTGCGTCTGACCCACAATCCGCAGGTTCCGGCGATTCTTTGCGAAGGCGGCTATCTGACCAACGCGGCTGACGCGTCCCGGATCGGCACCGAGTCCTACCGCCAGAATCTGGCCGAAGGGATCGCCGATGGCATCGTGGAGGAACGCGAGCAGGGCGACGCCAACCTCGGTCCGTTGCCCCGGGCGGATGCCCCGGCTGTCGTGAGCACGGCGCGGCGGCACCCCGTCAGCTCACGCCGCCATCGTGGCAGCAGTTCGCGGGGCCGCCGTGGTGCGTCCACGGTCCATCACGGGTCGGCCCGGCACTCGTCTTCCACCACGACCAAACGCAAGCACCCGAAGTCCTGAAGCCAGGCTGCGGCGAGTAGGGCAACCCCCTTCTACCGCTCCGCCAGCGACCCCACCGACACGTCGTTGGGCCGCGCGACCACGATGCCCGCGTCGTCGTGCTTGTCGGCGAGGTAGGCCGAGAGCCGGTCGTCGAGGATGACCTGATGGTAGCGCGACGAGGCGTGCAGGAAGCGCAGCACGCCATTTTGATCACGGTGCGCCAGCCCGACGTGCGAGGTGTAGCCGCCGGTGTCGCGGCTGGTGACCGCGATGATGTCGCCGTCACGCAGGTAACGCTCTGCCCCGGGCACGAAGGCTTTGGGAACATGGTAGACCGGCAGGTCCGACACCCGCTCTTGGATGCGGGCCATCTCGGGCAGCAGGGAAGGATTGCTACGCAGGTAACGGTAGTGCCGCCACATGACGGTCATCTCGCGGATGTCGCGGTGGTCCATCCGTTCGGCCCCGGGGAGCTGGCGGGTGATGTTGGTCAGCAGGCCACGCTTCTCGTTGTCGGCGAATAGTTCCTCCAGGAAATGGATGCGCGAGAGGTATTCGCCGGTGCAGCGCCCGTGGCGATAACGCTCCAGTTCGATCATGCGTAGCAGGTCGATAGGCTCATACGGGGCTGCTTTCGCGTGGAGCATTCGCGCGAATGCGAGGGAAATTTCGTAGAATGTCCAGCAATCGAGCCCCTGAAAATTGGCCGAAGGGGATTCCACCCGGTTGTCGATCTCCAGCGTGTAACCGAGGTAAGGTGTGCCGGTCAGCGCAAGGCCGACCTTCGTTGTGCGCTCGCCGATAGGCAGCGCACGCCAGTTTTCACGTTCTGCACGTTCGGCGAGACGCTGGAAAGTGCCCTCGCCTCTGAAGACGGTTTTCATGGGCAGTCCGAGGCTTGCGTGGACGGCCGAAACTTCAGCAAGCCATCCCAGCAACAGCAAAATCATCGCTAAACCCCACCGCGAAGCAACGCGGGCGAGGGGTGTGGGCGACGACCAGGGGCGCGGCGGGAGGGCAATCATAAAAGAGGAAGCAGCGCGGACGGCGCAAGGTTACAGGAATTGGCCGGAATACCCAAGTGAAAGCTCGAAATTTGGCCGGATTGCACCTCTGACGCGCCTGGAAGAGTAAAATGATGAAAGAAAATGGGTTCCGTACAAAATAAATGTTGTTTCCGTGGTCGGGTCCTTTTTAAATCCACTGGCTTATGGCAACTACTAAAAAATCTAAGACCGCTGAGCCGAAGAAGACCAACGCCGCGTTTCTGAAGCCGGTCACCCCCGACGACAAACTTGCCGCCGTGGTGGGCGCCAGCCCGCTGCCGCGAACCGAACTGACCAGCAAATTGTGGGCCTACATCAAGGAACACAAACTCCAGGACGAGAAGAAAAAAACCCTCATCAACGCCGACGCCAAGCTCAAGGCGGTGTTCGACGGCAAGGGTCAAGTCACCATGTTTGAGATGAACAAGCTGGTGAACAACCACGTCAAGAAGTAACCCCGCACGGGCCTGGCCTGGTCGCTGGATTCATTTCGCCCGGAACGGGTGTGGTGCCGACGCGCATGGAGCGATGCTCCTCCATGCGCGTCGGCGCGGCCCGATTCTATTCATAGCATAGCGCGCAACTGGGACGCCATGTCCAGGTGCCGCAGCTTTCCGAGCGCACGAGCGGTGTTGTGCTTTCCTTGGAGCCTCCTCGTCCGGACACTGGCATCTGCTGTCAATCGGTGGTTGCATCAGGAAATGTCCGCCAACGGTATCTACACTTCCCCGGTGCCGCTTGCTTGCCGGACCCCGACCCGGCGCGGCTGGTGGCGGACCATTCTGGCAGATCTTGCCTGCCTGACGCTCCTGGCCGCTGTGTCGCTCGCGGTTGGCGTTTGGGTCAACGGAACCCGGCTTCACCCGCTTCCGTGGAGCTATCGTTCGCCAGCGCAACGGTTGCAGGAACTGGTCCTGAACCTGCAAGCTTCCGCCACTCCCGGGACAGCCGGGACCCCGCTGGCGGTGACGGCATCCACGCCGGTGGATTTGGAAGCGTTCCAGGCTTTCGTCAGTCAGGGGAAAGGCACGGTCATCGACGCTCGTGCGGCGGAATTTTACCAGCAAGGGCATGTCCCGGGTGCGCTTAGTCTGCCCCGGGAAACCTTCGCCGCCGACTACATGCGAGTGAAAGGCCGCCTCGAAAGCCGCCGGGCAGGAGGGATTATCGTTTATTGTTCGGAAGCGGATTGCCCGGACGCTGCCACGATTGCCGGTGTGCTGGCGCGCCTGAGTTACGAGCACGTGCGTGTTTATCCAGGTGGATGGGAAGAATGGAGCCATGCGGGCCTGCCGGTAGAAAGCACCCCCAAGCCATGATCACCCGGGGCAAATCCCCTGGCTCCTGGCGTTCCGGCCTGCTCCGATGGAAGGTGTTGCGCTGGCTGCTCGCCGCCGTATTTCTGTACGCGGGCGCGGCGAAGCTGCTGCCGGAGCCCACCAGTTTCGCGGACAGCATTGCTTCCTTCCACGTCCTGCCTGATGCGCTGGTGAGCCCGTTGGCGCTGGCGTTGCCGCCATTCGAATTGCTGCTCGGCGGTGCGCTCGTGCTCGGCCATCCCCGGCGGCTGGGGGCCTTCGGCGCGCTCACGCTCGGCTCGGTGTTCCTCGTGGCGCTAGTTTCTGCGCTGGTGCGAGGCATCCCAGTGGAGTGCGGATGTTTTGGCACCGGTGCCGGACTGCTGCCTCTCGCCACCACACAACGTCTGTGGCTCGACCTCGCACGGGACGGCCTCATCGTGGCGGGGGCCCTGATCCTCTACCGGCATGAAGCCGCCGTCAGTTGCGCCGCACCCGACGCATGAACCATTGGCTTCTCTGGTCGCTCCTATCCGCGTTCTTTGCGGGACTCACCGCCGTACTCGCCAAGGTCGGGGTTAGCGGCGTGGACTCCAACCTCGCTACGGCCCTGCGCACCAGCGTGATCCTCGTGTTCACCTGGCTGTTGGTCTGGATGAACCACCTGCGCGGGGTCGATCCGGCGTTCGCCCGCCTGAACCGCCATGCCCTGCTCTTCCTCGTAC
>CAXTVY010000107.1:0-13902 GCA_964247665.1 uncultured Chthoniobacterales bacterium | reverse complement strand
CGACGATGTCCTTGGTGGCCAAAGCGATGTGCTGCACACCCGGGCCGCCGTAGAGGGACAGATATTCGTCTATCTGTGATCGCCGCTTGCCTTCGGCGGGTTCGTTGATGGGGAACTTGATGCGGCCGCTGCCGTTCTGCATGACTTTGGACATGAGCGCGGTGTAATCCGTGGAGATTGCCTGATCGGTGAAGTGCGTGAGTTGGGAAAACCCCATCACGTCGCGGTAAAACCCGACCCACTCGTCCATGTGGCCGAGTTCCACGTTGCCGACGATATGGTCGATTGCGGCGATACCCGTGTCAGGGGCGGGCGGCGGATTCTCGATGTCGCGGAAGCCGGGCAGCGTGCCCTTGTATCCCTCGCGCTCGATGAACGAATGGATCGTATCGCCGTAGGTCGCAATGCTCGCGCGCACGAACCGGCCGTGACCGTCCTCGAATTCCGTCGGCTCGTGCACGGAGCGTGCTCCGCGGCGCACGGCTTCTTCGTAGGCAGCCTGGGCGTCTGTCACGCGCAGGGCAACGTCTTTGACCCCATCCCCATGGCGGGCGATGTGCGAGGAAATCTCCGGCGCGGTGTCCGGCCCGAGCGGAGAGGTCAGGAGGAAGCGCACGTGGCCGCGCCCGAGCAGCCAGGAGGCGCGGTCGCGCACACCGGTTTCGAGCCCCGCGTAAGCCAGTGGCACCAACCCGAGGGTCGTGCGGTAAAAATGCGCCGCCTGACGGGCGTTGGACACGTAGAACTCGACGTGGTCGATGGAGTGAAAGGCGAGGGGATCGGTGTTCATAGGAGGAGAGGGGGGGGAACTGCTGGAAACGCCGGAGCGCCGATGTCAACGCAGCAACGGAGTACCGGCGACAAGCAGGTGGGGGAAATGCGCGCCGACAAGTGTAAACAAAGCCAGCCTGTGCCCCGGCGCAAGGCCAAACGCTGGCGCGGCACGGCTCCGGTTTCGTTGGATTGCTTGCCTGTCGAGTTGTGGGCAACGGAGCAAGCCGCTGCTTTCAGCACGAACCAGTCGTTTTCTGACACTCGGAACCTAGCCAGAAGTGCAGAGTGGATACAAGCTAACGGCAACCCCTATGAGCCATCCCATTCCTTCCGGTCAGCTTCTCGACAGACTCCGCTGGCGATATGCCACCAAACAATTTGATCCCGGCAAAAAAATTTCCCGGGAGGATTGGGCAGCGCTGGAACAAGCACTCCTGCTGTCGCCTTCGAGCGGCGGGGTGCAGCCACGGAAGTTCATCGTCGTCACCGACCCGGCCGTGCGGCAGGAATTGTTACCGGCTTCCTTTGGTCAAACGCAGATCACGGAGGCGTCGCATCTCGTGGTCTTCGCTGCCAAGACGGACATCGGGGAAGCCGACGTGAACGCCCACATCGCCCGGACCGCCGAGGTGCGCGGCGTCTCTGTCGAGTCACTGGAATCCTTTCGACAGATGCTGGTCGGCGGCATCGTGGCAGCCCACGATCAAGCCGGCCGCCAGGCGTGGGCCGTCCGCCAGGCTTACATTGCCTTGGGCAACCTCCTGACGAGCGCCGCCTTGCTCGGCATCGACGCCTGTCCCATGGAAGGTTTCCTGCCCGCGCAATATGATTCCATTCTCGGCCTCGCGGACAAGGGACTGACCAGCGCCGTCGTCTGCGCGCTGGGCTACCGCGCGCAAAGTGACGCTTACGCCAATCTCCCGAAGGTACGTTTTCCCAAGGAAGACATCCTCATGTACGTCTGATCTTGTTTGAATTTTGCGGAGTTCCCCGCTCGCGTGTAGCTTCAATCAAACCGGTCCATCCTCCCCCCCCATGAACGCAAACGCCGCCACCGCCACTCTCGCCAGAAATGATCCAGACTCGACCGCCGCTGCCGCTGCCGCCGACGCACCGCAACAGACTGCGGCCGACGCGCACGACGACCCGCGTTGCGTGCCGATGGAACTCGATGGGCCCATTCCCGAAGGCCCGGAGATCGAATACCCGGAATATTCGCCGGAAGAACACGAAACCTGGAAAATTCTTTACGCCCGCCAGCGCGAATTGATTCCTGGCCGCGCGTGTCAGGAATACATTGATGGCTTGCAGATGCTCAACCTGCCAGAAGACCGCATTCCGGCGTTGCGCGATGTCAGCGCGGTCCTGGAGAAAACCACGGGATGGAAGCTCACGCGCTCCCCCGGATTGTTGCACGAAAAAGATTTCTTCGAGCGGCTCGCTCGCCGCGTGTTTCCGGCGACCGACTACATGCGTCCGCGCCACGAAATGGATTACACGCCAGCGCCGGATTTGTTCCACGATGTCTTCGGCCACACTCCGATGATTGTACACCAATCATTCGCAAACTTTTTCCAGAGGATTGGCCAGGCCGCCGCCAGCGAAAACGCGGTCGGTGACGTGCGGGTCGGACTCGTGCGCATCTATTGGTTCACCGTGGAGTTCGGCCTCATCCAAACGCCCGGCGGCCTGCGCATTTACGGCAATGGCATCACGTCATCCTACGGCGAGGTGCAGCACAGCTTGACCAACGAAGTCGAGAAACGTCCGTTCATACCCGAAAAAGTGGCGCAGCAGGGATATGACATCTGGCACATGCAGCCGGTCCTTTTCGTCATCGATTCCTTCGAGCAACTGGAGGGAGGGTTCGAGGATTGGGCGAAGAGCCACCGGCTGCTGTGACTACACGTCGCCGAGTTGCGGTCGCAAGATGATCTCCTCGACGACCGTGCGGCGGCCGAGTCGATAAGCATCAAAAAAGGCGCGGGCGACATCGGCGGCGGGCATCATCCGCGCCGCCGGGATGCCGCTGCCGGTCCACGACGGTGAAACCGTGGCACCCGGCAGCACGGTGGTCACGCGCACCCCGCTCGTTTTTAGTTCCTCGCGCATGGCACGCGCCAAGCCGAGCACGCCGTGCTTTGCCGCCACGTAAGCACCGCCGGCCGGAAACGCGCGCAGGCTCGCAACGGACGCCATGACGAAAATGTCCCCCCGGCCACGCTTGGCCATCGCTGGCGCGAAAGCCCGCGTGATCAGAAAAACACTGCGCAGGTTCGCGGCGACACTGGCGTCGAATTGATCCGGTGACATGCTCAAAAGTGGGTCTGGTACGAAGTGCCCGGCGTTATTAACCAGCACGTCGAGGGAACGGAACCGCGCCCGAACCTCGTCCGCCATCGCTGCGACCGCGCCCGCATCACTCACGTCGCAGGCGAACGTTTCCACCGCCGCCGCACCCGCCCGCAAACAGCGTTGTGCCACGCGCCGCAAATTCGCGGCGTTCCGTGCGACGAGCGCGAGTCGGCAACCGCCGGTGGCGCAGAGTCCGCGTGCAAACACCTCGGCAATCGCGGCTCCGATGCCTTGCGAGGCTCCGGTGATGAGAACAGCGGGTGGACGCACGCGAGCCACGGGCTTGATTTTGTCTAGCAACCCAGCGCGGCAAAATCGGTGAATTCACCGCGGTAACCGCCCGGCAGGCCTTTGCAGATGACCGCGACGGCATCGTGCGAGTGCAGCGATTCCAAATGCGAACAGGCAATTTGGAAATCGCGGATGCGCGCATCGGCCGACAGTTCGCGGTAGAGCAACCGTGCGGCGTCCTCGACGAATTTCACGTGTGCCCCGTTCAACTCCGCGAACGCCTGTTCATCCGGCCGGCGAACCATCACTTGCGTCTCGGTTTGCAGCGCGCGCAAACACGCGGCCTGCACGTCTTCGACCGTCAGTGATACGCCGGGCGTCACTTCGACCCAGACGCGCGCGCGGCTCCGTTGGGAATGCGGAATAGCAAACACCCCGCGGCTCGTGCGCGCATGTTCGGCCAACTCGGACGAACACGGACACGCCGAGGAATAAACAAAATCCAGCCGCAACCAACGCCGCAACGTATCGTCCCCGCCATGTTCACCGCGCGAGAGTTGCGCCTCGAAAACACAGTCGTAGTATTGGTAACCAGCCAATTCGCTCCGCAGGCTTTGTTGGAGCAGGGGAAAGGAAAAATCGAGCCGCAGCCGTGCAGAATGGCTGCCAACCGTCTCGCGGAGGCGGTCGAGGATTGTCGGCAGCGTGTCCAGCGTGAAAATCTCTTCCTCGAATTCGTAGAACGTGCGGATGATCCGCGACATGTTGATGGCCCGCAGATTTGCATCCAGCGCGACCGTGCCGCTCACACGCGTGTCCAATGTGATGCTGCCCGCACTCGCCGCTTTCTCGGGTTGCGCGCCCGTGGGTCGCTTGCCGTGATGGTCACTTGCAACACTCTGATCCTTGTTCGGGGACGCGACCCGATAACGCAACGGCAGCCTGAAGCCGGAGATCCCGACCTGTTGCACGAGCACCGGTGCGCGGAGGGCGTCGTCATTGGCGCGACACATCAAATCAGGCAGGGATGCCTGGTAGTCGGCGGTCACCGCGAAACCGGCGTCGTAATCGCGCCGTAAAGCGGACGGCAACAACGGGTGCGGGTCGTCTGAGGCGTGTGGTGGACGCCCGTAGTTCGCGAGTGGGGAAGTCGCTGACGATGGTTGCTGCTCCATGCGGGGGAAAAGGGCCTGGGGGAAGTGGTTCGACCGCATCAAGGCCGCTCGGCGGCAAATTCTGGGCCGTAGTATTCGGCGAAGTTGCGTTCCGATTCGTAGAGCCGCACCCGGTGCAACTTTCCGGCGGTCAAGCGAGGCGCGATCTCGTTCCAGAACGCAATGACGAGATTTTCCGTGGAAGGAATGATGCCGCGCAGAAAATCGACTTCGAGGTTGAGGTTGCGGTGATCGCAACGCGATACGATGGCCGTTTCGAGCAGGTGTTTGAGTTCACCGAGATCGACCACGTAGCCGGTCTCCGCATCGGGCTCTCCGCGCACCGAGACTTCGAGCACGTAGTTGTGTCCATGCCAATTCGGATTGTTGCAAACGCCGTAGGTGCGTTGGTTCCAAGCCGCATCGAAACGCGGATTGTCGAGGCGGTGGGCGGCATTGAAATGCACGCGCCGCGTCACCAGAACCGTGCCTTGCAGGACGCGGTGCGGAGGATTGCGTTTGCGGCTCGCACGTGGGGGGGAAGCAGACACCGGCCTGAATATAGCCCCCGGGGATTCATCGTCAATGCGTTGCGCGCCCTGGCGGTTGCTTCCACCTGACCGGCAGACCGTTAGAAACGCGGAAAAGATGGATGTTGTTGAAAGAACTGCGGAGCGCGATTGCACCCCGTGCGGCGTGCCAATCCTAGGAGCAAATCCAGATGGCGTAGCGTCGATGGCGGCAAAATTTAGCTGCCCGGACCCCAGCGCAACGATCTTGTCTGGCAACCGATCAGCAAGCAGCGGACCGCCGGTTTTTGCCGCGCCGCAAGCCAGCCATCCCGACCAGTCCGAACATCATCATGCCAAAGGCCCAGGTGCTGGGTTCCGGTACGGCGGAGACCGTGAACGTCAACTCGCCACCGGTGGCCAGCGAGAACGTGCCGGGCGTACTGCCGGTGTTCGTGAAGACGCTGGTCGAGGTGAAGGTCGTGCTGTTGAAGTTGACCAGATCGTAAATACTGCCCACGGCGCCACCGCTCAGATTGAAGTTGTATCCGGTGGTCGCGCCTCCTGACTTGGTGAATGCTCCCGACAAGATCAGCAAATTGGAGGTGTGGTCCGTGCTGCTGAGAACAAAGGTCAAGATGCCTCCACTGTTGAAAGCCAGGCTCGTCCCCGTCAAGGTCCCTGTGGCGGCACCCGCCGTGCCAGGGGTGAGGTTGCCGCCCGCAGCCAGCGTGATGGCCGGGACGGACCCGGTGCCCGTCAGGGTTCCACCGTTGTTGATCGCCACGCCACTGCTCGTCGTGATCGAACTGGTCACGTTCAACGTGCCGCCGTTGATGGTGGTCGCACCACTGTAAGTGTTGTTCGATCCGGAAAGAGTCCAGGTGCCCGTGCCGGTTTTGATCACCCCGAGGGTCCCACCAGCCGTCGGGTTATTGATCGCACCGCTGATGGTGCCTGCACCGGAGGTGTTGCCTTGCAGCGTGACAGTCTGGGTCTTCCCTGAAGCTCCGACACCGGTGATTCCACCGGAGAGAACCAGAGCACCCGTGCCCGACTGATCGATGGTCGCGGTGATACTGCCACTGCTAAACAGGTTGATCGCCTTGTTAGAGCTCTCTCCTGCGCCCGTGTAGAGCAGAGTACCCCCTCCCACCGCGCCAGCCGCACCGCCAACGTTAGCACCGAAATTGATGGAGCTATTGGTGCCCAGGGCGCTTGCGGAACCAGAATTACCGATGGTTGCAACGCTCAGGATGCCACCCTGCAAGGCCACTCCACCCGTAAAAGTGTTGGAATTGTTGCTGAGAATCCAGGTTCCGGTCCCTGGAAGGCCGTTCAGGCCGCCGACCGCACCTTTGAGGACGGAAACCGTGGTTGATCCACTGTCGGCGATCAGGCCGCTGACCGTGTTGTTGCCCGTGTTGTTGCCGTTGAGCCGAAGAGCGAGGCTCGCGGCGCTGGCGCTGGGGGTCACGTTCCCGGCGATATTGAGCGTGACATTCGGAGAAACGGCATCGTTGCCGAAGCCAGCGGCCTGGGTCAGGAAAACCGGTGCGTTGAACGTCTCGGCGGTGGTGGCCGTCGTCGTCACGGTCCCAAGAATGTTGATCGCGTCCCGGCCGGTAGCGGTGCTTCCGACCTGGACACCGCCCGAGTAGAAGGCGGGCGCGGTACCCGTCGTCGCACTGTTACCGAAAGTGAAGGCACTGATGCTGCCGGAAGTGTTGCCGCCATCGAAGGAAATAAGGCCGATCCCCACGTTGGCGGTACTGCTGGCAATGCTGATGCTGGTGTTGCCGCTGGTGGCGAAGGTCGCTACGTCGCTGCTGGTGCCAGGGTTGGTCGTCAGCGCCACGGAAGTCGTCCCCGGCGCTGCGCCGGTGCTCCAATTCATGCCATTTCCAAACGTGCCGTCCGTTGCGCCAGTCCAGGTAGCGCTGGCGGCTTGTGCGGAACGGGTGAGCCACGAGATCACAAGCAGGCAAAGTCCCGCTTTGCAGAGCATGAACAAAAGACGGCGATTGGGGTAGACGGGCATAAAACGATCTGGCGGCAGGAAACGATGAGGAAACGAGCGGCAGAATGCCGAAGCACCGCAATTTGCGCCACACAAAGATTGCCCCAAATTTGGTTATGGGCGGCTCGGCCAACCGGAACAGGCATTCAAACACCCCAGCTTCACGCCCCACTGGTCTTTTGCTGACGGTTGCCCGATAATCTGAAATCCTTTTCCTGGCAGCCACCCCGCCTCTGCTCCTCGTCTCAGGCTGCTTGCACCCCGCACTGCCGGAATCCGTATCATGAGTTCATTTCTCTCCGACGATTTCCTCCTTCATTCCGACGTGGCGCGAGAGCTTTACCACGACTACGCACGGCCCCAGCCGATCTACGATTACCATTCCCATTTGCCCGCGTCACAAATCGGGGAAAATAAGAGGTTCGAGAATCTCTACGAGGTCTGGCTGGCTGGCGACCACTATAAATGGCGCGCCATGCGCTGGAACGGTGTGCCGGAGAAGTTCTGTACCGGCGACGCGAGTCCGTGGGAAAAGTTTCTTGCTTACGCACGCACCGTCCCGCGCACGTTGCGCAACCCCCTCTACCATTGGACGCACCTCGAACTGAAATTCTATTTCGGCATCGAGGATTTGCTCGACGAAACGACCGCAGAATCCATCTGGAACCGGGCCAACGCGCAACTGGCGGAGATGCCGGTCCACGCGATCCTCACAAAGAGCCGCGTGGCGGTCTCGTGCACGACGGATGATCCGGTCGACCCGCTCGTCGCTCACGGCCAGCTTCGCGGTGCGGGAAACTTGGCCACACGTGTTTACCCGACCTTTCGACCGGATAAGGCGCTCGTCGTGGATCAGCCGACTGTCTTTAACTCGTGGCTGGATCAACTCTCAGCCGCCAGCGGAATCGAATGCAACGGCCTCCAGGGCTTCCTCGACGCATTGAGGCAACGTCACGACTTTTTCCATGCCCAGGGCGGGCGACTTTCCGACCATGGGCTCAGTGACTGTCCAGCCGAGGACTGCGCTGAGTCCGAAGCGCGGCGCAGCTTCGATGAAGCACGCGCCGGACGGCAGATTGACCCGGCGGCGGCGGCGAAGTTCCGCAGCTACCTGATGTTGTACTTCGGACGGCTCGATGCGGCGCGGGCTTGGACCAAGCAACTCCACCTCGGGGCCCTGCGTAACAACAGCGCCCGGGCTTTGCGTGAGCTGGGGCCTGATACCGGATACGATTCCATCGGCGATTTTTCGCAGGCTGCCAATCTTGCACGTTACCTCGGCCGGTTGGACCGCGACAACCAACTGCCGAAAACGGTGCTCTATAACGTCAACCCCGCAGACAATTATGTCTTTGCCACGATGGCTGGCAACTTCCAGGGCGGCGAGGTGCCCGGGAAGATTCAGTTCGGCAGCGGCTGGTGGTTCCTGGACCAAGGGGACGGTATGCGATGGCAACTCAACACCTTGTCGAACATCGGCTTGTTGAGCCGTTTCGTCGGCATGTTGACCGATTCCCGCAGCTTTCTCTCGTTTCCTCGGCACGAATACTTCCGGCGTCTGCTCTGCGAACTCATCGGACGGGATGTTGTCAACGGGGAGTTGCCGCAGGACATGAAGCTGCTCGGCGGGATGGTGAGCGACATCTGTTTTCACAACGCCCACCGTTACTTTGGGCTGGACGTGCCGTTGAACGCCCACCCGCCCGGCCGGTAAATCGCCGGTCAACGCTTTGCCTGTCAACACAGCCCGGGACGCGAGGGGGGGGCGTTCACACAACGTCTCGCCACCCGTTTACCCGCGCGGAGAGGCTTCCGATCTTCGCGTGGGCAGGTGGCGGTCGTTGAAAGTGATTTGGATAGTTCAATTTTGTGCTTGCCAACGCCCTCGGGATGAAAACAATGCCGACACTTTCTTGTTGGATGTTGCTTGCTGTGTGCGGCCTGCGTGGACTTTGCCCGGTCCCGCGTTCCGGGCGAGCTGGGCGGAAAGTTCACGCCGTAGCTGATTGATTTTGTTTTTGTTATGGAGCCAAAGCGAATGCTCTGCCAGGGCGATTGGGACTACCTGATCGGTCCTCGGCCAACCCGCCCCCACGCCCTGGGTGCCGGCGGTAAGACGCGCCTTCTGGCTGCTGCCGTCTTGGGCGTCTGTTTTCCTCTGGGCGGTAACTTCGCCGCAGACCCGACGGTGCCCGCCGCCCCCACCGCGAGTTCCCTGCCTTCGGGAGCGAATGGCGCTGGCACCAACGGTGCCGGGAGCGCCTCGCCCGTCATCCCCGGTTACGGTCCAGGTGAGGGGCTGCCGACCGAGCCCGGCGGCCCGGCCGACGTACCCGAGATGGAGTTGATCCCGCCCGGGACCGTCCCGCTCCAGCCGGTGCCCAATCTGCCCAATCTGCCCAATTTCAACCTTAACCTCGGGCCGTCCCCGCTGATCCCGCAGCCAGCTCCGGGAGTTGAACTCAAAGCCCTCAAGTACAAGGTTTCTCAGTTCACGATCAAATACGGTCCGATCAAGCGGCCTCCGCACCCCGGACTGCCGCCCGCGCAGAAGCTGCTCGACACTCCTCTGACGCTCGGCCAATCAGCCGAGAAAGACGGGGGCCTCGTTGGTCCCGGTGCGGGGGCGCGGGACGTTCCCATCGTGCTCTCGCAGATCAAGACGCCCGAAACATTTTCCGGCGACGCGTTGCAGGCCATTTACACGTCCATCGTCGGCCAGATCAACAAGACGGGCGTCTACGGTGTGTTCGTCGTCGTCGATCCCGACCAGATCAATCCTTCCACGGGCGAGGACTTGCGCAAGGGAGCCACGCCGCTGACGCTGCTCGTTTATGCCAGCGAGGTGCGGCAGGTCCGCACCATCGTCAAACCGGTGGCCAAGCCGCCTTTCAAGGCTGCTTCTACGACCGTGGACGATCCGAAGTACGCCAAGATCACCACGCATTCCCCTTTGCAGGGTCCGACCAAGGCCAAACCCGGCAGCCTGTTGGACCGTAGCGCGCTACAAAACTACCTCGACCGCATCAATCGCTTCCCCGGCCGCCGGGTGGACGTGGCCGTGACGGCGGCAGGTGAGGACGCCGGGGTTATCCTCGACTACATCGTCCACGTCGAGCATCCGGGCATTTTCCTCTTCGACCAGACCTCCAACACGGGCACGCAGGCGTCGGGCACATGGCGCACGCGCGCCGGCGGCGAGATCCGCCAACTCACCGGGTTGGACGACACGCTGGATCTGAGCTTTGAAACCTCGCTCTCATCGGAAACGTATTCGGCGTTCGGCTCGTACCAGATCACGCCGATCTTCCCCGACGTGCTCAAGCTCAAGGTGTACGGCGGCTACGGGCGGTTCCAGGCCGAGGACGTGGGCTTCGACCAGGCGCAATTTGTCGGCAAAAGCGGCACGGCGGGCCTGCTGGCCATCTACACGCCGTTTTACTTCAAGGGTTACCCCCTCGACGTGATTGCGGGTGCGGAATACAAGAACGTCGACATCGCCGACGTGGGCACCTTCCCCCAGGAGGGAAAAACAAATTTCCTGCTGCCCATCGTCGGTCTTTCCACCGACCGCGCGACGGATCAACTCAGCGTCTTCGGCAGCGTACAGGTGGAGCCCAATCTACCCGGCGTGATTGGCACCAGCAGCGACGAACTCCAGAAGATGGGCCGCTTCAACACGAGCAAGGACTTCGTCATCGGCAAGTACAACTTCGGGGTGAGCGCCTTCCTCGAACCGATCCTCTTCTCCAAACAATGGAGCGCCTACCAGGAAGAGGCTGACGCGGCCAAACGGCGCGGCTACTGGAGGAAAGTGTCCCTGGCGCACGAGGTGAGCCTCCTCATTCACGGCCAGTACACCTTCGCGGACAAACGCCTCGTCCCACAGTTCGAGGACGTGATCGGCGGCTTTGCCTCCGTGCGCGGCTACCCGGAAGCGTTCACCTCGGGTGATGATTCGGTCATCATCAACGCGGAATACCGTTTCCACGTGCTCCGGGCGCTCAAGCCTGCCGACACCGACGTGCCGGACGATCCTAGCAAGCCGCCGCCCCCGCCGCCGAAGTTCTTGCTGCGCCCGCCCACGATCCTCGCCCGGCCGGATTTCGATGTCATCCTGCGCGCATTTTACGACCTGGGCTACGCCGAGAACAACAACATCGTGGAAAGCACCGAGGCCAACCGCCTGCTCATGTCCGCCGGCGTGGGCATCGAGGTGCAGGTGCTGCGTTACCTGAACCTGCGCCTGGATTGCGGCTTTCCGCTGGTTTCCGTCACCGACAAGACCTCCCGGCCGGTCGAGGCCGGTTCGCCGCGCCTGAGCTTCGTGGGTGTCATCTCCTATTGATAAAAAAAGTACGGCCTCTACTACCAAAGGAGCATGGTCTGACCCCAATTTTTCTGCTGTAGTTCGACGCGAACTTTTTCTATGATCGCGTCGGCGTCAGCCCCCATCAGTACGTTCTGAGGTTCTTTACCAACGCCGTCGCGCCGTCATGAAATCGTCCGGGAACCCTTCTCTCTTCAAAGTCTGCTTGCTGGCGGTGATGTTCGTGTCTTACGCCGACACCTACGTCTTCGCCGCGCCTAAAGGCGGACAGGTTGTCAGCGGCACCGCCTCCTTTACCCAGGATGGCAACCTGACCGTGATCACGGCGGGCAACCGCTCGATCATCAACTACAGCAGTTTCAACATCGCCCCGGGTGAGACGGTGCGCTTCGTGCAGCCGAACAGCTCCTCGAGCGTGCTCAACCGGGTGACCAGCCCCAACCCGACGAACATTTTCGGGTCACTGCAAGCCAACGGGTCCGTGTACATCGTCAACCCCTACGGCGTGTTCTTCCAGAACGGCGCGGTCCTCAACGTCGCCAATCTGTACGCGGGCGCCGGCAAGATCAGCGACCAGGATTTCACCGCCGGTCGCATCCACTTCACCGACCTGACGGGCGACGTGAAGAACGACGGCGTGCTGGCGGCTGACAACCGCATCGTGCTCATGGGCGCGAACGTGACCAACAACGGCACGGTGACCAGCACGCACGGGCTGGCGACGATGGTTTCGGGCCGGGACGTGTACGTCGGTGAGCGCAACAGCAACGTGTTCGTGCAGGCGAACGGCACGGCGGCCACCGCCTCGGCCGCCGCGGGCAGCGTCACCAACCACGGCACGGTGACCGCGCCGCGCGTGCTGCTGGGCGCGGGCGACCTCTACTCGACGGCCATCGTCAACTCCGGATTGCTCAAGGGGCACGACATCACCGTCAACGCGGGCCGCAACGGCACGGCCACCGTCAGCGGACGCCTCGACGCTTCGGCGGCTGGTAAGGGCATTGTGGCAGGCAAGGGCGGCAACGTTCAGGTGCTCGGTGGGACCGTGGCGCTCCAGGGTGCGGCGATCAATGCCAACGGCACGGCGGGCGGCGGCGCGGTGCGCGTGGGCGGCGACTTCCACGGTGCGGGCACGCTGGCACACGCCAACACGACAAGCGTGGACGCCGCGACGAGCATCCACGCCGACGCGACCACGAAAGGTGATGGTGGCACGGTGGTGCTGTGGTCCGACCAGGCAACGCACTTTTCGGGCAACATCAGCGCCAACGCCGCCGGGGCGGGGGGCAACGGCGGGCAGGTGGAGGTTTCCAGCCACGGCGATCTGGGGTACGACGGCTCCGTGAGCGCCAACGGGGGGGCCGGGGGCAAACCGGGCAGCCTGTTGCTGGACCCGACGAACATCGAGATCAGCAGCACGGCGGGCACAACGACTTCGGGCACCGTGCTGGCGACCAACAATACCGGCGTGGACGCCAACGGCACGCTGGTCATCTCGGCGCAGTCGCTGGAATCGGCGGGCCTCGCGAACACCAACATCGACCTGGAAGCCACGCACGACATCCGGATCGATTCATTGACGGGAACGCTCATCAGCAACCCCACCACCGGCGTGGCGACTGCCGGACAGTTGACTTTCGCCGCAGGCACCGGCACGATCAGCTTCCACGCGGGCGTGGGCGCGCAGGGTTCGTTCGGGATGGACACGACGAACACCATCGTCACCTCCGGGCGGACGATTTCCATCTTCGCCAACGGAGCTTCGAACCAGACGGTGGCAGGCGTCGGCAACCAGGGCAACCCCAACGCCATCACGGTCGGCACGATCAACACCAACCCCGTTCCGGGCCTGGCGGGCGTGGGAGCCTCGCCGACCAACACCGCCGGTGCCATCAACCTGCTGACGACCACGCCCACGGCCGGCATCGCGGCGGCCCCGGTGACGGCCACGGCCCTGACCGCCGCCGGGGCGGACGCCAATATCTTGCTCACCGGCACGGGGACAACGGTGTATAGCGGCGGAGCGATCACGGTCGGGGCCAATGGTGCCAGCTTACCCCCGTCGTCGATCACGGTGGGCGGCCTGACCTCCACCACGACGGCGACCACGGCCACGTCCGCGGGTGGGGCGGTCCAGCTCACCAGCGGGGGCGCGGTGAACGTGACTGGCGCGATCAACACGAGCGGGACGGCCAACGCGGGCGACACGGCAGCGTCCAAGGCGGGCGGCGTGACGATCACGGGCGGCGGCCAGTTGACGCTCGCCAACGGAATCACCGCTCAAGGCAGCACGGGCGGCGCGATTTTGCTCGGCGCGACGGGCACCAGCACCGCCAACGGGGTGACGGTGACGGCGGGCGGCATCGACGCGTCCGCCCTGGCGAGCGGGGCAGGCGGCAGCGTGACGATCAACGCGCCGGGGGCGGTGGGCGTCACGGGCACCGTCACGACCCAGGGTGGTGACAGCGGCAACATCCAGTTTGGCCAGACGACCGTGCCTACCTCCATCACGGCCCAGGACCTGACCAC
>CAXTVY010000106.1:10957-14040 GCA_964247665.1 uncultured Chthoniobacterales bacterium | reverse complement strand
ATGTCCAGCCGCACGTAGCCTGCGAATGAGCTCGATGAAGTAGCGACTGATTCCGCCGACCGATTGGATTGAGAAAATCTCCGGCGTATAAAAAATGTCTACCGGGATGAACTGGCGCTCGACATGTGACGCTACCATAGCGGGAATTTGGATCTCAAACTGGGGTATTTCGAATCATCGCTGTCACACGGTGATAATCTGGCATTAGAAGGGATGGAGGCTGCCGAACAAGATGCTTGATTAGCCAGCGTGACCCGCGCCGAAACATCATTGACCACCGAAATCTGGAGATGGCGCGTCGGCTAAAAAAGTGAACACTGCGGTCTGGGGAAGAGTAAAGAAACATTTGGTAGCGTTCAGCCAAAAATTGCAGCGTTTTGATGGGGTAGAATGCAATGTGTTGTCCATGTTCTAGGCCATAGTATGCCCATTGATCCAAAGGTGGATAAGGCAATGGCACGGCTTCTGTGGAGAACAAGATGTGGTCCGACATTCGGAGCATCTTTTCTAGTTCGCATACTGGATCATTCAAGTGCTCAAATACCTCGAATGCCGTCAAAAAGTCGTAATGTATTGCTGGATCGTTCGGTGCCTCGAAATCCGCAGCAAAGAGGTTAGGACAGAACTTGTCCTGCCGATAGAAATTGTAGCCACGATCACGCATCAAACGAACGAACATGCCGTAGCCACCACCAAAGTCTACGCAAGGTCCGCAACGGGGGAAACAACTACTTAGGAGCAGAGTGGTGAACTCAGTGAAAGCGACGTTACGAGCAACGTAGCCGACATCGCTGCGGTTGATGGGTTGTGTGTAGGCTTCCGCGAGCCAGTGCGGAGGGTCTGTTTGCAAAAAACCACAACGTGGACAGCCATAGTATTGCGTTTGATACTTACTCAAAACAATTCCTTGGAAAATCGGCGTCGTGTCCGTCTGGCAGATATTGCACTTCATGGTAGAACCTAGTTTATAACCGAAGACGTTTATCTATCGACTTATTTGTTTAATTCGCAGCCAGCCGATGCAGAAGGTAGCGTGTCTCTATACTAGCGGGCAGAAAGTTGAAAAAGAAGAACGTTGAGGTAGTGGCCATTAAGACACCGACGATTCCGTAACGAACCACCAACGTGCAAGCAAGAATCACGCTGATAACAGCTGTTGTTGTCCCATATATCGTTTGCCCACGGATTTGGCCTGCACCGTTAAGAAGACAGCCAATACTATTCCCTACTGAGATAAGTATAGTCCAAGCGGCCATCCAATAAAGGAGTAGTTGTGGTGGAACAGCTGCGGATCCTGCCCACCAACAAATGATCTGCCGTCCATAGACGATGAGTGGTACAATCAGAATAGCAGCGGAAGTTCCGCTCGCAACGGAAACGATCCAGAATGTACGTTGTACCCATCTCCCGTCACGGCGTGCAATAGCTTCGGCATAAGCAGGCCAGAGCGCTGGCAATGCTAGTGATTGCGCGAGGGTAACGTAAGAAAATACTTTGAAACACACTGCATACGGTGTGACTTGCGCAGCTCCCAGAAAGTGGGTGATAATCAAATTATCCGACTGGAAGATAAGCAGTACAGCTATCTGGATGACAAAAAACTGACTGCTTGCCATGCCCAAACTCTTGATTCTGAAACGATCGACCGCTGTCCAAATTGGGCGCAGTTCAGATCGATGGATGCCGAACAGCCAGATGCTTGTGAACGTTGAAATCCCCAGCGTTGTTCCTGAAACAGCTAGGATGAGCCACGGCAATCCTAATTTGAAGTGGACAACCACACAGATCATCATCAGGCTGACCGCGTTGCCGGCCGCCGTCCAGTAGTTGGCAAGAGTGCCTTCTTGGCAGGCATAAAGGACTTTGTTGTTCACTAGAAAAGGTAAACTTGCTACGACTAGAAGTACCGCCGTACCAACCGCCGCAGCGACCTCATGCTGAGCAGTGGTTCCTCGTACGTTGAACAACCCGCGCCAGTCGATCCATGGCCAGACGATAAGAAACAGAACAGCGATCAGGGCTGCTATGCTTGCCAGTAGCCAAAATGTCGTAGCGACATACTGCTGAGCCTCTTTTCGATGGCCATGTGCTAAAGAGGTGCTCAGATGATTGGTCAACGTGTTAGCCAAACCCAGATCACCCATAGCAAACCAACCCAAAAGTGTGCTAATGCTCACCCATAAGCCATAGCGTTCTCCGCCGAGGTATTTTACGGTTAAAGGGACGCTGACAAAGCTCACCACAAAGCCAACCCCACGGCCAAGGGCGGCGGAAGCCAAGGTTTGCATAATGCGCCGATAACGTTCGTGCGCCTGGTCCTGTGTCACACGTCGACCGGACAACACGCCGCCCCAATAGCGGAAGCGTTCCAAAGAGTTGATTGGCATTTTCTGGACTTGAGCTCGAGCGTTTAGATGAATGAAATTGTATTGGGATGGGTAACCGATGCCAGCAGTGCGAACGGTGAAAGACTGACGCAACGAACGATACCGGGCAGAATATCAGTGATCCGAAGTGCAAGCTACTTCTTTCCGGTTTGACCACCGAGTGAAGCCGGTATACAGCACCGATCAGGATCGCCGAACATATCGCTTTGCATGCTGTCAGCCACTGCCAACTCTGTGAACGTGAAACCGCGCTGACCCGGCACCACCTCGTGCCGCAGTGCCGTCACCGGAACAAGTGGAACAAGAAAAATTTCGACCGTCGCTCGGTTAAATCAAATCTTCTCCTGCTCTGTTCCGGTTGCCACAAGCAGCTTCACGCCCTGTTCACCGAGAAGGAGCTGGAACGCCGCTTGCACGACCTGCCCAGCCTGCGCGCCGAACCCGAGGTCCAGAAATTTGTCGCTTGGATCAGCCGCAAGCCGTCCGGGTTCAAGCCCACGGTCAAGGGCGTGCGGGCCGACCGCGTTTAGCTCGCCACCGGGGCGGGAGTTGCTGCAACCGGTGCCGGCTGCGTGCTGGGCAAGCGCAGGCGTTCGTCCGTGGCCAGCAGGTCCGCCAGCGGTGGCCAACCCGCGATATCCATGCCCTGAAAACATTGCAGGTACACCGCTACGATCTCCGCCGGATGATTCGATA
>CAXTVY010000106.1:9101-10947 GCA_964247665.1 uncultured Chthoniobacterales bacterium | reverse complement strand
GGCCATCCACCGCTTCGAGGAGCTTTTCCGGGGCAGGGCAGGGGGGGAGGCTCTCGATGCCACCCTGTTCGTCGTGCTCGATGGCGAGAGAATCCAGAAAATCGCGCAACACGGCGGACTGCGATCCCATCAACCACATCTGCAACAGGTTCAGCGCGATCTGCTCGCTGTGGGGCCGTCCCAACGCCACCTGCATCCAGGCGTGGCGTTCCTGGCGCGGTTTGCGTTCCACGAACACGGGCCGCAGCTTGCGCTGGGTGGCGAGGGTCTGGATGGCGACCTTGTACGTCGGCTTGTCCGCCGTTTGCAGATAGGAGAGTACCTGTTCCGCGAGGCCGGGGGAGAGGTGTTGGAAAATGTCCGAGGCGGTCATGGAAAGGCGGAAGTCGGAAGTCGGAGGTCGGAAGAAACAAATCCGGTGCATACCTGAACGCGCTACGGGGAGAATGCAAAGCCGGATCGCAGATTTTTTCGCTGGCAGGCGCTACCACCCGCTGATTCCCACCTTCCGCCCCCCGCCTTCCGCCTTCTCCCTACCGCTGCAACTCGCTGTCGAGCAGCGACACCACTTGCCGGGTCTTGTCTTCGTCCTTGATGCGCTGCTTCACCAGCCGGTGCGCGTGCAACACCGTGCCGTGGTCGCGTCCACCGAAGGCGTCGCCGATTTCGTTGAGCGAACTTTTCGTCATCTCGCGCGCCAGGTACATCGCCACCTGCCGGGGGAACGCGATGTTGGCTGGCCGCCGTTTGCTGGTCATGTCGGCCAGTCGAATGTCGTAGTGCTCGGCCACGCGCCGCTGGATCTGGTCGATGGTCACGGTGCGCCGCGCCTCCTCCTGCAAGATGTCCTTGAGCAGGTGCTCGACGTTCTCCTGCGTCAGCGACCTGCCGCTCAAAGACGCGAAGCTGGCCACACGCATCAGCGCGCCTTCGAGCCGCCGCACGTTCGTGCGGATCCGTTTGGCCAGGAAATCGAAGACCTCGGGCTGGAGCTTGATGCTCATCGTCTCCGCCTTCTTGCGCAGGATGGCCATGCGCGTCTCGATGTCCGGTGGCTGGAGTTCCGCCGTCAGGCCCCACTCGAAGCGCGACACGAGCCGCCCTTCCAGGTTGGCGATCTCGCTCGGCGGCCGGTCACTCGACATCACGATCTGTTTGTGGCCGTCGAACAGCGCGTTGAACGTGTGGAAAAATTCCTCCTGGCTGCGCTCTTTGCCCGCGAGGAACTGGATATCGTCGATGAGCAGCACGTCGGCGAGGCGGTACTTTTTGCGGAACTTTACGAGCGTCGAATGCTGGATGGCATCAATAAACTCGTTCGTGAACCGCTCGCTGGAAATGTAGATGACCCGCAGGTTTTTCTTCTTGGTCAGCATGGCCTGTCCAATCGCCTGCATCAGGTGCGTTTTGCCCAGGCCCACGCCGCCGTAGAGAAAGAGCGGGTTGTACGTCTTGGCGGGCGTGTCGGCCACGGCCTTGCTGGCGGCCTGCGCGTACTGGTTGTTGTTCCCGACGACGAACGATTCAAACGTGTAACGCGGGTTCATGCCGCCGGTGGAAGCTTCGCCTGTCGGCTCGGGCACGGCGCTTGCCGTGGCGTCGCTGCCGAAGGCGCGCGTTTCGCCGTGGCTGTGGCCGTTGGACCCGTTGGCGGCGGCCGGTACGAGGTCGCCCGCAGCGGCGTGGCCGTTGGCACCGTTGACACCTTCGAGCACCGGCTGGGGAAAATGGCTCTCGGGCGCGGGGGCCGGCGGGGCCTTCGCGGTCACGGAGGCTTCGCCCGGCTCGTGAAAGACGAACTTGATCTGGCGCGGCGCGCCCAGGACACCCATGACGGCGGACTGCA
>CAXTVY010000106.1:0-9047 GCA_964247665.1 uncultured Chthoniobacterales bacterium | reverse complement strand
CCCCTGCCCGGCGACTTCCCCCTCCGCCTGTAGTTTCTCTCCATCCCGAGCTGGTAAATTTTGTTCCGCCCCCCGAGCGTCATCTCCTGCCCATCGGCCCGCACGAGGGTAATGTTCGCAAACCAGCGCTGGTACGTGTCTTTACCCACCTGTGGCTTGATCGCAGCAGCGATGCTTTCCCAAATCTGGCGATAATGATCTTGCATGACAAAAGTAAGCGGCGTCCCTGCCAAGCAGTTGCAGAACCCACTCGGCCACCATGGAAGTCGGACCCTGCTACGTGCCTTCGGGCCGGCCGCACCGCAATCCCCGAGCCACCGTGCGCAATGGAATGAGATAAATCATTGGCAAAGTAGGGGTTGAAGGTGAGGCCAGAGAAAGCGAGTCCGGTTCTTGATCCTGCCGCTGCCGGCAGCCAGCGCCATGCGCCCGGGCCCAAAGGAGCGAGCGCGGAGCGCGGAAATTGATGGTGGCGTTTTGTGTTCTGGGGGCGGTTGAAGCGACTGCCAAGGAATAGAGAAAACAGGCCAAAACGGACAAGGAAAAAATGGGAATAACCAACGATTTTCCGTGCGAAAATCTTGGGCAAAACCCGCCGAGATTTATTTTGCGCGGATCAACTTCCCTCGGACCTCAGAGGCGCATCCATCGGGGGTTCCCCCTAGCGGCAAGACAGTGTTGGCCCGAACCTTGCTAGCGATCCCGGTGCCTTTTTCGCGGCACGGATTTTCCGTTCAAACTGTCTCCGGCACGGCTTTCTCAGGTTGGTGAACAAGTTTCAGAGATGTCTGTGAATAACTTTCTGTGCGGTCAGGTTCCGAGCGGCGGGAGGTCTGATCCGAGCAGGGACTTGACGAGCACCTTGGAATGCCGGCCGCTCTGCTCGTACTTCTCGCGCCGTGCTGCGGGCAGGGCGCTGGGATCGGCCTCGTGGAACCCGCCTTTCTGCTGCAGGTATACGAATGCTTGGGTGGACAGAGCGAACATCTCCTTGAAACCCTCGCTGCGCGCCAGGTTCTCGATGAACGTCATCAGCTTGTGCCCATATCCGGCGTTCTCCTGCGTCTTGCTGACGTAAAGGCAGGCCAGTTCCGCCATGCCCGCTTCGGGGTAGGGATGCAGCGCGATGCAGCCGGCCAGATTGCGGTCGATCTCCAACACCCAGTAATCCTCGATGCGCGAGACGATGTCGTGGCGGGTGCGGTGGATGAGTTCTTCGTTCTGCACGGACTGGCGGATGAGCGCCATGATGCGCCGCACGTCTTTCTTGAAGGCGCGGCGGATGTGCTGGTACTCGTTCGAGTGAACCATCGTGCCGATGCCCTCGCTGCTGAAAAGCTCCGCGAGCAGCGCCTCGTTGACATGGCCGTCGAGCAGATGGACGCGTGGAATCCCCAGGCGGCAGGCGCGCGCGGCGGCTTCGAGCTTCTGTTCGAGCGGGCGCTGCTCGCTGGGTAACCGGTGTTTCTTGACCATGGCGTCGGCCTCCTCGACCGAGAGCTGGCGCACCAGTTGGCCATCCACGCGCAGGCTGCCGCTCTCGCACAGGAAGATGATCTTCGCCGCGCGCAGGGCGTCGGCTACCTCCACGGCGACGGTGTCCGAGTTGATGCGGTAGGTCTTACCGTCTCCGTCGAAGCCCAGGGGGGGCAATACGGGGATGATGCCCTGGTCCAGGAAGAGTTGCAGGCTGGCGGCGTCCACACGGTCCACGCGGCCGGTGTAAAGCTGGTCGACGCCGCCCAGGATGCCGGCAGGGTAGGCGATGACGGCGTTGGCGTAGACGGCGCGCAGGTCCACGCTGGTGAGGCCCTCCATGATCTCGTGCGTGACGCGCGTGGCTGCGTCGAGGCTGATGGAAAGCGTGCGCTCGTCAGTGATGCCTGTCCCATCGGCGTTTGTGATGGGCGTGCCCAGCCTGGCGGCGCGCTGTTCGATCTGGTGGCGCGCGCCGTGGACGATGACGACCTTGACGTTGAGCGAGCGCAGCACGGCCAGGTCCAACAGCACGTTGGAAAAGTTCTCGGACTCAACGATCTCGCCGTCGAGGGCGAGGACGAACGTGCGGTCGCGGAAGCGCGGGATGTACTGGAGAATGCCGCGGAGGTCAGAAACTTGCATGGCAAAAGGATGCGGATGGGCAGGCGGGCAACTTAACCGATTTTTCGTGCGACAATATACCATTCGGTCTTTTATGTTTCTCCATCGGCCGAGTGATTATCTCCTTTTTCCCCTTTCCATGACCAAAGCTCAGATCATTTCCCGCATCCTCGATCCCGGCATCGTCGCCGTGATCCGCGTGGACTCCGCGGCCGCGCTCATCCCCATCTGCGAGGCGCTGCTCGCCGGGGGTGTGACGGGCCTGGAAATTACCATGACCTCGCCCGACGCGATTGCCACCATCGCCGATGCGAGCAAGCGCTTCGGCGACCGCGCGTTGATGGGCGTCGGCACGGTGCTGGACACCGAGACGTGCCGCGCGGCGATCCTGTCTGGAGCGCAGTTCGTGGTCACGCCCGTGTGCCGCCCGGCCATCGTCGAAATGTGTCTACGCTATGCCAAGCCTATCGCCTGTGGTGCCTACACCCCCACGGAAGCGTTGACGGCGCACGAGGCGGGCGCGGATTTCATCAAACTCTTTCCCGCCGACGGGTTGGGGCCGAAGTACATCCAGAACCTGCTCGCTCCGCTGCCGATGTTGCGGATCATCCCGACGGGCGGCGTGACCGTGGAAACGGCGGCCGATTTTCTGAAAGCTGGTTGCGCCGCGTTGGCCGCCGGGTCGAGCCTCGTGGCCAAAGAGTTCGTCAAAAACCAGGACTGGGCCGGGTTGACCGCGCGCGCGGCGGCATTTGTGGAGGCGGTGAAGAAGGCGCGGGGATAGCCGCGGTGGCCGCCGGAAGCCGCCGAAATCATCCATTGGTGCCGGCGATGACGTTCCACAGGGCGAAGCGCCGAATTTGCCCCTTGGTGAGATAAGCTCTTGCCAGGGAGACGCTTTGCGGCTACACTAGCCTCGTTTAGCTCCGGGGACACTTTCTTCGTCCAGCCGGAAATCCGAATGAAGCCGACACCATCTGCCGGCGATCTGCGCGCGAAAATTCTGCGCTTGCTCGCCTCACCCAAGTATCAACCGCTCGACAAAGTCGAACTCACCAAAAAGCTCGGGCTCACCCCCGACGACCGCGCCGCGCTCAAGGAACTCCTGCGCGACATGGAGCAGGAAGGGGCCGTCGCCCGCATCAAAAAGGACCGTTACGTCAAGCCCGACGCCGCCGACCTCTTCGCGGGCGTCATCCGCTTCAACGACAAGGGCTACGCCTTTGTCATCAGCGAAACTCCCGGCCAGTCCGACCTGTTCATCACGGCCGAGAACACCGCGACCGCCCTGCACGGCGACCGCGTCCTGGCGCGCGTCAACCGCGAGGGATTCATCGACGCCCGCGAGCGCCGCTTCCGTGGCCCGGGAGCGGGTCAGCGGCGCGAGGGCCGGGTCATCCGCATCCTCAAGCGCGCCAACGAAACCATCGTGGGCACGCTGCAAAAATCCAAGCAGTTCCATTACGTCGTCGCGGATGATCCCCGGTTCATCCACCACGTTTATGTCCACCTGGGCCAGACCGTGCTGCCCAAGCAGCCCGATCTAGGGGACAAGGTCATCGTGCGGCTGGAGCCGTGGGAGATGCGCCACGTCAACCCCGAGGGCAAGGTTATCGAGGTGCTCGGGCCCGCGTCCAAGGCGGGCATCGACATGCTCTCCATCATCCGCAAGTACCACTTGCCGGAGGAGTTCCCACGCAACGTGATGCACGCGGCGGAGTCGATCCCCGAGGAGGTAGATGCCCATGAAGCGGACCGCCGCGAGGACCTGCGCCACGATTTCATCCTCACGATCGACCCCGACGACGCCCGCGACTTCGACGACGCCGTGCGCGTGGAGGACCTGCCCGGCGGCGGGTATCGCCTGGGCGTCCACATCGCCGACGTGAGCCACTACGTGCCGCCTGGTGGCGCGCTGGACCGCGAGGCGTTCGAGCGTGGCAATAGCGTGTATCTCGCCGACCGCGTCATCCCCATGCTGCCCGAGCGCTTGAGCAACGGCGTCTGCTCGCTCAAACCCCGGGTGGACCGGCTCACGTATTCGGTCTTCATCGACTTCGCGGGCGGCGGGCGCATCAAGGCGGTGCGTTTCGCGCGCACGGTGATCCGCAGCGCCGCGCGGCTGACCTACCGGGAGGCGTTCGCGCTGCTCCAGGGTCCGGCCGATGCCTCGCCTATTGCGCGGGAGCTGCACCGCGCGTGGAAGCTCGCGTCGCTGCTGCGTGTGAACCGGTTCAAAAATGGGTCGCTCGACCTGGACATGCCTGAAGTGAAGGTGCATCTGGACGCTGATGGCAAGCCCGTGCGGTTGGAGAAAGTCGAGAACGACATCTCCCATCAGCTCATTGAGGAGTTCATGCTGGCGGCGAACGAGGTCGTCGCGCGCGAGCTGAAGAACCGGCAGATGCCCGCCATCTACCGCGTCCACGAGGACCCGGACGCCGACCGCCTGCTGGAGTTCCGCGACTTCGTGCAGAGTTACGATTACCGCGTGGGCGACCTGACGCACCGGCCCGAGCTGCAAAAAATCCTGCTCGCCGTGCGCGGCAAGCCGGAGGAAGCGGCCGTGAAACTGGGATTGCTCAAGAGCTTGAAGCGCGCCGTCTACGAGGTGACGCCGCTCGGTCACTTCGGCTTGGCGAAGGTCAACTACACGCACTTCACGAGCCCCATCCGGCGCTACGCGGACCTCGTTGTCCACCGCGCGCTGGCGTTGCTGGCAGGCGATGAAAAACGCACGCGGCTCGCCACGGTGGACCTCACGGCAGTAGCCGCGCACATCTCGGCCACGGAACGCGTGGCGGCCGACGCCGAGCGCGAATCGGTCAAACTCAAGAAGCTCGAATACTTCCAGAACCTGCTGGGCGAACGCCAGGCGAATGCCGGAGGCGAAGCGACGACTTTCCCGGCGGTCATCGTGGACGTGCGCAACTACGGTCTGCTGGTGGAACTACCCGAGTTTGTGTTGAGCGGCCTCGTTCACGTGTCCGAGTTGCACGATGATTTCTACGCGTTCGACAGTGTGCGGACGCGTCTCGTGGGCAAGCGCCAGCGCCGGGTCTTCCAGATCGGCGACCACGTCGAGGTGGAAGTGGCAAACGTGGACACGTTCAAGCGGCAAGTGGATTTCCGTATCGTGGGTGACGCGGAGGAGGGAACTCCTGCCGCGCGTTCGAGAATGCACCACGATCACACGCCGGATGCCCTTGTGGCCCACGGACCTAAACCCATGGGGCGCAAGGGGCGCGACGGCAGGAAGAAGCGGCGGTAAGACAATTCTGCGCGGGCTTGGAACTGCCCGTTCATAGAAATCTCACGCCGCGAATTTTTCCAGAACGTACTGCACACGCGGCAGCCCCTCACCCGGCCCCTGCTGCTCGTCGTAGTTCGTGCACGCCAGCACGCACGACAGTCCGGCGGCCTCCGCCAGTGTGATGCACTCCTGCGGGCTGTAGAGCTGCCACTCGAACGCGTCGATTGGTGTGCCGTCGCTTTCCGCGAGCGAGACGTGCAAACGTCCGTCGGTCACCCGCTTGGTTTCCGTGATGTGGTGCCCACCCAACTCCGAGATCCGCGTGCCTTGATTCATCTCGAAAAAGTCGCGGTGGTACAGGTCGAGGATGCACCGTCCTCCGGCGGGCAGCATCCCGGCAAAACTGGCGAGCACCGCCCGGTTTGCCGTCGCGTCGAAGAACCCGAAGCTTTGCCACAGGCACAGGACGGCATCTGCCTGCAACCCAAGCGAGGGCAGTTCGCGCATGTCGCACTCGCGGTAGGCCTCGGCCGGGTGTGCGCGTGAGCGGGCCTCCGCGATGGCAGCCCCGTCACGATCTATTCCGGTGACGGCGTACCCGGCCTCCGCGAGCAAATGCGCGTGCCGCCCTGGACCGCAGCAAACATCGACCACCCGTGCGAACCGATCCCGCGGCAACTGGCGGCGCAGAAACGCCGTCTCGCGCGCGGATTGCTCCGGCCGGATCGGGCGCAAGAACAACTCGAACCAACGCGCTGTGTACGTGTTCGTGTCCGCCATGGGGATGCCGCCGGCTCAATGCCGCACGTAAGGCAGGAAAATCGCCGCGGCGACCATGAAATAGATGATCAACCCTGTCACGTCCACGAGCGTCGCCACGAAGGGCGCGCTACTCGTCGCGGGATCTAACCGGCAAACACGCAAGATAAATGGCAGCATTGCCCCCGCCAGACTGCCCCAGCCGACGATGCCGATGAGCGCCGTGCCGACCGCCACCGCCAGGATATACGGATGCGGGCCGTAGTTGGCGAAATGCAGCACCGCCCACAGGGAGATGCGCACAAAGCCTACCAGGCCGAGTAACACGCCAAGCGACAACCCGCTGACGATCTCCCGCCGCGCCACGCGCCACCAGTCTCTGAGCGTCACCTCGCCCAACGCCATCGCGCGGATGACCAGCGTACTCGACTGCGAGCCCGAGTTGCCGCCGCTGCTGATGACCAAGGGCAAAAACAATGAGAGCACGACCGCTTTTTCAATTTCATCCTCGAAGCCTTGCATCGCTGTCGCGGTGAGCATCTCGCCCAGAAACAGGATCACGAGGCACGACCCGCGCTTGCGGAACATTTCCCACAGGGTGCTGCTCATGTACGGCAGATCGAGGGGCGCTTCCAGGCCGCCGAACTTGTGCGCGTCCGCCGTCGCTTCCTCCTCGGCCACGTCGAGTACGTCGTCCACCGTCACGACCCCGATCAGCCGCCCGCCGCCATCGACCACGGGCAGCACCGTGCGGTCGTACTTGCGGAACAGCGCCACGGCGCTTTCTTGCGTGTCCGAGACGGCCAGCGACACGAACACGTCGTTCATCAGGTCGCTGACCTTCGCCTCCAGCGGCCGGGTGAGGAACTCCCGGATGCGCAGGTCGTCGATGAGCTTGCCGTGGTCGTCCACGACGTAAAGAACGTTGAGCGTCTCGCTGTCGCGGCCTCGCGTGCGCACGTCGTCGAGCACCTGTTGCACGCTCCAGTCCGAGCGGATGGCGATGAAGTCGGGCGTCATCAACCTGCCCACGCTCTTTTCGGGGTAGCCGAGCAGGTTCTGCGCAACCGCGCGTTCGGAGGGCGAGAGCGAGGCCACGAGGCCCTTGACCGTCTCGGGCGGCAGTTCCTCCAACAGCGTCGTGCGGTCGTCGGGCGACATCTCGTTGAGGATGCGCACGGCCTGTTCCTGCCCCATGCTGTGGAGCAATTCCTCCTGCTGCTCGGAGTCGAGGTACTCGAACACGGCCGCCGCGAGGTCTTGCGGCATGACCCGGAACAAGACCACCTTGTCGCCTTCGGGCAGGTCGGCCACCACGTCGGCCAAATCGGCCGGGGGCCACTCGACGAACATCTCGCGCAACCGGGTGAAGTTGCGTTCGGCGATCAGGCTCTGGACTTCGGGTTGGAGCAATTTGCCTAGCATGGGGAGCGTCGGAGAAGAAGGTGGGGATGAAACCGGGGAACCGGAGGTGGATCAAAAGTTCGGCCGTAGCAGCCACCGTGCAATGCCCTTTTCCGACCGATCCAAACCGGGATCAAACGGGGATACGCCGGAAAGTATTCGGCGGCAGCACGCACGAAAGTAAACTTTTTGTCATGTAGCGGCAAGCATTACAAATTCCGCGATCACAATCACTGGCGGGGAGAGCGGCTCAGAACTTGGAGGTGACGGAAATTCGGGCATACGGCGCACCACGAGTCTCGAATTGCTTGCTGCCGTCACCGCGATAGTAATTGAAGGTCTGGCCGAAATCCCAGCCGCCCGCGAAGTCGATGTCGAGATCGACTTTCTTGTTCGGCGAGTACGTCGCCCCGCCGCCGACGCGGAATTCGCTGTAGTCGATGATCGCGCCGTTGAAACGCTGGTCCTGCTGGCGGTAATTCGGGTTGGAACCACGCTTGTAGTTGTCGCCCTGGATCTCACCGCCGACGAACAGGTCGAGCTGTTCGTTGACGGAGTAGATGAGCCGGGGGTCGGGCGGCGTGCCCTGGACGCGCAGGTTGTTGGCGATCAGCCACACGACGCCGAGGATGGGGTACACCGGATATTTGGCCAGGACGTTGAAGTCTGCGCCGACCAGCACAAAAAACTTCTTACCGACGGGCAGGATGGCTCCCAGCGCGACCGGCGCGTTGAAGTTGCCGAAGGAAACCTGATCGATGTCGGAATAATAGATGCCCGGTGCCACGCGCAGGAACGCGCCGACCTCGCCCTGCTGGACGTTCTCGATTGCCACGACCCCGCCCAGGCTCTGCAGGCTGGTCGGAACGGGCGCGTTGGTTTCGCTGAAATCGAGCCGTTCGTAGCTGCCCGCCAGCTTCAGGTACACGTTGCCGAAGAGGTGGATGCGGCGGCCGTACTCGATGGAGGCGTCGGTTTCGGAGATGGATTGATAAGGTTGCTGAGACTGTGCGCCCCGGCCGTCGAAACGTTTGATCTTGAACGGGCTCTGGCCCACGTAAACCCCTTCGGCATCGAAGGTGTTGAGCGGGGTGACCTCGTCGAGGATGGATTGGGTAATATCCTGGGGTTTGGCCTTGGAAGCGTCGGAATTCTTGCTGGTGTCGGCGAGCAGGGGAGTGTTGGCGTCCTTGCTCGTGTCGGCGAGCAAGGGGGTGGCGGACAGCAGGCAGATCGCCGCGAGCGGCAACAGCCCGCGCAATCCGGCCAGGGTGGAGCGGATGGACATGCCCGCACCTTCGGCGAAAAGTGCCGCTCCGCACAAGCGTCAAGTCGCAGGAGGTGTCCCGGCCGGCTTCCGCCGCACTTCCGCCGTTAGCTGGCCACCACGGGAGCAGGGAGAGCGTTTGTGGGTTCATCCACGGGGTTAAACCTCATCAACTGCGTTCCCGCGACGATGAACCAGATCGCCTGCGCGAGCACGACCAGCCCGAAGCGATGCACTTTCATCGTCTGATTCCGGGTGCGGAAG
>CAXTVY010000105.1:2044-14227 GCA_964247665.1 uncultured Chthoniobacterales bacterium | reverse complement strand
GGCTCGCCCAACCGGTTGAGCAACATGCTTTTGTTCGATGCTGTTAATTCCACCGAAGCGAAGTTCAGCACGAGCGACGGAGCAATGTTAGGGGGAAGATTCATCTGAAACGAACACTGCCCCGGCAGCGATAGATGCCAAGTATTGCCGCTTTTGCCGAGGTAGGTAACGAGCAGATCATGCCCCAAGCGGATGCGGTGACCATCTTCTGCCGTCCCGTACCAATCAAATTGATATGTCCAATGGAGAGTCTCGCCTTCGACAAGCTGCATTGACCCCTTCAACCCGTCCAGATCGCTTCCTCCTTTGCTGTGCAAAGGAAGCCCAAGAATGCTCTCGCGGCTGGGTTGACCGCCCGCCCGAAAAGTGGTGGACGTGTGCAGCCGGTCAGGCATCGGAGGCCCGAGCGAGCCGGTCGTGAGGCCACTTGACTGCGCAAGAACCGTGCTCGCAAGACTGATACAGACGACAGGGATGAGAAGGGCGACTTTTTGCATAATCAAACGTCATTAGAGGTTGTTTGCGCTGACCACCGAATGCACGGGGTAAATCCAGAAGAGATCGTCACGACCCACCGTCACCGGCTTGAACTCCGGGTTGAGAGGCGTCAGGCGGAAGGACGCCGGTTTGCTGCCGCGAAAACTCACTTGTTTGAAGGTCGTCGTTTCGTCGCGCAGCTTCGCCACGGCTAGCTCTTTGTTCCTTGGCGGAAAGCTGGGCATCACGACCGCCAACCCACCGGGCGGATGATCCGGCATCATCGAATCGCCGACCACGCGCACGGCGAACGCTTTCGGGTCAGGGCAGAGGCAATCGACCCAATCCATCCAGCCCTCGGGCATCTCTTCGTAATTCTGCATTCGCCCGGCCTGCACCCACGACACGATGGGTACACGACGGATGATCTCCGGGGCGGTGAAAATGGAGATTCCCGCCAGCAGTTCCTCGAACCGCGCCACCAGCGACGGCGCGGCCATGTGAATGCCGCGCTCGACGGTGTAGAGATAATTGCCGCTGACGCCGAGCAGCCGGGCCGCCGAGTCCAGATCGTACTCGCTCGCTCTGCGCCATTCGCGCAGACGCGCGCCGAATCCTGGCACCTCCACCGGGGGATGGTTGTTCTGCACACCGCTTATTTGTTGACGATCTTGAGCACTGATTCGATCCGGTAAATCCAGTCCAATTCTGAGGCATGTACCTCAAAGGGTAGATAGGCGGGGTTGTAGCTGGAAAACTTTATAGTGTCCCCATGGCGGGTGTACAGCTTGAACACCGCGCCTTGGTCGCGGATTCGCGCGATGACCAGATCATTCTGCCGCAGCGGCTTTGACGGGGTGACGGTCGCCACGTCGCCGTCGTGATAGCGCGGCTCCTGCGAGTCGCCCGCAATGGTGATGGCGAACGCCATCGGATCGTCGCTAACTGAAGGCACGAGCTTTTGCATGTGCTTGGCCAGTTCCTCGTAATCGGTGGCCTCCCCTGCCTGGGCCGAGGCGATCAGCGGAATCCAGCGCACAGGAATGATCTCGCCGGTCGTGTTCGGATCAGCCAACGGCACATCGCGTCGCCGCTCAGGCATTGGCACAAAATTGGACTTTTCGCCTGATTCGCTGAGCGCTTCCATTTTTTCGAGCGCCTCTACCTGCTGTTTGAAGCGCTCGCTGGGTTTACCGCCTGCCTCGACAGAGCCGACCGTGTTCTTGGTGAAGCCCATCAGCCGGGCAAATTCTGACTGGTTCAGCCCCATGGCCACGCGCAGGAGGCGGACTTTCTTCCCATAATCAGGAGTAAGGTCCAATTGTGGTTTTGACATGTTATGCTTCTTGTCCAATTGTTGTTAGCAACTGCTCACCTGCTGCCCAAGACTTAACCAAATGCCCACTCCCGCACAAGTGAAAAGATTCTTGCGGACAGTCAAACGCCGCCTGTTGAACGACGACAAATCCGTCACAGCGCTCGCGCGGGAACTGGGGCTGCCTCGCAACTCGGTCAGCATGGCCATCAATCGCGGGTGTTTCCCGCGTGTCGTGGGCGCAATCAAGGAAAGGCTCCAAATCAAATGACACGGGAAATTCGGTTCCTCTTAGACCGCGCCCTGACGGGCGTGGACGCCCTCACCGCCGCCGACCGCGCCGTCCTTTATGAAGGCGTCGCACAGATCACGAAAGGCGACGCCGCCGAGCAAGCCCGCAAGATGGCTTTCGCCAATCGCGCTTTGGCTCTTCAAGAGCGTCGCCTAGCCACTCAGCAGACCGAGTTCCTCTCTCTGCTTTTCGCGTGACCCTATGCCTGCCGCCAACCAGCAGCCTGAATTGGACTTCGAGTCCGGCCTCCCGGCTGGGCGCGAGTGGTTCCAGGTCTGGTGGCTGGCGCGTCACTGGCACTGCACCACGCAGCACGTCATCAACCTCGTGGACGAAGGCGCGTTCACCGTCGGTGGAATTGCCCCCATCGACATCGCCCGCAAACACGAGAAAACCCGTTCCACCACGCGCATCCCGCGCGGTGCCGTCATCGCCTTCCAGAAGTCCCGCATGAAATCCGTATGAGCAACGAAACCTCCCTCGCCGTCAATCCATCTCGGCCTTCTCTGGCGCACTTCCGCGCCGAGTGCCGCGCAGGGCGTACTCAATCGTACTGTGAAGCTCTGGAAAGCCGTCCCTTTCCCAACTTTGGGTCAGTAGCCAGCAAAGCACATGTTCCTCTGGTTCGTCCAGAGAAGGGTCTTGAAGGCATTGCGGGCGCGGCGAAGCGAGTAGATCGGCCAGCGCGGCAGCGTGTTCCAAGCGCAACCAAAGGGCGCTGCTCTCAGCAATCGTCAGGCGAGGCCAAGTCCGCTTCTCCGCAAAACGCGTGCAAGCAAGCACCATTCGGGGCTTCGTCTTTTTCTGAAGCTCAAGCAAAGCCTTCGGCAACTCGTAAGGCGAAGGCGCAAGACGCCAGAGGGGCAGCGCCAGACCCCGCTTAAGCAGCTTTTCCGTTTCCTCGTTCAGCAAGTCGCCCAGTTCTCGCCACGTCATTCGCCCAGCCTAATTCTTTTTTGCCATGAGCCAAGATCAATCCCTCGGCGTCATCGACGCCACCGACGCGCACGTCCTGCCCCCGCAATCCGCGTTGGCTCTCCGCCCCAGCTACGAAGTCAACGCCGAGTTGGCAACGCTGGAAGCGGATATTGCCAGCGATTTCGCGGCGGCTCGGTCGCTGGCCGAACAAGCGGTTGAGCGAGCAATTTCCTGCGGATTGCGGCTCATCCGGTACAAGAAAATCCTTCAAACACGGGACTTCAAAAAGCGGGTAGAAACAACTTTTGGTGAGGCATCGTATCGGAACGCAACGCGGTACATGAAGCTGCTGCATCAGCTTGATGCAGATCACCAGAAAGCGGCGGAAGCCGCAAAAGTGCCACGTGGCACTACTTTAGACACCTTAACCAATTCGCCGATTGAGCGGAAGCAATTCGACGCCTTCGCGGAGGCGGTGCGCGAGCAGATCACGGGGAAGCACCTGACGGAACTTTACCGGCTCAACGGCGTCATCCGCGAACCAAAGCGCGCGAACGCTGAAGGCAAGAATGGCAGTTCCGCACCGGTTTCCCCCGAAGAGCAGGTGGCGGCGGAACGCGACGATGCCAAGGCGTACTGGATTGCCCGGACGGAGGAGATCGAGGACGACGTGTTCAAGCTCAAACGCTGGACGCTGCTGAGGACCAAGGAAAAGCGCGAGTACTCGGAGCGCATCGTCGAGGCGATGCAGGAAATCCTCCGGTCCTGCAAGGCGGAAAAGGCGCTGCCGCCAAAGCTCTAACCCATCCTGTTCTCCTCATGAGCACCTGCCGCGCCCTTGCCGCCCTGACGTTCGTTGTGCCGTTGCACGAGCGGGATGAACTCGCCCGGATGCCGGACGATGTGCAGGAGGAAGTGCGGGCCATGTTGCTGCGTTGCCGAGTGATTGCGTCCGCTCCGCGCGGGCAGATCACGGCCACCATCAAAAAGCTTTGCCGACCCGGCTTGAGCGGAGCGCATCTGCGCCGCAAGTGGGACGAGTATCAACTTGGCAACGCTCGCTACGCTGCCGGGGACTGGCGTGTGTTTATCAACCATTGCAAGGTGCCCGAGTTGCGCGTAGGCGGGATGAAGGGGATACCGCCCGAGTTCCGGGATTTCTGGCAGGAGTTGCAGAAAGAGAATCAGCGCAAGAGCCGACCCGCTCACAGAAAGCTCCGGCAGATGTGGCGCGGCGGCGAAAGTATTCCTGGTTACGGCACCTGGCAGGAATGGTATCGGCGGGAACACCCTGGCCGTCCGTTGCCACCGCGTTGCCCCGAGGACCTCCCTCGCGGTTGGTCGTACGACAACCTCATGGACCGCCGGAACGCCGCCGCACCTGTTGCGCTCGCGGCAGCGCGGCTCGGACCGGGGGCGGTCGATGAATACCGGATGCTGACCTATACCACGCGGGTGGGTCTGCTTGTCGGACAGTTCTACCAGTTCGATGACAACGAGTTCGATGCCAAGGTAAACTTTCCAGGCCAGAGGAAAGCGATGCGCTCGCTGGGCCTCGACTGCCTGGACGTGAAGAGCGCATATGCCTGTGCGTACGGCTTCAAGCCGACGCTTTGGGACGATGTCGAGAAAGCCAAGCAGAAGCTCAAGGAGGTGGACATGCTCTGGCTGGTGGTGCAGGTGCTGACGACCATTGGTTACCGCACCGATGAGATTGGCACCACTCTCCTAGTAGAGATGGGGACAGCAGCGATCAGCGAGGATTTTGCCCGGCGCATTCTCGAAGCCACCGATGGTCACGTGCGCGTGCTGCGCGGTGAATCGAAGGATGGGATGCAAAGCCCATTCCACGGCGTTTTCGAGGGCAAGGGGAAAGGCAATTTTCGCTTCAAGGCGCACATTGAATCTCTGCGTAACCTGCTGCGCAATGAAATGGCGGACACCGCTCTCCTGCCGGGTCAGATGGGTAAGGATCGCAACCATCAGCCCGAAGAATTACATGGGCGGGACAAACTCAACAACCGGCTACTCGCCGTGGCGCAGGCTCTGTCTCCCGAAGATGCCCAAGCGCTGCAAATGCCGATGGTCCCTTGGCATCAATGGGTCAGGATCGGTCAACGCACTTATGACGCCGTAAACGACCGGTGGGAGCACGACCTGGAAGGTTGGACGGAGAGCAATCATCTCGCGCCCGAATGGCGTCTGGATTTGGACTATCCATGGCTGCCGTGGGGGCAGGTGCTGTTGATGCCGCCCGAGAAGCGGGCAGCGGTGGAAGCCATTATCGACACAGACGCGCGGCTCTGGCAGACGCGCAAGATGACGCCGCGCGAGGTGTTCGTGCAGGGGCAGCATGAATTGACTCTGCTGCCCGGTTGCATGTTGCCCGGATTGCTGGGGCCGAAGTTCGGTGTGTTGCGAACGTGCGCGGCGGGGCGGTTTGTCTTTGAGGATCAGGAGCTTGACCCAACCGGCGCGGAGTTGCGCTTCACGGCTCGGATCGTGACGAGAGAGGGCAAGAACGAACCGCTTGAAGCGGGCGAATACCTGACGTTCGTCAACCCTTTCTCACCGGACACTCTGTATGCGTGCCGCCCGGACGGCGCTTATCTCGGTTCCTGCGAGCGAGAGACCGCACCGCGCAGGGACGATGAGGAAGCGATGCAGCGCGCCTGGGGTGCCGCCCGCAAGATGGAGAGCGAATTGGCGGTGGTTCATGCGCGCCCAGGTCGCGCCATGTGGCGTGAGATGGACCGTGCCAAAAACAACATCGCCCTGCTGGACACCGCCAAGCCGACGCCTGCGGAGCGCGCGGATACCAAGCGCCGCCGCGACGCGGCAGCAAAGATTTCGGAACTGCTGCACGGCGGATTGTCCGTGCGCGGGACTGACAAACCCACCGTTGAATCGCCAGTCATTGGCGCGGCGATGGATACACCCGAGTGCGACACAGCGCGGGCCGAGGATGCGACCCCCGGCCCGCTGTGGTGATGCGCTCAACCATGCAGAACCCACACTATGGAAACCACATTGGCCGAGCCAAGTAACGACACTAGCAACCCTTCCGCTCTCGCGCTAGGGCAAACCTCATCGACCGCGATCACCGTGGCCGCGCCGGAAGAACGCCTCGCATTCACACGAAGCAAAGGCATCCCGTTCACCGGCGCGCAGATCGCCAAAGCCACCGCCGACCTGCCCGAGAATCACCGCGTGATGATCCGCTGGCTCTATGCCCACGGCATGGACAAGGGTGATGACCTGGCACGCCTGGCCAAGCGCATCCGCAAAAACTACACGACCGTCTACCGCATCTTCAAAGGCGAGTATGGCGCGAACGTGGACAAGTTCGTGTTGGCCATTGAGGAATACAAGCGCGTGTCGGAAGAGCGCGACAAGGTCGGGCGTCCGCCCTTCATTCCCACGTCCCTGTCGGCCATGATCTGGGACCGTTGCCATGATGCGCTGACGTTCCAGAAGCTGGCCCCTATCATCGGCGAGTGGCAGATCGGCAAGTCCTTCGCGGCGGAGGCATACATGCACACCCACAACCACGGCCAGACCCGGCTCGTGCGGCTGCCAAGCGGTTCCGCTTACAAGATATTCCTCCAGGAGTTTGCCAAGGCTTGCTACGCCCCGCATAAGACTGATCTCGGTGAACTTCGCGAGGGCATCTTGAATTCGCTCGACAGCGGACACCTCGTGATCTTTGACGAGATTGACGAGCCGTTGGCCGGGCGCTTTTCGACCGGCGCACTGCAAATCTACGGGTTCATCCGCGAAGTGTTCGACCGGCGCAAGTGCGGCATGGTGTTCATTGGCAACACGAACTTTCGGACGGCGCTGTCGGAGTCTGGTCCTTTCGGCCCGTGGATGGCCAAGCTGCGCCGCCGCTGCCTGCCGACCCTCGACTTGCCCACGACCGCCCCGGACGAGGATTTGTGGGCGTTGGCGGGCCATTATGGCCTTACGTCGCCCGCCAACGGCGAGGCGCTCGACCTCGCGCGTTTGGTGGTCAGGAAAGAGGGCCTCGGCGAATACGTCACGCTGCTGCAAACGGCGAAGAAGATCAGCATCACGCTGGGGGTTCCGATCCACTGGGATCACTTCACGCTGGCCTCGGCACAGATCGGCGTGACGGCCTCGGGCGGCGACGAACAGGAAGGAGGGCGCTAAAGCCATGCCTATCCTTTCTCAACAAGACGGCTGGACGGCGTGCGAGGACGAGATGCCCGACAGCGAAACGACCGTCCTGATCGCCAACAACAACTGGCCGAGTGACCCCGTGTGGTTCGGCTTTCACGACGGCGAAATCTGGCGCGCCGCTGACGCGATGCCCCTGGCCAGCGCGGCGGATTCTGGTGAGTCCGACGCCGCGCCTACGCATTGGATGCAACTGCCCGAACCGCCCACCGTGGAGGGCCGCTGACCCTTATGAAGACGACCAAAATCAAAAAGCCCGCCGTGGCGGCGCTGACGTTGCAGGAGATCGACGCCCTGGTGGCCGAGATCGCTGACTACCAACTCACCTGCGACGGGTTGCAGACGAGCATCAACGAAAAGTTCCGCCTGCTGAATGAGGCGCTCGCTCCGATCAAGGCGGCAGCGATGCCCGAGATCGAACACGCGCAAACGGTGCTCGCCACCGTGACAAAGAGCCTGGACGAACGCTGGAAGGTCGTGGAGGCATGGGCCGAGGCGCACAAGGCGGATCGGTTCGAGCAGCCTCGGTCGATCAAGCTGCTGCGCGGCGTGATCGGCTTCCGGCTGACGCCGTCGAAGCTGTCCGCCATGAAGGGCTGGACGATGGCCCAGTGCGCGGCGGCGCTGAAGCGGCGGTTGTGGGGGCGTGACTTCTTGCACCAGCCCAAGATCGACCACGAGGCGGTCATCAAGGCGCGCGTCGAGTTCGAGGCCAAGCCCGCTCGCTTGGCTGCCGTGGGCCTCCAGATCACGCAGGACGACGTGTTCTACATCGAAGCCGCGCAGGAAGGCTCGGACGCCTTTGGAAAGGGGGCCGCGTGAACGAGGTCGAAACCTGCAATGCCGACCAGGTGGAGATCATCTCCACGGGGCAATACACTGACGCCTGCCTTGCTATCGGCAAGGCTAATCTGCCGACGATCCTAGACGCCGAGCAGCGGGTCAGCGAAGAGCTGGACCTGGCCGTCAAAGCGCAGGTGCGCGTGCGCGGGTATGTCGCCCGCCTGCGGCTCGTGCGTGGCCGCCGCCGCAGGCTCCAGTTGGAAGCCCAGGGGCGTCGGGAACAGGGAAACAAGCGAGCCACCTTCCGTCTATGATCGATCCATTCATCACTGACAATCCGGTCCGCTTCGGCGAAGCGCTCAACCGCATCGCCGAGCGTGAAAAACTTGCTCGCCTGCGCCGTATCCGCCGCCTGCGTCCGAGCTTCTTGAAACGGCTTTGCACACGCTCTGCAAAGCTGCGCGAGGCGCGTGAACACGACGTGCGCATTTCGGACCGCGAGGTCATCACCAGCAACTTCCTGCTCTGACACCACAATGAAACACGAAGAGCCTACCCAAAAATCAGCGAGCGCGATTCTGGCCGCTGCAATTGATCGCATCAGCGTGGTGTCCCCAGGATGCATGATGCTGACTTTGGCCGATGACCCGAAACGCGCGGCGTCATACCTCACTGGCCATATAGCTAATATCATCGGGCCGATGCCTGACGACTTGTGGCGGCAGATGCTCCGAGTCGCTCCTTTACCGTGCGACGAACCGGGGTGCGATTGCCACATCTTCAGCGCCAAAGTGTTCAACGCGCTCAATGCATTGCGCGACGACTGGAAGGCAATGCGTGACAAAAACGGGGGGGGTAGCACACCATGGTAAAGAGGCAATCCACCAAACGGCGCGGTCCTGCCAAGAAGGGCCGCGCCTCGGCGCATCACTACGCTGGGCCGTCGCAGCACCCGCTCTCGGGTCCGCACATCGAAAACGGGCGGCGTCACCCTGGTCAAAAGGGGATCATCGTCATGCTGGCCAAACGGGCTTTTGATCGCCTGCGGCCCAGCTTGCCGTTCGAGCAGTGGCGGCGCGAGCAGCAGACGCTGGCGGTCGGGATCGACTCGCTGACCGCCTGTACGCAAAACGATTATCTGCCGCTGGTCGCGCATTTCGAGGGCTTGGCGGGCCACGGTGACAAGCAATTCAAGGCGGCCTATCGCCACCTGGACGAAGCCACCCGGCAGGCGCGCTGGCTATTGGACGAAGCCCTGCGCGCGCGCGGTCTGGGGGAGTCCTACGCCGCGACGATCTGCCGCACGCAATACCGCCGCGAGTTGGATAAAGCCACCGCCGAGCAACTCTTCAATCTGCGGTTCACGGTCGAGGCCCGCCGCCCGGTGCTGGGCAAGCAACCAGTCCCGCAGCCAGCCGAGGCCGACTGCCCCTTCTGACCATGGCCAAAGGCGATAAAGACCCGTTGCCGATTCGCAATCTCGCGCTGCCGTTTGCGGTCAGCGTCAACACCTGTCGCAACCAGCGCTGCGGCGTGTATTTCGCCGTGCGGCAAATCCAGCCTGCCAATGATCTGGAGGCCGCCCAATGGCAGACCGTGCCCGCGAAGGTTTGCCCGCTCTGCGGCATCGCCACGAGCACGAAACCGCTGCGGTAAACTCTGCCATCATGCCCGACGCCCAGATCCATTTCGACCTTGCAACATCCGGCGGCAAGCCGGTCGTGGACGGGCGCGAGGTGGATGCGTTCATCCGCTGGCTGTCGGGCAAGGGTTGGATCACCCGGCGCGAGATCGAGAGCCGCACGAGCTGGAACGACCGGCGGCAGCGCACCCTGGCCGAGGCCAGCGCCGGGCACATCCTCAGCGGCCAACGCGGCTACCGGCTGACGTGCCAGGCAACGCCCGAGGAACGCGACGAATGCCTGCGCCGGTTGCGCGGCCAGCGGAACGCGATGGCCCGCCGGATCAAAGACATTTTCAACGTCCACCTCCGCAACAAAATCCCGCGCTGCCTGCGCTGACAACAACCCAGTTGTCGGCGCGTAGCTGCCGACGAACAACGGGTTCAGCATTTAACCTCACCAGCAAAACATACCATGAAAATCGTTGACTCTAACCTACCTCCCACGGGCAAACGCTCGTGGATATTTCGCCTCATGGATCGCCTGTTTTTCTACGAAACGATGAGTGGCAACGGCGCATGTGCCGTGTACCTCGAACGCTGGACGCTGTTCGATCTCCGCAAACTAGGCTACGCGATTTATCTGCACCGTTTCCTTGGTGATGACTGGGCTATCGACCCGCACGACCACCCGCGCCGGTTCATCTCCGTCGGGCTGTGGGGTTGGTACTGGGAGGATGTATTCCGGGAACGGGTACTTCCGCTTCAACCCGATGGCTCCAGTATCTACGGCGCGCTACTGGAAACCGTCCGTCATGTTGCGCCGTGGTTCCGAACGTTCCCGGCAAACCATCTGCACCGCGTCCGCGCGTCGGAGTGTGGTAACTGCTGGACGCTCGTCATTGTGCTTCCTAAGTCGCGCGGGTGGGGATTCGTCCAAGATGGGCAGTGGGTGCCGTTCAAGGAATACGTCTTTGGCGGCAAGAGTCGGAAGTCATGCTGAACATCTGACTTTTGCCCCATCTGGGGCGCAACCAAAACACAACTATGCCAAACGACGATCAAGCCCCGGATGTGGGCAAGAAGGATGGGTTCAACGGCGGTGCCGTTAAGCACACGCGTGGCCCTTGGAAATATCAGAGGCTTTCTGGCGGCGTGCGCTTTCCTTTTGAGGTCACGGCTGCGGATGGTACGGAAATCTGTCTGCCTAGCCCAATCGGGGAGCACGAACAGGGATACGATCTAGCGCAGACAGAGGCCAATGCACGACTCCTTGCAGCCTCAACTGATTTGCTGGCTGTCTTGAGCCTGCTGCGCAACAAGCAGGGGTGTTTCTGCAAGCCGACCACCACGCGGGTACGCGGCGTGAAAAAGACTGTCCACTACTACGAATGCTTGGCTGCACAGGCCGCCATCACGAAAGCACAGGGAGAGAGCCGTTGAACAACCCTCTTGTGCCGTGAAGGCGGCACCAACCAATATGCCTGAAACTATTGACAAAACCGCCGCCGAATCGACACCAAGTTTGGGTTCTGAGGCCCGGTGCGAGAACTGCGACATCGTTGCGCCGCTGAGCGATTCAAACCTCTGCGACAAATGCGATGCCATGCTGATGCTGGACAATGCCGAGTCTGCGGTTGACCGCGCGTTTGGTCCGACACCGGCCCCGACTTTACGCTCGTTGTTGACCGCCGCGCGTGACTCGCTCTACCCGGCACTCGAAATTTTGCGCCGCTTCCGCGAACAGGCCGAAGCGGAGGTCCGGTACAACGACGAGGCCGACGCTGCCGAGATTGTGAACCAGTTGGTTGATACCCTCAATTACCTGGAACTGCGGCTGACCTTCCACGATCTGCCCGGAGAGGAGAAGCCTCAGAACAACCCTCTTGTGCCGTGAAGGCGGCACCAACCAATATGCCTGAAACTATTGACAAAACCGCCGCCGAATCGACACCAAGTTTGGGTTCTGAGGCCCGGTGCGAGAACTGCGACATCGTTGCGCCGCTGAGCGATTCAAACCTCTGCGACAAATGCGATGCCATGCTGATGCTGGACAATGCCGAGTCTGCGGTTGACCGCGCGTTTGGTCCGACACCGGCCCCGACTTTACGCTCGTTGTTGACCGCCGCGCGTGACTCGCTCTACCCGGCACTCGAAATTTTGCGCCGCTTCCGCGAACAGGCCGAAGCGGAGGTCCGGTACAACGACGAGGCCGACGCTGCCGAGATTGTGAACCAGTTGGTTGATACCCTCAATTACCTGGAACTGCGGCTGACCTTCCACGATCTGCCCGGAGAGGAGAAGCCTCAGAACAAGGATTAGCACGAAACGTTCTCGATAACACTTTCCGCATCTCCCATGAAAATCGTCATTTACAACGATTTGACCCCCCGCGAACAGCGCGTGCTGAAATGCATCGCGGAGACGGGCCAGGAGTTGAACCTGCGCTGGAAAACGGTGCAGGCGTACAGCGGGCAGGTAGCGGGTTACCTGCGTTGGCTGCGGCGCAACGCGGCAGTCGTCACAGACTGGACGAGTGAGAAAAAGGTCGAGATGTACCTGAAGAAACGCGTCGTC
>CAXTVY010000105.1:0-2034 GCA_964247665.1 uncultured Chthoniobacterales bacterium | reverse complement strand
GTCCACGACCGTGTCGGCCCAGTCGCCCGCGAACAGGCGTTTTACGCGTTGCTCTTCCTGTACGGCAAGGTGCTCAAGCTGCCGCTCGGTGACATCGCCAAGATCGCCGACATCCCCCACGCCAAGCGCGACCGGCATTTGCCCGCCGTGCTCGATGCCGAGCAGGTGCTGCGCGTGATCGGAGAGATCGAGGATTCCGCCTGGTGCCCGTATCGGCTGATGACGCTCGTGCTGTTCGGCTGCGGCCTGCGCGTCGGCGAGCTGCTTGCCCTGCGCGTCAAGGACGTGTCGCTGGTCGAAAGCCGCCTGTGCATCCGCAACACCAAAGGCCGTAGCGACCGCCACGTACCGCTGCCCTGCTGCGTGCATGTGCCCCTGCGCCGCCAACTCGACCGCGTGGCACTGCTCTGGCAAGAGGATAAGGAACGTGGGCTGGCAGCCTCCATGCCGGGCATGGACGGATTGCGGCGCTCCCGTCCTTCCTGGCCGTTCGCGTTGGGTTGGCAGTACGTTTTTCCGCAGCAAACGCCGTGTCCCAATCCCCAGGCGTGGCCGGGTGAGGAGAAAATCCTGTACCGTCACCACCAGCACGCGAGCAGCCTGCAAAAAGTGGTGCGCGCGGCGTCGATCCGCTGCCACCTCGATGGTGTGGTCACGCCCCATGCGTTCCGGCACGCATTTGCCAGCCAACTGGAGTGGCAGGGGCACCATCTGACGACGATCCAGGCGCTGCTGGGGCACAAGAACATCGAGACCACGATGATCTACGTGCATCGGCGCGAGACCAGCGTGCAAAGCCCGCTCGACGCGGCGCTGAAGCCTCGCCACGTGCCTGCCGCGTTGCCCCCGCCGCGCCCGGTGCTGCCGCTGCCGTTTTCCGTCGCCTGAGCCGATCACTGCAATGAATATCATCTCCTACGCTTGGACCGTCGACGCCCTACTGGCTGGTTTGAAAGATGTTACTCGGCGCGATTGGCCGGACAAATACGCCGCACAATTCAAGCCCGGCGACTTGGTGCAGGCGTACGACAAAAGCGCGCGTTGCGGCGGTAAATGCCGGGCGATTGTTCGGCTGGAAGATGTGCGACGCGAGCCGCTTTCGCGGCTGACCGATGATCCTGCCTATGGACGGGCGGAGTTGATCCGCGAAGGCAACCTGTGGCCGTCACTGGAGGCGTTTCTGGCGCTATTTGGCAAACTCAAGCATGGCGATCCGTACCGCGTGCAGTTCAAGCTGGTGGAGATCGTCGGCAAACAAGCTAGCCTGCCGCTTAGGGATGCGATCCCTGCCGTCCATGCGGAGTTTTGCAATCTCACCGGGCAGCAGCTGAAGCTATCGATCTTCCAGACGTACTGGAAGGAACTACTGCACACGCACGGTTTCACGCCTGACGACGTGACCGCCACGGCGCGCTACCTTGTCCGCCAAGTCAAGCAGGGCAAACGGATGGATGGTTGCCTGAAAATCTTCAACTTCGCGGCCCCGGTTCAGTTTGCGAGCGATCTGGCACTGGCCCGCCGCGCCGAGCCGCTGAAGTCAGCGCCGCAGCCCGTGGCAGCCCCAGTGATGACAGAGCCGACCGTTGATCCGGTTGCCCATGCTGCGACGCGAAAGGAACTGATAGCCGACCTGCGAGCGAAGTTGCGCGGCGGTCCGGCCAAGGCATAATGATCGTCATGCAAACCCGCTGCATCCACTTTGCACAGCCGTTGCAATCGGCGGCCTGCCCGGTCGGCACTGGCGGGAGTTTTTATCAAAGCACCGCCAAGATCGGCGAATCCGGGCGATTTTGTCTCGGATCGGGGAAAACCGGGGCTTAGCCCCGTAACTCTCTCATTCTCAAGGTAAATGGGGATAAAACAGCGTCTCCCAACCTTGTAGCAAAGCATCTCCAGCAACTCCAAGGTGGGTCGAACTAACAGAGCGTGTTTGGCTGCCGCCAGCGGAAGGTCTTTCGTCTGTGCTCGCAGATTCTCTGCGCTCAGAACCTGTGTGGTTAACATGAAAGCCGACGTACGAGCAAGCGCATCATC
>CAXTVY010000104.1:4130-14287 GCA_964247665.1 uncultured Chthoniobacterales bacterium | reverse complement strand
CTGGACGAACTCGCGCGCGTCCTGAAGATGGTCCCCATCGAATTGCGGCTGAAGAACTACGCCGAGACCGACCCCGAGAAAAAGAAACCGTACTCCAGCAAGAGCCTGCGCCAATGCTACGAGCAGGGCGCGGCCAAGTTCGGCTGGGACCGCTACCAGGCGAGCCCGGAACCGCGCAGCGTGCGTGACGGCAAGTGGCTGGTCGGCTACGGCATGGCCACGGCGGTTTACCCGGCTAACCGCAGTGCGTCCAGCGCCACCGCGCGCATCAATGCCGATGGTACGGCACTGGTCCTCGCCGGCAGCCAGGATCTCGGCACGGGCACTTGGACCGTCATGACCCAGGTGGCTGCCGCGACGCTCGGCCTGCCCATGGATAAGGTGCGCTTCGAACTGGGCGACAGCCTGTTGCCCAAGACGCCGGTCAGCGGCGGCTCGCAGACGGCGGCCAGCACGGGCAGCGCCGTGCAGGCAGCGTGCGAGGAAGTGCTCAAGAAGCTGGCCCAGATGGCCGTGGACGACGAGAAATCACCGCTGCACGGCGCGAACCCGGCCGAAGTGGTCGGCGCAAACGGCCGCCTGTCGCTCAAGGACGATTCGTCCAAAGGCGAATCTTACGCCGCGCTACTCACCCGGGCGCGGGTATCCAGAGTGGACGCCAAAGGTGACGCGAAGCCCGGCGAGGAGAAGAAGGATTACGCCATGTACGCCTTCGGCGCGCAGTTCGCCGAGGTGCGTGTCAACGAGGACACGGGCGAGGTACGCGTCGCCAAATGGGTGGGCGCGTTCGGGGTGGGCAACCGGCTCAACGAAAAAACGGCGACCAGTCAAATCAAGGGTGGCATCGTGTTCGGCATCGGCATGGCGCTGATGGAACACACGGTCGTCGATGACCGCAGCGCGCGGATCGTCAACCCGAACCTCGCCGAGTACCATGTGCCGGTGAACGCCGACATCCCCGACATCGACGTGATCTTCGTGGAAGAGCACGACGACAAGGTGAACCCACTGGGCATCAAGGGCGTGGGTGAAATCGGTATCACGGGCGTCCCGGCGGCGATTGCCAACGCGGTGTTTCACGCCACGGGCGTCCGGGTGCGCGAACTGCCGATCACGCCGGACACGGTGCTCAAAGCCTGACCGGCTCGCCGGTCGGCACAGAACAGGTAGCAGGCGGCGGGAGGATCATGTCCTCTCGCCGAGCAGCCACGCGCGGGCCAAGCGGCTGGTCCGTGCCAGCGCAATCAACGCCACACAAGCTACACACACTACCAGCGCGACCGAGAGTTTTTCGGGTACGTCATAGGGCTTGATGGGCCAGCCCTCGCGCCCTGCCAGGAACTCGAACGCCTCGACGAAGACGAAGTGCGCCAGATAGATGCCGTAAGAGCAACCAAGCAAGAATCCGAGCCATCTTCCCACCGGCACATCGACCGGGAAACCTAGCGCCAGCGACGCCGCCGCGTAACCCGCCAGCGGGCCACGCCCGAAGCGCAGCAGACCATGCGGATCGCCGCCGATTACCAGTCCGAGCAGTGCCGCCGCGAGGATCAGCCCGACCAGCGCGCTGATCCGGCGGAACACCTCGGAACCGCGCATTACCCACAGTAGAAACGCGCCCACGAGGTAAAGCGCGCCGCTCAGGAACACCTGCTCAAACCCGAGCGCGCGGCACGCCATGCCACCGACGGCAAAGACGGCGGAGCCCCCCAGGAGCATGGCCGCGAGCAAACGCCGTTCCGGTGCCCGGCAGAGCAGGATAGCCGACCACGCCCAGACCTCAAAGAGCCACAGCAGCGGCAGGAAGTATAGTTGGACCGCCGCGCCACCGTAAAACGCGGTGCCGAGCAGGGGCAAGGAGGTCGGGCGATGCACGGCGAGGTCTTTGCCCACGTGCAGACCGACATAGAGGATCGTCCACGCGGTGTAGGGTAGCCACAACCGCTCGAAATGCAGTTCGCGCCACCGGGGTACGCCGGGACCGCCCGCGATTTTGCCGATGAAAAAGTACAACCCGACCGTCAGGTAAAACGGCACCGCGAACAGCAGGAACGACAAGCCAACCTTCTCGGCCGCAGGTGTGTTCGGTGCCAGGTGGATGGCCGCCACACCGAAGGCGAACAGCAGGCGCAAGGCATCAACGAGGAGATTGCGCGCAGGCTTCATGGCAGCAAACGCACCATACAGGATGCGCGTTGCCAGCAAAGAAGCGTTTGCTGAGGTCCTGCACCCTGCACCCTGCATCCTGCCACCACCGGTTTACGGCAGCGGAAATTGCCGCGTCAGTGCCACGACCGATTGCCGCACCTTAGCCAGCGCCCCGGCATCTCCGCGTGCCTTCAAACCCTCATGGATCAGGTCGGCGATTTCCATCATCTCTTCTTCCTTCATGCCGCGCGTCGTCACCGCCGGGGTGCCGATGCGGAACCCGCCCGCCTTGAACACGCTGACCGTATCGAAGGGGATCGCGTTCTTGTTTACCGTGATGGCGACCTCGTCGAGCGTCTCCTGGGCGTCTTTGCCCGTGAGGTTCATCGGGCGCACGTCCACGAGCATGAGGTGGTTGTCCGTGCCGCCGCTGACGAGCCGGTAGCCGTTGTGGGACATCCGCGCGGCGAGCGACTTTGCGTTGAGCACGATCTGACGCTGGTAATCCTTGAAATCAGGCTGGAGCGCCTCGTGAAAACACACCGCCTTGCCCGCGATGACGTGCATCAATGGCCCGCCCTGGATGCCCGGGAACACCTGTGAATCGACGCCTTTGGCAAATTGCTCCTTGCACAGGATGATGCCTCCGCGCGGTCCGCGCAGGCTCTTGTGCGTGGTCGTGGTGACGAAATCCGCGTGCGGCACGGGGCTCGGGTGCTGCCCACCCGCGACGAGGCCCGCGATGTGCGCCATGTCCGCGAAGAGCAACGCCCCGACGCTGTCGGCAATCTCGCGCATCCGCGCGAAGTCGAGCGTGCGCGGGTAGGCCGATGCGCCGACGGTGATCATCTTCGGGCGCTCGGTTTCGGCTTGCCGGGCGAACGCCTCGTAGTCGATGCGTTCGTCCGCCTGCGCCACGCCGTAATGGACCACATCGTAGAAGCGGCCCGAGAAATTGGCCTTGTTGCCGTGCGTCAGGTGGCCGCCGTGAGACAGGTCCATCGTCAGGATCTTGTCGCCCGGCTGGAGCACAGAGAAATACACGGCCATGTTGGCCTGCGCGCCGCTGTGCGGCTGAACGTTGGCGTGCGCCGCACCGAAGAGCTGCTTCGCACGGTCGATGGCCAATTGCTCGACCACGTCGGCGTTCTCGCACCCGCCGTACCAGCGTTTGCCGGGGTAACCCTCGGCGTATTTGTTCGTGAGCACGCTGCCCTGGGCCTCGCGCACGGCGCGCGACGTGAAGTTCTCGCTCGCGATGAGTTCGATGTTCTCCGCCTGCCGGACTTCTTCCGCCTGGATGGCGGCGGCGATTTCGGGGTCGGTCTCGGCGAGGGTGGGACGGCGCGGGGCGTTGGCGGAGGATTGCATGGCAGAGGAACGGGTGCGGTTTTTGTCAGCGGCTTGACCAGCGGGATAATCTACCCGACGGCCCTCGACGCTGCCGGAAGCAGGCACAGGCAGCGTGACGGAGGAAGGATTGACGATGCGATAATCCCCGCTGTTCGCCGCCGGTTCACCCAAGAGAGAGAGCAGGGTCGGCAGGGTACTCTTGAGCACGTCGCGGCAACGGAAATACACGGCGCGGCTCTGGCCGATGGGATCGGGAATGTCGAGGTCGTAGGCGCTGGCGGCTTCGTCGAACTCGCGCACGAGGAACGCCTTGTCGCTGGCCTCCGGGAAGAAGGTGTGGATGGCGTCGAGGTGCCCGCGCGTCATGGCGAAGATGAAGTCCGCCTGGGCAACAAGTTCGTCGGTCAGCGGCTGGCTGCGCTGTTCGGAGATGTCGATGCCGTCCTCCGCTAGTGCCTCCACGGCGAATTCACTCGGGGTTTGGCCGTAGGAGGCATGCACCCCGGCGCTGGCCACGCGCACGTCGCCGCGACCTGCCACCAAGTGGCGGAAGATGCCTTCGGCCATGGGGCTGCGGCAGATGTTGCCAGTGCAGACGAAAAGGACGTTTTTCACAGGGACAAGGCCAGTGGCGGCAACGAAGGCCCTCAACGTCCCAAACAAACGGTGGCAAGTCAACTCTATCACTGCCGCACCGGGGAGGCGGAAATACCATGCTCGGGTGGCGTTTTGCCCCTATTTAACCGCAGGATCTACGCTGAAAAAGCGAGAGGTATTTTATGTTCTTCGATTTTCCGCCGGGGGCGGTCAGTACATTGTCTTATTTCCAATGAATATCGCCTCATCATCCAGGGTCCGTTCTCGCTAACCATCGATAAGGGTCAGGCGGCTTACCGAGTCGTCGTGCGTGACCGCAAGGGTGCAACACGTTCGGGCTGGGTGCGTTGCGGAAGCCGAATTCTGGGGGTGTACCTTTCCAATGCTGCTGCGGTGAAATGAGATTGATAAACAACACGCTAACGGGGGCTTTGTTACCTGCAGTGGAGAATAAATTCCATTCATACACCCCCACCCACCCCCTGCCCCTCCAGCGGCACCGTCTCCACCTTGATCAGGTTCGTCCGCCCGCTCACCCGATACGGCGTGCCGGCCACGATCACCACGATGTCGCCGGGCTGCGCGCCGCAACGGGCTGCCGCCGCCTTCAATGCCAGTTCCACCATGTGCGCCGTGCCGCGGATTTTCTCGCTGCGCTCGCTCTCCACGCCCCAGACGAGTGCCAGCCGCCGCCGCACGCGGTCGTCGGGGCTCAGCGCCAAAATCGGCATCCGGGGCCGGTGGCAGGACACCCGGCGCGTCGTCGTGCCGCCCGTCGTGTGCGTGATGATCGCCCGCGCCCCGAGGTTCATCGCCAGCGCTTCCGCCGCGTGCGCCACGACTGTCCCGGGTTCGCTGGACTCCACGAGCGGCGGCGGCCCGGGCAATTCTCCTCCCAGCCACGCGGCCTCCGCCCGCAACGCGATGGCCGACATCATCGCCACCGTCTCCACGGGATATTCGCCCACCGCGCTCTCGCCCGAGAGCATCACGGCATCCGTGCCGTCGAAGATCGCGTTGGCCACATCGGTCGCTTCGGCCCGGGTGGGCTTGGGGGCGTGCGTCATGGTTTCGAGCATCTGCGTGGCCGTGATGACCGGGCTCGCCGCCTGCCGACACGCCGCGATGATGCGCTTCTGCGCGATGGGCACCTCCGGCAGGCTCATTTCCAACGCGAGATCGCCCCGCGCGACCATCACGCCGTAGGCCGTCCGCGCGATGGCTTCGATGTCGTCCAGCGCGCTCTTTTTCTCGATCTTGGCGATGACCGGGATGTCCGCGCCCCGCGCCGCGATCTTTTCCTGCAACCCGCGCACGTCGGCGGCGGATTGCACGAAGGACATGGCCAGAAAATCGAATCCTTCCGCCACAGCGAAGTCGATGTCAGCCTCGTCCTTGTCGGTAATGGAGGGCAGGCTCACGCGGCGTCCGGGCAGATTGATGCCGCGGTTGCTCGACAGCAGCCCTCCGCGCTCGATGTGCGCTTGCACGTCCGGCCCGCGCACCTCGCGCACGCGCAGCAAAAGGTTGCCGTCGTCGAGCAGCAGCGGGGTGTCCACGCTCACATCGCCCGCCAATCCGGGGAACGTCGTTTGCACCCGGCCCGGGACGCCCATGCATGCCTCGGGCGTCAGAACGATGTCCTTGCCCGCTTCCAGCGTGATGGCCCCGCCCGCCATCTCGCCGACGCGGATGCGCGGGCCGCGCAGGTCGCCCATGATGGCCACGGGCGTGCCGCTGGCGGTGGCAGCCCGACGTACCCGCAGGAGGGTTTTGCGCAACGCGTCGTGCTGTGCGTGGGAAAAGTTGATGCGGACGACGTTCATCCCGGCGGCAATCATGGCGCGCAGGGTATCTTCCTGGTCGCAGGCGGGTCCCAGCGTGGCGATGATCTTGGTCCGCTTTTTCCCGGGGCTCCACATACAAATAAATACGTCGCCAGGCCAAGCCAGCCTTGGCCCACCTGACGGCACGCCGCCAGGGATGCCGTCCGGCGCGCCGTCTGTCAACGCGCGGTCACGCCTCTGCCGCGGCGGGGATCATGCCGGTCTGGCGCGCGTAGGCGAAGATGCCGCCCGCTTCCACCACGGGGCGCACCTCGCCCAGCGGCTTCAGGGAATACACCGTGCCTTCGTGGGTCAAGGTGTCATTGGAAAAGTCCAGGGTCACCTCGTCGCCGGTCTTGAGCACGTCGCAGAGTCGGTCCACGGATTCATACGGAAACACCTCGCCCGTGGCGACACTGTTGCGGAAGAAGATGCGCGCGTAACCCTGCGCCACCACGGCGCGCACCCCGGCCGCGCCGAGCGCGATGGGCGCGTGTTCGCGCGACGAGCCGCAACCGAAGTTCTTGCCCGCCACCATGATCCCATATTCCGTCTTCTGCGTGCCGGGCGTGATGAACTTCGCCGGGTACGCGCCTTCCGGCAGGCCAACCATCGCGTAAGAACCCAGTTGTGCATATTCCTCCGGCACCGTGGGCAGGAGGGTCAGATACTGCGCGGGAATGATCTGGTCGGTGTCGATGTTGTCTCCGACGACGAAGACTCGGGCGGTGAAGAGGTCAGCCATGGAAAAAGGATGTGGGAATGCAGGTTACAGGATGCAGGAGATGGACGGCAAGCAAGCAGTGATGACTCTGCCATCCACGGCAGCTAGGCCCCGGTCCGCACCGCGAAACCAACGAGCACACCATCACGTTCTGCTGCTTGCCTCATGTCAGCCGACACTCTCACTTCCCCGCTTCAACGATGAAAGAGCGGGTCCGGCGTCGGGCTAGCGTCGTTGTGCGTGTTTACCCTGGGGCCGGTGGCACGCGCATCGGGCTCGGGCAATTTTTCCTGGTTGCCAGCCTCGGGTGGGATCGTGTAGCCGTCGCCACCCGCAGCGCGCGCTGCGACCTGGCGTTGGCTCTCCAGTTGCGCCTGGACCGACGTGCCGTTGGCCGCGAGGCCCGCCGCGACGTTTGCCGAGGCAATTTCCCCGGATGTGAGGGGGCCGATATCCTCCGTGGCAACGTAACCGGTGTCCCCGTTTGATGTTTTGACCCGGCTATACACGCGGTTCGGCGTGAGCATCACCAACTCCGTGTCTTTCTTGAGTTGCTCATCGGGGCCGGAAGCCTGGAGCGGACCGAGGTGGTAGAACGAAGTCTCGGAGGCACGAACCCGGTACGTATCCGCCGGACCGCTCCCCGGCAGCCGGGCCGCATTGTTGGCGCTGGTGGCAGCATCCTGCGGCGAAAAGCAACTGACTGCCCCCAGCAGCGGCAGCAGGCAAAGAAAAATTCCCGCACGCAAAGAACGTCTGGCCAGAAAGGGGGGAACGGTGACTTTCATCGTCTCACCTTTACTTCGCATCTCCTGTGCCAAACGGCCCCTTGGGAAAAGGCGGAGGCAGATGGATGAAGGCAGAAAGTCGAAAAAAAGGACGGAGTAGCTCCTGCTTGACCAGGTGCCAACACGTTCTCCCGCCATCCATCTTCCGACCTACAAAAACTCGCGAGGGTCGGTGATCCGGCCCGTCAGTGCGCTCGCCGCGACCGTGTACGGGCTGGCAAGATAAACCCTGGAATCCTTGTGGCCCATGCGGCCCGGGAAATTGCGGTTCGTCGCACTGATGCAGGTCAGCGGCTTGTTCATGCGCCCAAACGTGTCCACGGGTCCGCCAAGGCAGGCCGCGCAACTCGCATTCTCGGTCATCTGCACGCCTGCTTCCTCCAGCCAGTTCCAGATGCTTTTGCCCTGCCATTGCGCCTTGTGCAGGTCGTCCACCACGCCGGGCGTCGCGGGCACGCCGAACGTGTCCACGGCCACCCGCTTGCCCCGGACGATCTCCGCGAACGCCAGGAAATCCGATGTCTTGCCGCCCGTGCAACTGCCGATGTACGCGCGGTCCAGCGCGATGTTGCCGAGGGTCTTGGCCAATGCGCGGTTGCCCGGATTTGGGTGCATCGCCACGGTCGGCTCCAGCGCGGAAAGGTCGAACGCCTGGTCGTAAACGAACTTCTGGTCGCGCGAAAGCTCGGCGGGCTGGTAGTCGGCCCTGGTGCCGTTGGCGGCGCAGCGGGCGTCCACGAAGTCGAACGTCGTCTGGTCCGCCGCGAAGATGCCGTTCTTGCCACCCGCCTCGATGGCCATGTTCGTGATGGTCATGCGGTCGTCCATGCCCAGCGAACTCGCCCCCGGGCCTTCCCACTGCATTGCACGGTACGTCGCGCCGTCGAAACCGATCTCGCCGATGACGTGCAGGATCACGTCCTTGGCCATGACACCCTTGGGCAGCGCGCCATCGAGGTAGAAACGCATCGTCTCGGGCACCTTGATGAGCAGTTTACCCGTGCCCAGGATAAACCCGGCGTCCGTGTTGCCGATGCCCGTGGCGAACTCGCCGAACGCGCCCGCCATGCAGGTGTGCGAATCCGTCCCGAAGAGTACCTCGCCCGGCCGGACGTGCCCCTTCTCCGGCAGCGCCGTGTGGCACACGCCCGCGAACCGGCCGCCGTACTGGCGCTTGAGTTGTCCGCGCCCAGCGTCGAACTGCCAGTGACCTTCCGGGTCGTCGATCACGTCGTAGAAATACGGCAAACCCTGCTCACGCACGAAGTCGCGCAGGATGTCCACATTGCGGTTGGACAGGCTGTCGGCGGTGAAAATGTAGTGGTCCGGGATGATGACGATCTTTTCGCGGTCCCAGACCTTGGCGTTCCGGCCGAACTCGCGGTGGAACACCCCGATGGTGCCGGGGCCGCACACGTCGTGGGTCAGGAGAACATCCGTTTCAACCCAGATGTTATCCCCGGGTTCGACCCGGGCACGGCCGCTGGCGCGGGCAAGGATGGTTTCGGTAAGCGTCATCGGAAAAGGCGGCATTATGCCACCGCTGTTCGGATGCTGCAAGACATCGCTCCACCCGCTTACAAACTGCCGGCAATGAGGTATTTGTCAGCCCTGCAAGCCGGAGGCACAAGGAGGGATGCGTTCTCCCGGTCCGGCTGGCGGACGTGGTTGGATCGCCCGGACCCGGGCATCCGCCAACGCCTCGGTCAGTTCCGCCATCTGGAAGGGCTTGGCCAGCAGCGTCACGTCCGACGCCGGACGGCGCAGGCCGGGCAGGCTGCCCGCCAGGAGCACGAAGGGCAGCCGCCGGGGCGCGTGGTACGCATCCAGCCACCGGTGGAACTCCCGGCCACAGCCATCGGGCATGGTGAGGCCGCAGATCACGAAATCAAACGGCGCGCCGTCCACCAGCCGGATCCGCCGCCGCGCCGCGGCCAGCGCCGTGACAAAGTGAATCTCCCCGAAACGCGCGGACAGGCTCATCGCCAGGAGCTGTGCCACAGGCTCGCTGTCTTCCACGATCAAGAGTTTATTTCCATCCATGGTGCGGAGACTTTATTTTTCAACCCATTCGTCCCAGGATGGTCTAAGTAAAAACTGCCTGCTTGTAATCCCTAGCCCCTGCTCGGGTCGAGCAAAATGTTTAACATCCAACCCTCGCTGTGCTAATCCGCTCGCATGACACTCGGAGAACGTTTGAAAACACTACGGAGAGAGCTTGGCCTCTCTCAGGAAGCCCTGGGCGCACAAGGATTTGTCTCTGCCCCCGGATGGATCAAGATCGAAAACGGCCAGCGCCAGGCCAGTGAGAAGCTCATCGAGAAGCTCTCGAAGTGGCTGGTCGAAGACAAATACATGCGCGCCGGCGCGGCCACCGCAATGAAGGAGGAACTCCTGACCCTGAAGTATCTGGGCAGCCGTTCCAAGTTCGTGCAGGACATGGCCAAGGCCCACGCCAAGAAGTTGCCCAGCGCGACCGTGCTGCTCGCGGCCGAGGAGCCCGGTACGTACAAGACCAAGCCGCGCCGCGGCCGTCCGCCAACGAAGAAGAACTAGGCCCGCCCGCCCACCGCAACGGACGCGAAGACGGGAGCGTGCCAGGGCGCGCTCCCGCCAGTGGCGTACGCAGATACAATCGGGAAACTCGCGTGCACGACCCCGGGTCGGGTTGAACCGGTCGTGGCGGTGCCACCCGCCACCGCCTCCTTCGCACTCGCACAC
>CAXTVY010000104.1:0-4120 GCA_964247665.1 uncultured Chthoniobacterales bacterium | reverse complement strand
GCCTAGACGCACCAGCGACGCAAACCGCGCGCGGAATCTTTCAGAAAATTGCCTGCCCGCCGTGCGGCGAAGGGATCAATCGCACTCGCACACGATCCGGAAGCCCACGTCGTTGCTCGCGTAGGTAGCCAGGTTGTAACCCCGGGCGGTGCATTTCAGGCTCGCAAACCGCGACTTCCAGCTTCCGCCGCGATACACCCGCTGCACACCCGTCTTGGGTCCGCGCGGGTTCACGGAGTCACGTCCCGTATACGGGGCATACCAATCCTGGCACCACTCCCAGACGTTGCCCGCCAGGTCCTCGACGTTCGCGCGGCTCTTGCCCGCCGGATAGGTCCCGACCGGACTCGTTTCCGCGAAACCGTCGTTCACGGCCGCGTCGCGCCAGGCGAACGAGGTGTTCGCGTCGGCAAAGTTGGCCAATGTGCCCAGGCTGGTTGCCTCCCCCCAAGGGAAAGTGTAGCCTTCCGCGCCCTTGGCGGCATATTCCCATTCCGCCTCCGTCGGCAGCCGGTACTTCTTGCGCTCGCCCATGCTCAGCCACTGGCAGAATCTCTCCGCCTCCAACGCGCTGACGTAGATGACCGGGTGCTGGTCATCCGCCCAGCTCCCGCGCCGGGAAGCGTGCGCGGGATCGAACTTCTCGTACTCGGCGTTCGTGATCGGGAAACGCGACAGGAAATATCGGCTGAGCGTCACGCGCGTGACGGGTTGCTCGTTGCCGGTCGCATTCGCCAGCCCGCTGCCCAGCGGGAACGCGGCCGAGGGAATGAAACGCATCGACGTGCCCAGCGTCGTGGTGAAATCGCGGTAGGTTTTGCGCTCCTCCTGCGGGTTGAACTTGACCAGCGGCGTCTGCGGAGCCTTGACCGCAGGCACGCCCGCCTTGGCGGCCCCGGCGGGAATCCTCGCCGTCATGGGCTTCGCAGCTGGCGGCGCGGGTGTCGGGCCATCTCCGCCGCCGCGTGGCTTGACCTGGAGCGTGCCGTTTTCGATGGCTTCGAGATATTCATCGACCAGATCCTCGGCCGCGCCGGGGTCCAAGCCCATATTCTCGGCCATGTCGATGAAGGTGTCGCGCCGGTCGTCGGACATGGATTCGCCGTCCAGGCCGGAAAGCTGCAACATGCGCCAGAATTCGTCCTTGGGCGTGTTCGCACGCACGCGGCGGGTGCGCGGCTTGTCGTCTGTCAGCGTGGCGATGGGCGGCGGGGGGGGCGCGGACTCGGGTGCGGGCGGCGGAGGCAGATCGGCCTCACGTTGCGCGCCGGTGGCCTTGAGGCCGGTCTGGATCGTGACGGCGATGTCCTCGCCGCTGAGCCCCAGCGCCTTGCCCAGCTTGCGCAGATTGGCTTCCTCTTCCAGCGTCAGCACGTTGTCGCTCAACGCGAAGTCGAGGAACTTCTGGAACTCGGCGAGCGCGTCGGACCGCTGACGGGTCTGGAGGTCGGCGTCGATCTGCGCACGCCGCTCGGGGTTGAGCAGTTCCGTGCGGGCCTGCGCGATGTAGCGCGGGGCGAGATCCATCCCGCCGCGCAGCAGTTGCGCGAGAGGGTTGCTCGGCTGGTTCTTAAGCGGCAGCTTCTTCTGCCACCACACCTGCAAGAGCCGGCAGTTTTCCTCGATCTGTTCGTTGGTCGGGTGCGACTCGAAGCTCAGGCAGAGCCGCTCGTAGATATCGTTGGAGTTGTAGCGGCTCCAACCGTCCCACTTGCGGGGATCATCGGGCAACGGATCGGGAAGCATCGGGAAAAGGCAGAAGGTAGCAGGCAGAAGGTAGCAGGCCAGAAATCAGACTGAAGAGATACATGACAATCACCGGGCGAATTCCTGATGCGAATCGTTTCGACTGTGCTTTCTGTCTTTCTGCCTTCTGCCTTCTGCCTTCTGCCGTGGTCCTATTCGACTTTGATCAACGAAATGTTCGCCGTCGCCGTGGCCATCTCGTCTTCGGATAGGCCCGTGTTGCGCTCGATGGTCACCCGGCTCTGCTTGCCGAACGCATCCACGATCACCTCCAGCACCTGGTTGCCGTTGTAGCGGTAGGTCAGTTCGACCGGCGAGCCTTTGGGCAGGAACGGCGGCAGGTCCACCGCGCACAAGCCCAGCGGCGTGCACTCACTCGGCACCGTGCTCTCGCCCTCGACCACCCGGACGACCACCTTCGCCATGTTCGCCTGCGCCGTGCCGAAGTTGTTCTTAAATTCTGCGGGCACCGCCGTCATCTTCTTGATCATCGGGAAAACGTATTCCTCCAGCGTGTCCTCGTTCCACAACACCACCCCCAGCGTGTGGCTCGTGATGTTCGTCACCTGGATCAACCCGCCCTCGCGGGTGGAGAATTGCTCGCGCGTTTCCTTGGAAACCGTCTTCTTGCCGGTTTTGTCCTCGTCCGCCAGAATCGAAAGGATGCCCTGGATGGCCGCACCCACGGCCACGGCTTCGTCCGGGCTCACGTGGTCGGCCAGCGGGACGCCGCTGATCTCCTGGACCATCTCCCGGATCATCGGCATCCGGGTCATGCCGCCGACGAGCAGGATCTTGTCGATGTCCGGCCAGTTCATGTGCGCCTCCTGCATCACGATCTCGCAGATCGTCTTGGTTTTTTCGACCAGGTGCGCGCAGATTTTCTCGAAGTCGTCGCGGGTCAGCTCGATCTTGATGCTCTTGCCGTTGTGCGAGTGCACGAGCGTCGTGCGCGGGCGGCTGGAGAGCTGGATCTTCGCCGCCAGTGCGCGGCTCTGGAGTTCCTGGTAGCTCTGGAGGTCGAGCAGCGGGTTTTCGCCGTGCAGCCGGTCGAATTCTTCGGCCACGAGGTTGACGATGATGTCGTCCCAGTCCTTGCCGCCCAGGCGGTGATCACCGTTGGTGGCCAGCATCTTGATGTGCTGGTCCTCGATGCGCATGATCGTCACGTCGAACGTGCCGCCGCCCAGGTCGAAAACGAACACCGTCTGGTTGGTATCGAGTTTGTCCAGGCCGTAGGCCAGCGCGGCGGCCGTGGGCTCGTTGATGATCGAAAGGACGTTGAATCCGGCCAGTTGCCCGGCGTGGATCGTCGCCGTGCGCTCGCTGTCGTTGAAGTACGCCGGGACCGTGATGACGGCGTCGCTGACCTCCGTGCCCAGGTACTTCTCGGCGTCGTTCTTGAGTTTCTTGAGGATTAGCGCGCTCAGTTCCTCGGCGGAGAACACCTTGTCCGTGAACTCCCGGTGAAACTCATCCTTGCTCTTGCCCATCTCCCGCTTGACGAAATCGACGATCTTTTCTGGCTCGGCCACCGAATTCTGCTTGGCGTAGGTACCCACGACCGCGTTGGCTCCGTCGAAGAGGATCACCGAGGGCGTGATGCGCTCGCTCTCCGAATTGGGGATGATCTGAGGCTTACCGTAGGCGTCGATGTGCGCGATGGCAGAGAAGGTCGTGCCAAGGTCGATACCGACGGCTTTGCGGGTGGTCGTCATAAAGTTCCGTGAGGTGGGTAGCGGGCCAGAAACTTCCTGGCGGGCATGGGAGGGCAAACGGGTGTCAGCGGGCAGCAGAGGAAGCGTTGGTCGGTGCCGGTACGTCCTCCTCCAGGGTAGACATGAGGCCGGTGGCCGGTGGCACGACAGGGTTGGCGATCAGCGCCGTGACGCGCGGGGCAGCGGCGTGGGAGGTCAGCGGTGCCGTCCAGCGGCGGACCATCACCTCCTCGGCCCGGATCAGGCGGTCGCGCCACAGGAACCCGGGCTTGACCGAGCGGAAAATCAGATTGTCCTCGGCGGGCAGCGTGGCGGGCTCGAAGCCGACGACCCGATGCGCCTTCTTGTCCAGGGGTGCGCCGGGACGCGTCTGGGAAATGGTGACATCCATGCGCAGGAACACCTCGATCATGTGGTGGATCTGGTTCTCCACGTTGCCGGCGGCCATTTTCAGGTATCCGGCCTCGTCGGTCCGGCCGTCCTTGTCATCCCGGGTCTCCTCCCTGTCCTTGCCTTCCTCGCCGGGGCCCTTGGGGGACACCGTTTCCAAGCGGCGGAGCATCCCGGCGTGGACTTCGTTCAGGTCGTCGTAGAGGGAAACAAGGTCGCGCACGAACGGCTTTTGCAGCGCGTCGAAGAGGAAGTTGTCCTTGTAG
>CAXTVY010000103.1:337-14435 GCA_964247665.1 uncultured Chthoniobacterales bacterium | reverse complement strand
GATCCGCCTTGGCCGCATAACGAGGGTCGACCGGAAAACCGAGTACCCGCAGCTTCTCCGGCGGCACGCCTGCCCGGCGCATGACGGCAGCCGTGTCCTCATTGGGCACACAGTAAAAATGGCTCCCGCAACGGTGCCAGATGGAGTTGATGGAGATCGAATCTGTCACCACCGTGATCCGCACGAAATCTTGCGGTCCGCCGCGGCGGGCGATGTCGTCGAGAATGTAGCCATAGAGCGGGTACGTCGAAACGACGGCCACCGGCTTTTCCCGCGCTAGCCGTTCCGCGAGCGCCGCGCGTTCGTCCGAGAGCATCCACACGTTCAAATCAACCGCGCGCTGTGAGCGGTCGAAGATCCCGTAGAGCGCCGACCAGACGATTGGCGCGTGGTTCATCAGCGTGACGTACCCCCGGCGCAGGCGTTCGTACACCTGCGGGTGGCACGTCCCGAGCGAGTCCACGAACTCCGCCCGCGCGTTGTCCGCACCAACCTCGTTGAGCGCCGCGACCAGCCCGTGCGCGGCGGTGTTGTGCCCCTCGCCGAAGCCCGCCGAGCACACAAAAATTGTTTTGGTCGTCGCCACAGAGTCAAAGATGGTCGATTTTGCGCTCGAAAGACAAACTTCGATTTCGTTTCATGAATTTTCTTGCACGATGAAAACCTTCGTCTGGTCCTGGCGCCTGACGTGCCGCTGGCTCGTCGAAGCCTACTTCGACAACACGACCGGTCTGGCCGCGATGATGGCCTACGACCTGATTTTCATCCTGGCCGCGCCGGGCCTGCTCCTGCTTTCGGCCGCGCTCTCGCTCTACGGCACGGACCCCACCCTGCTTCATAACATCATCGTGCTCATCCAGGGCTTCATGCCAGACATTTCCCGCCCCATCATTGAGCAGCAGATCGTCGCGCTGGTCATCACTCGCCCGACGAGCATCGTGGCACTGTTGGGTATCCTGCTCGCGTTCTACCTGGGTATCAACCTCATCAACACGATCTCGCGCACGCTCAACCACTGTCTGGGCATCCGCGATCCGAAACGCTCCTGGTGGAACCGCTGGATCATCGCTGTGTTGCTGCTGTTCTGGTTCGTGGTGACCATCGTGTTCTCCTTCAACCTGATCGTCTTTGGTGAGCGGCTGGCGGCCATCGTCGAGGCGACCTACCACCTGCGCGTGGACCTGGAAGGCGTCGTGACTCTCTCCAAATATCCGATCATCGCCTTGGCACTGACGGTGCTGGCGCTCGCGCTCTACCTGCTGACGCCCGAGGTGTACCAGTCCGTCCGGCAGGCGCTGCCCGGGGCGGTGTTCTTCTCGGTCGGTTGGTTGGTGGCAACCGCGCTTTTCAGCCTGTACGTCAAACATTCGCGCTACACGGAAACCTACGCCGCGCTGGCAGGTTTTATCGTGTTGCTGACGTGGACGTGGACGACCTGCCTGCTGCTGCTCCTGGGCGGTCGGCTTAACGCCGTGCTCAAATTGAAATGGCCCACCCGCCCCTGGATCGACCATGGCCACCCGCTTGCTGGCCACCAAATCGCGGCGGAATGACCGTCCGCCAAACGGCGGAACGGCCAAGGCACAGAGCGTTGCCCGCTTGAGTTTGTCTGGTTTTGCGGGCAGGTCAGCGTAGGGCCAAGGTGTCTTTTTTGAGCCTGCGCGAGCAGGTGTTCGGTACATGGCGGCGTGGAGAAGTGCCAACCAGCTTGAAGCCGAGGAGTGTCACACGGGGCCACGGCCGAGCGCGTGTTTCCTGGCCTTCCGCCAGGAGGGGCTTCTGCCGCCACTCTGGCCCGGCGCGGCCGGGGCGATGGACAACTTGGGGCGCACGTACAAGCACGGCGGCTACTTAGGGCAAACTCACCTGAGCCATGCTTTAGGCCATCCGTCACACCCGTCGACGCGCTATTACAGCGAACAACGGATCGCTTTGACCGGAGGCAGGCGAGCGGTCGAGCACCTCGGCGGGCATCCAACGGTCCCTCCCGGCAGCGTGGAACATCGTGGCCACCAGTTCGCAACGCCCGGCATCATCCAGTGCGTGCCAAATGGCAACGGCTTTCGCCGGGAAGCAGCGGTTGGAAAACGTCACTACGAGGGGTGCGCCGGGGCAGAGCACCCGCGCGGTTTCCCGGAGCACGGCGACGGGATCAATCAGGTAATCGATGGAAACGCACAGGCCCGCACCGTCGAATTCCGCATCGGCAAAGGGCAGCGCGGCTTGGTCGTTGAGGTTTTGCACGACGAAATCTGTCAAATGCTCGTTGGCGGCGAGTTCCGCCCGGTTCATGCCCAAGCCGACCACGCGGCGATAATGTGCTTCCGGCGGCAGGTGGCTGATCCAGCTACTCATCAGGTCGAGGATAGCGCCATCAGCCGGGAATTGTTCCCGGTAAAGCTGGGTGACGGCGGTGATAGCCCTGTCATCAATGTGAGTGACGAAGCGTGGCTGGGCGTAGAACGCTTCGTCTGCAGTTTCATCAGCGCGCCGGAACCACGTGGCGGGCAAAGGATCGATCATGAGAAAAGTCTACGCCTGGAGAGCACCGGACGGATACAATCAACTCGGCCATTGCAACGGGCTGAAAGCAAGGCGGAAGGCACTCAACTACCGCCGAGGTTTTGTGGAGGTATGGGGATTCGAACCCCAGACCTTCTCATTGCGAACGAGACGCTCTACCAACTGAGCTATACCCCCAAAAACCTGACGGAAGGAAGCAGCGAACCGGGTTCAACGGGTCTACCAACTTCCAACGGTGTGTATTATGCACCGGGGAACCAGCAGGGCAAACGAAAATCCACCTTCGACTATACGCGAATTCGGGAATCGACCGACTTGTGGAGTGCGCTTCCGCTTCCTTTTGCCATCCACGGCGCTGGGTGGCCCACCCCTGTCATCCGTGGACACGGACGCAACCGCAGAAAGCCCGCCTCGTTCAGCGCCAATGGATGCGCCGCAGCTTCGCCAGGACGGCGAGTGCTTGGAACAAGATCAGCATCCCATCCCGTGCGACGGTTTCCGCGAAGATTCTCTTGGTTAGTAGGTGGAGCGAGAATCATTGCGTCATAAAAAGCCAGGGCCGTTTTACCCCAAAACGTCCTCGGCAAGTTTGGGCATTCCTCGCGCGGGCACCCAGTGGCCCCCTCAAGGTCGCTGGGTGTTGAGAACGGGATCGCGCCATTGGATCAACGCCCTGCCCCGCAGACTTCTTACTTCGAGATGACCTGTTTCGTCCCAAAAACGTAGAAGTAACGCACTCCATTGATGTTGTAACGGCCCGGGTTGTTCGGGTCCGGGTAGTAGTAGACGGGCGAGTTCTGACTAAAGTCGTACAAATAAGGGAACGGAAAACCTGGGCTCGTGTAGAAGAAGCCTGCACTCGCAAAATCATAGAGGTACACCCCGCTTTGTCCATCGGCCGCATCGAACACGTACTCGTAGCCCAGATCGAAGTGATAGATGTAGTGCGGATCGGTCAGATAAGCGTAGTACCCGAAAGGATTGCCGCCGGGCAATTGCAGGTAAAAGACGCCGTCGCTCAGCGCCATCTCATTTGCGAAGAAAGGTGCGTGGGTGCTGGCGGGCATCACGATACGGCGGATCACGCCATCCTGCTTATTGAGGAGATACACGTTGCCGCTCGCGTCCGTGCCATAGCGCAGGTCGGCGCGGGTTGCCGATGGAGCGACGCTCTGGATGAGGGCGAGGAAGCTTATCTCCATGCCGTCCGAGCGCAGCCGCAGTTCTGTGATCGGGCCCTGTCCACCGTCGCCTAGATGGTCGGCGTCGAGCGTATAGGGCACGCCGTTGACGAAATCACTGAAGATCAACCGCCCATTGAGGTCTGGCAGGCGGCTGCCACGGTACACCGGCCCGGTTGTCACCGCATTGCCGAGGCTGCTGTAATGGAAATATTCCGCGATGGGGTACGTGTACCCGGTGGCCGCCGCGTCGCTGCGGGCGTTGGCTCCAATACCGCTGCCCGAGACGACGTAGCTGCCTTCGCGCTGATTCCAGCCATAGTTGGCACCGGCTTGGCCGAGGTCGATTTCCTCGACGGTGTTCTGGCCGATGTCGGCGATGAACATCTGCCCGTTCGCGCTGTCCCAGGTGAAGCGTTGCGGATTGCGAAATCCGGCCGCGTACTTCTCGGGCAGGAACGCGCTGACTGTCGTGTAATGAGGGTTATCAGCCGGAATGCTGTACTGACCATTGGTGCTGGCGTGCAGATCGCTAGCGGTTGGCAGCAACGGGTTGATCCGCAGGATAGACCCGTAGGCATTGCCGAGCATTTGCGCTAGGCCCAGCGGGTCGCCCCCGCCGCCGCTGTCGCCGGTGCCGAGATACAGATTGCCGAAGTCCGGGCCGTTCCCGGCGGTGGGGTTGAAGGAAAGATAGCCCGCGTTGTGATTAGAGTTCGGCCGCGCAATGCGCAGCAGCTCACGGAACGGGTGCGTGGCATCCGCCGGCGCGAAGGCGGCCGCCGCAGGGTCCGCCACGGTCCATTCGAGCAGCACCTCGTCGTGGTCATGACCCGCCCCGGAAACGCCGGGGGTGAATGTCGCCGTGGCAGTCGTGTCAGACTGGCTGGCCATCGTGTAAAACTTGCCGTAGCCCGCGGTTCCCACCCGGGTGAAGTTCGGGTGGAAGGCGAAGCTCTGGAACCCGCGTTCGCCGTTGTCTGCCAGCAACGGGATATATTTTGTCAGATCAAGGTAGGGCATCACGGTCGCGCCGTCAGCGCTGACCGTGTATAAAGTGCCGCGCTGGTCGTTGACGAAGATGCGCCCATCCGGTGCGCTACGCAGCACGTTCGCACGCGCCGCCTGTCCACCGCCGCTGGCCGGCAGCGTGGCGAACGTTTCGAGGTCCACGACAATGTTCCCTTTGGGGATGGCCTGTGCCTTTGCCGGAAGGCCGGAACACAGCAGGAATAAGCCGGTCAGCACGCCGGAGAGACAGCGGAAGGAGGGGGGTTTCATTGGTTGGGTATGGGAGGATGGAACGGCCTGCCAAACTACTCCAAACCCGGCCCGCCGCACGCGCTTTTCCGCGTCGGATACAACCCGTTTGCCGAGGCTGGCTTACCCGTTCCCTGACGACCGCTTCCGTTTGCCGGCGGCTATCCGGCGCTTCTTTTTCGCCTTGGCGTCGAAGCCTGCTGACGGTTCGTTCAGCGCAAAGCCGGAAGGTGGCTGCGCCCAAAGATTTTTTGACGGCTTCGTCCGGCCCGAATGAGCGGCGGATCGGGCTGCGGGCGGCAGTTTCTCCGCAGAATAGCTGACCGTTGCCCGGTCCGGCACGGTTTGGCGGGTGCGGCCGAAGTCCACTCGCAACAGGGCGCACAACACCCCCTGCAACTGGGTGTCGAACGCGGCCCGCAGGTCCGGGCGGCCGGGGTTCTCCGCGAGCAGGTGCGGGATGCCCCGGATGACCAGGAAACGACGCAGGACGAGCCGGTCGTCAATTATCGCCGCGACGATGTCGCCGCGCAGCGGCACGCCCGGTTTCAGGATGGCGATGTCGCCTGTCTGGATGCCCGCGTCGGTCATCAGGTCGTCCGCCACGCGCAACGCATGTGTTTCGTCCCCGAGCGGCAACCCAATGCCGCTCAGATCCAGCGTGATCGTCCCGCGTCCCGGGACCATGTAGCCCTGGATTCCCACCTCGACGGCGGGACTCGCCACCGCGTCCGCCAACGAGATGTGGCCAGGGGTCTCACCACTCAGGAGGATCAATCCCTCCCGGGCCAACGCTGCGAGACAGGCATCCACCGTGCCGTCCGCGTTGTGATAGAAACTTTGCTGGAGTTCGTCCCGCTGTGGCACCTGGCCAAAACGCCGGTGGTGGTCAACGAGGGCATGGTAGATCTGTTGCTTCAGGTTCACGGGTTGTCAGGGGCAGAAGGCAGCGGGTGAGGCGTGCCCGCGGCGCGGGTGCGAACTGCCGGAGCGTGCCTTCTTCCTGCTACGGGAACGCCGCGCCGAAGTTCGCAGAAAAAATGAGATTCGCCCCCTGTCTGCCGGGTGGGGCTTGGCTCAGGCGATGACCACCGTGCCGGCGGCGAGTGCCGCGCGCAGGTGACGCAGTTCCTCGGGCACATCCTCGCCGGTGGCCACCGTGCGGGCGACCTCCGCACGCAAGATTTCGCCGTAGCGGCGGCGCAGGCGATGGACCGCTCCCTTGAGCTTTTCGCCGGGCATCGCCAATAGCCGGGCCGCTTCCTCGTAGGGAAGCCGGCTGCCTTCAACCGTCAAATAACCTTTGATCCCTGCGAAAGGCACCTCGCGTTCAGAATCGGCGTACTCGGCTTCCAGGCGTTTGAACGCCGCACCAACCACCGCCGTCGCCCAGATGGCGTCGTAGTTCTGTTCCGCTTCGCTCTGATTGGCCAATGCCGCGGCGGCAATGCCGTTGCCAGCCAGTTCCAACGGCACATGCTGGTAGCCCCGTCCGCGCTTCAACGTCTGCCCCCGGGCAAAGCGATCACGCAAAAAGTGATCCAGCGACACGAGCAGGAACGACCGGAACCGGCCACGAGTCTGGTCGGCCTGCACGAACCAGGGCCGCCGCAGGATGTGGGCGAAGAATTCCTGGGTCAGATCCTCGGCGTCAAACCCGGGATATCCCTGGCGCATGACGTGCGCATAGACCGGATACCAATACTGGCCACAGAGCGTGGAACGGGCTTCGTGACCGTCGCTGCCACTTTGCCCGCCCGCACGGACGACCGTCCAGCGCGTGGTGGCAAAGCCGCGCGGGAGAGCGGGTGTGCGGGGGAGGCATCCTTCCACGACCGCAGATATAAGGATTCCAAGCGCCTTTCTTCAAGACGAAAGCGAGTATGGTCTTGGGATCGTCGCCTTCTTCTCCCGAAGCTGCGTCGCATCCGGCCGCGTGCGCCAACCACGGCTGCGCTACTTCCTGGCGCTGGCCCTGCTTCCACCTTTGGCTTCGGGTACCTTTGGTGTTTTAGACGTTTTAGGCGATTTGACAACTTCGGGGGCCAGCAGCGCACCGCCAGGCAAACGGGCGGCGTGGGCCTGGGCCATTTCCTGCACGAACCGGGAGTTGCTGCCCATATACTTGAGGGTGAGCAGTTCCGTCTTGAGTGTGCTGGCAGCTCCGGCGCGCAGATGCTTGCTCTCGACCAACCACTTGGTGAACCGTTCGATGAGCTTCTCGCTCGCCTGCCGCTGGCCGTTCTCGATTTTGATCCACCCCGGGGTGGAGACGAATCCCTGCGTGCCCACCGTATCCTGCGAAAGGCCGAGTTCCTGCCGGAGCGTCTTGACGCGCTCCCCGAAGTTGATGAACCGCTGTTTTGCCATGCTGTGTTTAGGTGGTTTGGAAAGCTCTGGAACCGGCGAGTCGCACGGCGCGCTCGCTGTCAGACCTGGAGGCTTCGGGGTGAGGTAAAGGTGACATCTGGGAGTCGGGTCGTAGGAGTCTGGAGCGTTTCACCTCCGTCCACGCAAACCATCAAGGGTCCTTTTGGTCCCGAGTACAAGGAAAATCTCTCCTAAGTGTGTAGCCAGCGAGCATTTACAACAGGCTCAGCGCCTCTGATCCCTCCGGAAGACGCTCGAGAGCGCTTGCACGCGCTGGCGCGAGAAGGAAGATTGCCGCTTCCCGTCCTCCGCCGATGAAGATTCCGCTTTCCCTGCCCTGGCTCTGCCTGTTCTGCATCGTGTTTCTGGCAGGCGCAGCCCGGTTGCAGGGGCAGGAAACGGCGGCCGGGGGTCAATCCCCTCCACTTTTAAAACCGGCTTCCGCCACCATGTGTGAACTCAACGACTTGCCCTACGTCCAGAATGGCCACGCACGGCAACGGCTCGACCTCTTTCTGCCCGCCGAGGATGCGAACGGCAGCGCGAGCCGCCAGCCTTGGCCGCTGGTCGTCTGGATACACGGTGGAGGCTGGGAAAACGGCAGCAAACACGACTGCCCGGCCAAACAACTCGTCGAACACGGCTACGTCGTGGCCAGCATCGGCTATCGGCTGAGTTCACAGGCCGTTTTTCCGGCGCAGATCGAAGATTGCAAGGCCACCATCCGCTGGCTGCGGGCACACGCGGAGGAGCACGGCATCGACCCGGCGCGCGTCGGTGCCTGGGGCGCATCCGCCGGTGGACATCTCGTGGCCCTGCTCGGCACGACCGCCGACACCCGGCGGTTCGACGTGGGCGGCAACCTCGACCAGTCCAGCGCCGTGCAATGCGTGCTCGACTGGTTCGGGCCAGCAGACTTCCTGGTCTGGGGCGACCCGCCGCTCGCTGCCATCCTCGACACCCCAAATACGGCGTTGGCGCGTTTGCTGGGCGGCACCGTCCGCTCGCGCATGGAACTCGCCCACGCGGCGAGTCCGGTCTATGCTGTGGACAAGAACTCCGCGCCATTCCTGATCATGCACGGCGACCACGACCCGACGGTCCCCCTACAGCAGAGTCAGGAACTGTACGCCGCCTTGCAAGCGGCCGGGGTGGAAAGCACCTTCCGGGTGTTGCCAGGGGCGGGTCATGGCGGCCCGGCATTCTCGAAACCGGAGAACCTTCTGCTCATGGTCAGTTTCCTCGACCGGCACCTGCACCCGGTGGTGCGCTGACAGCCCGGGTCCGACGCAAAGTCCCTCGTCCGCATGAGCGCGCAGATCGTCGTGACCGAACTGACCAAGCGGTACAACGGCCACACCGCCGTTGACGGGGTGAGCTTCGAGGTGCCAGCGGGCACGATCTTCGGCCTCCTCGGTCCGAACGGCGCGGGGAAAACATCCATCCTAGAATGCGTGTCCGGTCTGCGGCAGCCAGACGGCGGCGCAATCACCCTGAATGGCGTGGATGCCCTGGCGGAGCCGGAGCGCGCCCGCCAGGGCTGCGGGGTCGCGCTGCAAGACACAGCTTTGCAGGAACGCATCACCCCGCGCGAAGCCCTGCGGCTTTTCGGGGCATTCTATCCCGCTGCCGTCTTGCCGGAAACACTGCTCGCGCGCTTCTCGCTCGCGGAGAAGGCAGACGCGCCTTACGCCTCGCTCTCGGCCGGGCAAAAGCAGCGCCTTGCACTGGCGCTCGCCTTCGTCCATGCGCCTGTGGTGCTGCTGCTCGACGAACCGACCGCCGGATTGGACCCGGGCTCCCGCCGTGAACTCCACCAGGAAATCCTGCGCCTGCGCGCCGACGGGCGCACGGTGCTGCTCACGACGCACCTGCTCGACGAGGCCCATCTGCTCTGCGACCGGCTGGCGGTGCTGCGCCGTGGCCGGATCGTCGCCACGGGACGGCCGGACGAGTTGATCGCGCGGAGCCCGGTGCTGCCAAGGATCGCGCTACGGACTGCCGCGCCGGTCACCCTCGCCGATCTGCGGGGGCTCGATGGGGTGGGCGCGGTAGAATGCGCCAACGACGGCGTGGAATTTGAGGCGGCGCACATCGGCCGGGCGGTGACGGCGGTCGCCGGCTTGCTGGAACGGCAAGGCAACGAGTTGCTCGACGTGCACGTCTCGCGGCCATCGCTGGAAGACGCCTTCTTCGAACTCACCCGGGACGATTCCCAGCCATGAACAGAGCGGTTCCTCGCCCGCACCACACCTTCCCGTGGCGCGGATTGGGCCAGCATCTTCTCGTCACCCTGCGGTTGAACTTCCGCAGCCGCGCACCGTTGGTTTACGGCTATCTGGTGCCGGTGTTTTTCCTATTGGCGTTCGGGAGCGTGTTCCGCACGGGCTCGCCGCCGCTGCTGCGCGAGATGGGCCAGCTCCTGACGATCACAATCCTGGGCGGAGCGTGTTTCGGGTTGCCCACGGCGATGGTAGCGGAACGCAGCCGTGGGGTGTGGCGGCGCTACCGGCTGCTGCCCGCGCCCGCCCGGACGCTGGTCCTGAGCGCCAACGTCGCGCGCGTCCTGCTCGTCGGCTCGGCGGCGGCACTGCAACTGGCGCTCGCGTGGAGTCTCTACCGCACGCCGTGGCCCGCCTACGCCGGGCAGTTCGTGCTCGCGTTCGGAGGAGTATGCTTCGCCTTCCTGGGTGTCGGACTGGTAATCGTCATGGTGGCGGAGAACGTGCCTGCCGTGCAAGCCATCGGCCAGTGCGTTTTCCTGCCGATGATCATGATCGGCGGTGTGGGCGTGCCGTTGCGGGCTCTGCCCGGATGGGCACAGCGGGTCGCGGGATTTCTGCCCGGCCGCTACGCCGTCGAGGCGCTCGACGCCTGCATCCTTCCTGGCGGGGGGGGGTTGGCAGCGGTGCCATTCGCGCTGGGCGCACTGGGAATCATCGGCGCGGCCGGGTTCACGGCCGGGTTCGGGCTGTTCCGTTGGGACACGGGGCCTCGCGCCCTGGACCGTGCGGCAAGAGGTTGGATCGCGCTGGCACTCGCGGCGTGGGTACTCGTCGGGGCGCTGGCGTGGACGGGAAGCTGTCGCGTACCGGCGACCGTCCAGACAGCCGCGCCCAAAGGAAAGGCGAACCCGCCCGCCCTGAACGAGCCGTGGCAGCGCCTCTCCGCGAACGACGTGGCGGGCATTCGCTACGACGACCTTCCGCCCGATGACGGGATCGTTGCCCCCGTCGCAACGAGCCCGGCAGTAGCCACCACCACCGGGCAGGCGCGGATCCGCTCCATTGCCGACACCCTGGCCCGGTGGCCGCCCGCGCGCGAGGGAACGCTGGAGCAGCGCGCGCGCAACCTCCTGGTCGTGTGCGCGTCGGCCGACCTCGCGGAGGATGAGAACGAAGGCGACATCGCGCTCATCGTTTTTGACCGGCTGCGAACCCTGGCTCCCGCACCCGAACTCGCCCGGGTGCTCGCCTGGATCGTGCTTCACCCGACCGAAGGCACGGCAGATGCCGACCTTTCACCGTTCGGCATCGAACCAGTGACAGACGGGCGAGCCGTCCGCGAACGGAGCGCGGTCTACGCACGAAAGCTCCTCTTGCGTCTGCGTCAGAACCGCTGACGACCTGTTGCAAGCAGCTAATTTTATTCTGGTTCAAGGCGCGGGTAGAGCGCCGCTTTCAGGTAGCCCAGCGCGTGCGCAACCCCGGCGTGCCATGGAGCGGCACAATCCATCCGGGGTATCCGTCCGGGTACGATCAGGCCAACATAGCCGTTCGCCTGGAGGATACGGACGGTCCGCACTATATCCACAGCGTCGGCGTCCGCGAACGTTTCGCGCAAGTGCCTCGCCCCGGCGTTAGCGGTGCCGATTTGCACGCAGGCGATCCGCCGCCGCTGACTGCAAGCGGCCAGGGCAGTGTACACGGGCTCCCCGGCCGCCGCGAGTTCGGCCACGTTGAACACCAGCCCGTGCCGTGCACTCGGATGCAGGTCGATGAGCCGTCCGCAAGCACCCGCCGACGGCGAACCGCGCGATGCCGGCGGAGCAGAATCGGGGGGCTGCACCGCCAACGTGACCCCGGCAGCCACAGCCACCGGCAACAACTCCGCCAGACACGCTTGCAGACGGCTCCAGATCCGCGCGGAAGGAGCGCGTGCCCGGCCTGCACTCCTTCCGCCGACCAGGAAATCCGCCTCGATTGCCTCCGCGTTCTCGCGGGCGAAACTTCCGTACGTTTCCGTAGACTCCCGCGCCGGGAAGAGATGGTAGATGAAGACAGGAATGCCTGCCGTGCCAACGTTTCGGATGATCGTCTTGAGCCTTTCGAGCCGCCCCACGCGGTCGGGACCGCGCAGCAGCGCATCCAGGCACAGCGAGGGATCCAGGTGATCGATAGCTTCGACCTGCAAGTCCGCTGCGTTGGCCTCTTCGGTGAGGAGGGCCAGCGCCTCGTAGGTCCAGGCGTCGTTCCGCGCATCGCCCGGCGTCCATCCCGCGTAGCCAGCGGCGAGCGGCACCTCGCGGAGCTGTTTGCGCGCCTGGCCCTCATCCGCGGCCAAGTGCAGCACGAGGTGCGTGCACCCACATTGGCGCGCGAAGCGGTAATGTTCCAGGTCGAGCTGGTGGCGGTGTAATCCTATCCCAAGTTTCATCGTGGCGGTCCTTGCTCCGGCACTCCCCGGCGGCGGAGAGCCTGGCACGTTCTTTTCCGCGACGCCTTCCAACGGCGGCGTGCGACAACACGAGCGGAATTTATGCCGATACATCTCTCCCTGCCTTGGGGAACTTACCCCGGCAGGAAAAGCAGGAGGGGCTTCTGCGAGGACGATCCACTCCTTTCTTGCCTTGAACAGCGTATGCCATTCCGATAGACCAACCATCGTCTACCCCCTTTTTCCCCTGACACTTCATGGACACCGCCGAAGCCGACTTTGTGTTTGCTCCACGCCCGGCGGGGTTTTTCTCTGGAGAGAAGCCTTGCAAGCTGTGCAGCGCGGCCCCTTCGCAGGGCTCGATGTGCCAGGCTTGTGCCCACGATTTGCTTGGCCTAGCACTAGGTGACGAGGCGGGTGACAACTCCCCGCTCCTGGCCGCACCGGTTTTCTCCGACCTGTCGGAGCAAGTTTACGAACATTTCACCATCTGCCGCCGCCCGGACGATTCGCTCTGGGAACTCGGCCGGGGTGCCATGGGCATCACCTACCGCGCGTTCGATACCAACTTGCTCTGCCCGGTCGCGCTCAAAATCATCAACGGTGTACTCACCGGCGACCCGGCGGCGCGGGGTCGGTTCCTGCGCGAAGCACGTTCCGCCGCGCGGCTCCGGCATCCCCACGTTGCCACGATCCTGCACCTGGGCCAGAGCCGGGGCGAATGCTTCTACGCCATGGAGTTCATCGAGGGCGAAACCCTGGAAGAGTTCCTGACGCGCCATGCCACTGGCCAGCCGCCCGGGATCGCCTTGGACATCGTCACGCAAACGGCCCGCGCCTTGGCCGCCGCACACGCCGAAACCCTGATCCACCGGGACATCAAGCCCGCGAACATCATGCTCAGCCGGCCTGGCGCGGCGGGCGAGGACGTGTATGTCAAGGTGATCGATTTCGGCCTGGCGAAGCTGGCGGCCGAGGATCGTCCTACCTGGAGCGATTGGTATTTTGCCGGTAGTCCGCATTACGCCAGCCCGGAACAACTCGCCGGTGGCCCCGTCGATGCCCGCTCGGACGTTTATTCCCTGGGGATGGTTCTCTGGCGCGCACTCGCGGGCGACGCGGCATTTGCTGAGGCCATCGCCCGGATGGAAAACGGCGCACCGCCGAGTCCTCCGTCTCACTGGCTGGAAGGTCAGCGCGCACCGATACGCCAGTTGCTGGAAGCCATGCTCCACCCCGACCCGGCCCGGCGTCCGGCGAACGGATCGGAACTGCTCACCCGCTGCCTGCACTGCCAGGCGGATCTCGCGGCAGGCTTTTCGCAAACCGCCGCCTCGCCTTCGAGGACGGTTGAGCAGGGCAGCCACTCCCGCTTACCGAGGAGGCTCGGACCGCGGTGGGCATGGGGGGTCCTGGCGGCGTTGATTTTCGCCGTTGTGTTGACCCTTCTCGGCAACAAGGAGGATCGACTGGCGGGACTGTTTCGGTGGTCGGCTTCCGCCCGGCACGCCGAGGCCGTGGAAAAACTTGAGGCAAGCCGCGCCTTGCTGCAGAAAAACACCCGCGCGGATACCGAGAAGGCCATTGCCGTCCTGCTTGAGGCGACTCATCTCGACCCCGCCTGGATGGAAGCCCACGCGGCGCTTTCCCGGGCGTATTTGTTGCGGGGTAACCGGTATGGAAAGTCCGGCGATGATTTCGACCTTGCTCTGGCCAGCGCGCAACGCGCCATCGCGCTGGCTCCCCTGGCATGGGAAAGCCACCTCGCGCTTGGTTCGGTGCAGACGGCTCGCTCTGCCCAGTGGGAAGCGCTCTCGGAACTACACCGCGCCGTCGAACTGAACCCGCACAAAGCGCAGGCTCTGTCCGCCTTCGGGTTGCAATGGGTCATGTTGGGCCATCCTGAGAAGGCGCTGCCCTGGTTGCTGGCCTGCGCGAAGGAGGTTCCGCAAGCCAAATACCAATCGGCGCTGCTGGATGCTTACATCGACCTGTGTGCGGACGAGCAGGCTGAGCAGTGTGGCACCCAGTGCGAGGAGATGGACCCCTCCCGTTCGACGACCTACCGCCAGATGTTCCACCTCCACCTGCTGGAAGGTGCATACATC
>CAXTVY010000103.1:0-327 GCA_964247665.1 uncultured Chthoniobacterales bacterium | reverse complement strand
TCTCTTGGAGGGCGAGGCTTTGAACCCGGACGATCCTCATCTCCAGACACTCGCTGGCCAACTGGAACTTTATTCCGGCAATCTGCCTCGGGCCGAGACCATTTTTCGCCGCCTGCACGACGGCGGCATCCGCATCTCACTGACCTACTACGGCTCCATGAGTTACCCCTCGATCCTGTGCTATCTCAGTTACAAGGCAGGCCGCAAAGCAGAGGGGGACGCGTTCCTCCAGGAAGCCCGGGCCTTGAAGGACGAGGGTGCGGACGGCCCCAAGGAACTTTATGATCGGGGGGCCGTGGTTTCCCGGAAAGGCAATGGGGAGGAGGG
>CAXTVY010000102.1:7880-14482 GCA_964247665.1 uncultured Chthoniobacterales bacterium | reverse complement strand
GCTCCAGACCGCAATCGAGGGGTGATGCCGCACGCGCAGGATCTGGTCCGTGAGTTCCGCCTTTACATTGGCGATGAACCCCGGGTCAAAAATGGGATACGACGCCCCGGCGAACTTGAACTCGAACATCAGCGCGATGCCCAGTTCATCGCAGGCGTCGAAGAGCGCGTCGTCCTCGTAGAAGCCGCCGCCCCAGAGCCGGATGAAATTGAAGTTGCACGCCGCCGCGTCCTGCACGTACCGGCGCAGCACCTCCGGCGTGACCCGCGCCAGCAGGTTGTCCGGCGGCACCCAATCGGCACCCTTGGCGAAAAACGGCTGCCCGTTGACCTTCAGGGTATAAGCCGTCTGCCGCGTCCCCGGGACCGCCTCGAATTGCCGCAGCCCGATCCGTTTCCTCACCGTGTCGAGCACGTTCCCCCCGGCATCCACCAGTTGCACCTCCACGGTGTAGAGGTTTTGCTCTCCCAGTCCGTTCGGCCACCAGAGTTTCGGGTGCGGGACGGCGAGCGAGAGCGCCACCGCCGGAGCTGCCACCGGCTGCCTGACCGGTGCGCCTTCCTCCAGCAGGCGCGCGCCTACCTGGCAGCCCGAGGGGGGCGAGCCCGCCAGGTCCGCCGTCAGGTCCAGCCGCACGGAACCATCGGCATCGTGGTGCTGGACCACAGTGAGATTCGCCAGCCGGGATTCGTAGGCTCGCAGCTCGATGTCCTTCCAGATGCCCATCGTCAGGATGGGACGACACCAGTCCCAGCCCCATTGGTACGGTGCCTTGCGGACCCAGCTCCAGTCTTTCCAGAAATGGCGTTTGCCGTCGTGATCGAAGACTTCCGGGTGCAGCTTTGTGTAAGCATCCGTCCGGCTCTTGATTTCCGCTTGGTCGGGCAACGGCTGGAATTGAATCTGGAGATCGTTCCTACCCGGCTTGAGGGCTTGCCGCACCTCAAAGACCCACGTCCGGAACATGTTATCGGTCGAGCCGAGGACGGTGCCGTTGAGTGTCACCGTGGCCAGGGTATCCAGGCCGTGGCAGACCAGTTCCACGTTCTTCATCGCCAGTTGGGGCGGCGTCACCTCGAACGTCCTCTGATAGACCCATCCTGTTTTCGCCGCCCATTGCACGGCTTTATTGTTATCCCGGTCGTAGGGATCGGGTATTTTCCCCGCCCGCAACAGGTCGCTGTAGTGGTCGCCCGGGACTTGTGCCGTCAGCCTTTCGCTTTCCCCAGCCTGCTGGAGGGTCCAGGCGGTTCCGCCCAGATCCATCGTCAACACCTGGCTGGGGAGCGGCATCCCGGCCGGTGCCGCCGGAAGCTGCGCGGCCCGCGAAGATTTCCAGGGACTCAGTGCCAATCCCGTCACGCCCATCCCACACAATTTGCTGAACGTGCGTCGATTCATGCGCTGATGATTTGTCAGCGTGGCTGGAGTGCAAGCTTTTTTGCGCGCCGAGCCTTGAAATCGCGGCTCGCTCGGGACTGGCATCCTGATCTTGCTTTGAAATTGTGGACGAGGCTCCAGTTGCTTTCTTGAGGGTTGGTTTTTGCTGTAGCTGATCGTTCAACGGGCTGCAGTCAGCCACGTCTCCTGAAGCCTGGAAACGACAAGGGCCAACATGCAAGTGTCACGGAGCCAAAGAACCACGCCTGGAGCACCCGTGCGCCCGTTGCCCTCTCGGCGAGCGGCAAGAACGTTCTGCCTGACCTTGAGAAGCAAGGTTGCTTGGGTCTGCTGGACTTACAGTGACAGCGAGCCCCCGCTTGCGAGGTCCTCCGACTCCGTTACACTTTGCCCAGGAGAATAGATTCCCGGGTGCTTTCTTGGATTCCACCCGCCACCTGCCTTCTGCATCCCTTCTGCCTTCTGCCTTCCATGAAACGTCCCGGTGATTTTCCACTCTCCCGTCTCTCCGCCAGCCAGAACTCCGTCCGTCCCGGGCGTATCGTTACCTTGGAGGGCATCATCTTCCAGAGCGACGGCAGCAGCCTCATCGGCGCGCTGTTCATCCGCCCCATCGAGGCCTTCGACCGCTGGCAGGCCGGGCTTGTCCGCACGCCGGGGGCCGCGCCGCTGGCCATGCACGCGGGGGTCCATGTCGTGTTGGAGGACGGCCGCCACTTCGTCGCCGAGCAACTCGTCGGCACACTGTTCGAGGACTTTGACGATGCGCTCAACTGGACCCCGCTGGAAGCCTTCCGCATCCGCGAGGGCAAGGGCTGGGACGCCACCGTGCCCGCCACGGCGTTCCGCGAGATCGACGACGAAATCGTGGCGCAAACGGTCGATTACCTCAACGTCGTAGAAGGACACGCCTTCCTGGGTGAGGACTGCACGATGTTCATCGAGCGTGCGTTCGGTAAGCGCCGCCTCTTCGGCGACAGCCCGACTGGCCAGGCGCTCGGCCTCGGGCTGCGCGTGGGCGACCCGGCCCTGCCGCTGCTGCGGCCGGACACCACGCTCGACGAGCGGACCTCGAAACTGCTGCGCGTCAGCGTCGTCCAGGCCCTGCCCGACCCGACCGCAGCTCACGATGCGCCCAACGCCCACGTCTGGCTGGGCCGCGCGCTGGTCTGGTGCGCCGTGGCGGGTATCCTGGCCGGTTTGCTCGGCCTGTTGCGCCACGAAAAACGGGCGCGGCGGCGCTGGTGGTAAGGCTCGTCTTCGGCTGGCACGGCTTGAGATACGGCACGCCTCTCTGCCCGTCTTTCACGAGTTCATCACAACCGTTTAAACCGCAGGAACGACCCTTCCTGCCGCCGGTGATGACAATCCTGCCAAGTGATTTCTCACCGCAGACGAAACCCCGCTGATGGCACCCTCTTTGTGTCTCACGAATTCATCTTCCGTGTTGAGTTTGAGACGGTGATTGGTGAGACGGGTTCTTGAGACAACCTCGTCGCATTGATGCGTCCAAAGCCTTTCCCGCTTAGAAGGATACATCCCAAAAAACAAGTGTTTTTGGAGACGGATGGGTTCTGCCTGATCAACGACAGGCTAGAAAAGGCAAAATTTTTGTTTACATTTGTAATTAACCAAGTGATTACAGGTGTAAATGAAAGACGCGCCACGTATTTCTGAAGCCGAGTGGGAAGTCATGAAGGTTGTTTGGAGACAGCCTTCTCCTTCACTGGCCCAAGACATCATCCAAGCCCTCGCGCGAAGCACCACTTGGAGTCCGGCCACTGTCAAGACGATGCTCAATCGCCTCGTCACCAAAGGTGTGTTGCGCTACGAACGTACAGGTCGGTCCTACCTGTACTCGGCAGCGATCAACGAGTCAGAATGCTGCGCGGCGGAAGCCGACTCTTTTTTGGAGCGTGTCTTTGATGGCTCGCTTTCTCCGCTGCTCGCGCATTTTGCACGTTCCCGCCGCCTGACCAAGAAGGAGTTGGAGTCGCTGGAACAGATTCTCCGCGACCGGAAGCCCAGTTTATGAACATCCTCCTTGAACTCACCCTGCGCGGTGCCTTGATGACAGCAATCATCGCGTCGCTTGACCGATTGTGCGCGGCCAAGATCAACGCCCGCGTGCGACGGGCGTGGTGGCTATTAATCCCGTTGGCTTTCCTGGTGATGATTCCTCTGCCAATTTTGGCGTCGGCAAAATCTGCCGCTTCGACATCCGTTGATCCGCATGGGATTGTCGCGTGGCTCGTGGACATAGCGGCGAACCCTGCTGGACAGGCTACTGCCGCGCCATCGCCATCTATCACGGCGTCATGGGCACTGTTCATCGCAGTGATCGGGTCCGCCGTTTACCTGCTGATAGCTTTGGGCAGAAGCTGCTCCGCTCTGCGTCGCTGGAGTCAAGTCCCCCTCTGCACCGACTCCAGGCTGCTCTTCGCCTTGGCAGAGTGTAAAGCGGAGGCTGACATCACCAGTCCTGTAGGCTTGGTGTTGTCCGAGCGGGTTTCCACACCCTTGATCTTGGGATGGTGGCGTCCGCGCATCCTCCTGCCGAGTACACTCGTGGCCTCGTTGTCCCGTGAGCAGTTGCGAGGAGTGTTGTTCCACGAACTGGCGCACCTGCGCTCGCTGGACGTGCCCTGCGGCTTCCTTTTTACCTTGGTCTGCGCGTTGCACTGGTTTAATCCCGCCGCGCACATGGCTCTGCGCCGGTGGGCACAGTTTCGCGAGGAAGCAGCGGACGAAGCAGCTATCCGCTGGCTCGGGCAAATCTCTAGCGTGAGCTACGGAGAAACGCTCCTGCATGTGCTCCGCCACGCGAACGAGCAGCCGGCAGCCCCCTTTCTGACCTTGTCCATCATCGAATCTGTCAGCCAACTCAGAACACGCCTCATCATGATCAAACGCTACGAACATAAATCTTCTCGCCTTCTGTTCGCAGGGGCGATCTTTGTCGCCGCCGCCCTGGTTGTTCTACGGCCTGTGCGAGCACAAAATGTATCTCCCCAAACCGAGTCTTTACCTGCGGCGACAAGCGAGAAGCCCATGCCAACGCCGCTCACGGTGGACCCGAGGGACAGAGCAGCACTCGTTGCGGAGTTCAGGAAGAAGGGCTACAAAGTGCCCGAAAAATTCGTTGATCAGAGGGTTGATGGCATCATTCGTGAGAACTTTCACGGCGACCATGCCGCCTTTGTTGAGACCCTCACCAAACAAAGCTACTCGGAGGAAAAGTTTCGTGAGACAGAGCGCGAGGAAATCATGGTGCAAGCCATGCACTATCGGTTAGTTGCGGATACCCAGAAGGCGAAAGCTAAGGCGTTGATCCTGCCGGGACTGGAAATAAACAATCTGCCGTTATCAGATGCCATGCAGATGCTAGCCTCGGAGGTCAGCCGTCTAGTTCCTAAAGGCCAAGGAATGGATATCAGACTCCATCCGCAGGCTCCACAAGATGCCAAGGTCACGTTGAACCTCCGAGACGCTTCACTGTTGGATGCGTTACAAACCATTGCGGACCAAACCAACAGCGATTTGTGGTTTAGTAATGAAGGAGTCGGCATCAGGGACAAGTACAAAGAGGAGTGAAGCCCGGCGATCATCTTGGTTCACCGATCTCTGCACCGAATCTCGCAACTCTGTCTCAAAAAACAGATGTTTCCTGAAACGGGGCGACTGTGTCCCGTTTGGATGTACGCTTGACCAGCGGAACGATCATCATCACTCTCTCATCCACGATGGCTGAACGAATGGCAGCGTGTAGTTGCGGGCAACTCACCGCAACCGCAACGGAAGAACCGATTCGCGTGTCTGTTTGCCACTGCACCGACTGTCAGCGGCGAACGGGCAGCGTCTTCGGTGCTCAGGCACGCTTCCGAAAAGAAGCGGTCCAGGTCGCAGGATTAGCCACGGCCTATGTGCGAGCACGCGATGAAGGTGGAAAGGCTACTTTCAGTTTTTGCCCGCATTGCGGCGCGATTGTTTATTACCAGGCAGAAGGCTACGAAGACACGATTGTCATCCCGGTAGGTGCCTTCGCGGAGCCAGGATTTCCGGCACCCACGCGCTCTGTCTGGGAAGAGGACAAACATGCCTGGGTCGCCATGCCCGAGAACATGGAGCACATTTGGTAGTCGGCGGCTTGGCCCACCACGCGCTCCCGTTTGGCCCTCTTTCCGTTCCCGAGATTTTACCACGCGCTCCGGTTGCCAAGTTGCAACGAGCCTGTCGCAAAGCAGTCAGTCTTTGACCCCTTTGTGATTCCGCGTGGAAAGCGGATGTGACAGAACGCCGGATTGTGTCAACCCTCGTCTCACCATCAACGTCTCAAAATTAAACTGTTTCAGATAAGTTCTGCGGCAACGTGCCGCTAACTATCCAGGTCGCCGCAACGTCAGCAAGACGATCTCCGGCGGACAACAAAACCGGATGGGCAGGCTGATCGTGCCGACCCCGCGCGACACGTACACCCGCGCACTCGGCCCCTGCACGAACCCGGCGCGGTATTTCTGGCCGAACTTCGAGGAGGTCACCGGCGCGCCGTAGCCAGGAAAATACACCTGCCCGCCGTGCGTGTGGCCGCTGAGCACCAGGTCCACCCGCGGGTCGCGGATGCGCTCGACGTAATCCGGGTTGTGCGCCAGCAGCAGGCAGGCGTCCGCCGTGCCCATGTCACCCAGGGCGGGACCCAACCGCGGTCTGCCGGTGCGCACGTCGTCCACGCCCGCGATCCGCAGCCGCGTGCCGCCGCGCTGGAGCCAGACGCCGGTGTTCGTCAGGTCCGCGAAGCCGTTCTCCACCAGCGTGCGCCGGGTCAGCCGTGGGTTCGTCTGGTGGTCGTGGTTGCCCAGCACGGCGCACCGGCCCAGCGGGGCGCGCAGGTCCGCCAGCACGCCGATGCCGCGCCGGATCTCCTCGTCCTGGCTGCCGCGCCGCCGCCACGGCCCGCGGCGGCGCTGCACATAGTCCCCGCCCAGCGCGACGAGGTCGGGCTCCAAAGCGTTGGTCAGGCGAACCACTTCCGCGAGATATTCCAGCGGCACGAACGGCCCGTGGTGCGTGTCCGCGAGGAACGCCACCGTCACGCCGTCGAACTCGGCCGGGAGATGCCGCAGGGTGGTTGCGATCCGGCTGATCTGCGGACGCTTGGCCTCATAAACCGAGTACGCCCCACCCAGCGTCCCGGCGAGCAGGCC
>CAXTVY010000102.1:0-7870 GCA_964247665.1 uncultured Chthoniobacterales bacterium | reverse complement strand
GGCCCGGGGCGACCAGCCGCCGGGTGGTGAAGTTGAGAAATTCGCGGCGGCTCCACATGCGCGGCGAACTCATTCCGGGTCGCCGTTGAGGTTGTGGCTCCAATGGGACAAAAAGAAAAGTTTCTTCGTGGGCAGGAACGTGTCGGCCTTGCCGACGATGGGCCGCAGCGCCGTCGTCATCATTCGGAGGCAAACCGGAAAACCTGATGGCGGGGCAGAGCGCGGGTGCCGGGATCGGAGAGGAGGCGCACGGCGGGTGGATCGGTTTTTAGTGCGCGGACTGCCTGGCGGCGATGGCTTCCAGCCGGGCGTGCACGGCCCGGACGGTCTCGGGCAAGGTGGACGTGCCCGCCGTGAGCCCGACCGTGGCCGCACCCTGGAGCCACGCGGGATCGAGTTCCTCGGGCCGCTCGATCTGATAGGCGCGCCGCCCGGCCGCCTCGGCGGCCAGGACGAGCTGCCGGGTGTTGTTGCTGCCCCGCCCGCCCACGACGATGACGACCTCGGCCTCGGCGAGCAGCTTGCGCAAAGCTTCCTGGCGGTCCCTGGTCGGCTGACAGACGGTGTCCCGGTGGCAGACCTCCGCGTCCGGCCGGGCGTCGCGCAACCCCTGGACCAGCCGCCGCACCTTGTCCGCGGGCTGGGTGGTCTGCGACACGACGCCGTAGCGAGGATGGACGGGCAAGGCGGGCAGGTCCGCCTCGGTCTCGACGACCGCCGCCCCGGGGAAGTCGCCGGTCAGCCCGCGCACCTCCGCGTGGCCGGCGCAGCCAATGACCACCGGAAAATACCCGTCCTTGACCAGGGCGGCCAGTTGCCCGTGGGCCCGCCGGACGAGGGGGCAGGTCGTGTCGTGCAACCGGAAACCCGCGTCCTGCCAGGATTGACGGCGTTCGTTGGACGCGCCGTGGGCCGTGATCAGCACGGTGGCGGACGGCGGGGCGCTGGCCAGTTGGTGCAGGTCGCCCTGACGTGCCCCGTAGGCGGCGAGGCGTTCCAGCGCGAGGGGGTTGTGGACGAGTTCGCCGAGCACGGTGAGCGGTCCGGCGGCGGCGAGGGTTTCCGCCGCCCGCAATGCGTCGCGCACGCCAAAACAGAGACCAAAATGTTCCGCGAGGATGATTTTCATGGGGTTTTCCGGGGTTTTTCCGAATTGTTTGAGAAAATTAGAAGAGGGGGAGATCGACGGGGGCAGGCCGTGGCAGGGAGGATTCTCCGGAAGCTTTGTGTCACAAAGTGGCCGGGCAAAAAGGGGTCAGCCCTGGCCGGTTTTGACGATCTGTTCGAGCAGGGCGAGGTAACCGTGGAACGCCGTCCGGCCGCGGTCGGTCAGGCCGTAACTGGTCTGTGGGCGGTCGAGCATTTCCTTGGTCGTGGCGACATAGCCGGATTGATGAAGCGTGCGCAGGTGGGTGACGAGGTTGCCGTCGCTCATCTTCAATTCATGCTTGAGGTCCACGAACGACCACCGCACCCGGGTCGCCAGCAGCGTCATGATGGCCAGCCGCCCGCGCTCGTGGATGACGCGGTCGATCTTGTCGAAGTCGAGCTTCATGGCAGGGGAGGGTGGCTCTCGGAGAGGAGTGGACGGCGCTCCACTTCCTCTAGCGTGTGGCTGTGCCGGGGCCACGTGCAGGCGGCGTAGACGAGGTGGTACAGCCCGAATGTCGCCCCCATGATGCCCGCCGGGTAGAAACGCGTCGGCGTCGGCAGATCCATCTCGGGCAGCAGCGTCTGGTCCATGAAATAGATGAACGCGCCCACGCCGGTGAACAGGAACGCCCAGCCGAGCACGATGATGGAACGCGGCGCGAAATTCATCGTGGCGAGCAGGCCCAGGCCGTAGCAGATGAGCCACATCAGCGTGGGCAGCAGCGCGACGCGGGTGGTCATGGTCAACACGCCGCTGAGCGCGACCCCGGCGAAGAACCCCGGCGCGACCGAGCGCGCCGCCAGCCGGAACCCGGCGGAGATGAGCGGTTGGCCGCGGTCCAACGCCCCGCGCCAGATGAAGAGCATGTTGACGGTGAGCGTGACCAGCAGCACGAAGAACCACGCCTCGAAGAACGCGCGCGCATCGACGTTGCGCTCGCCCTCACCCGCCGCTTGCCAGAGGAGCATCGCCCCGGCGAGGCCGACGGAAAGCAGGCCGCCGACCAGGGCGGTCGGCGCGGAGATCGCCCGGTAGATCGTGGCGCGCTCCATCAGCAGGCGGATGGCGCGCAGGTGCTCCTCAGCTCCGTGGTCAGGTGTCACGAATTCACTTTGTACTGCAAAGTCGCGGCTCCGCAAGCTTTTTTTGCTCCGCGTCCCCTTTGGGCCGCCCTTTTTTAACTGCCCCTTTGCTGGGCGGCTTTATTCGCCGCCTCGGGGGTCTGTTCGCGCCCGCGCTGTTTGAGCAGGACCGGCAACCCGGGGAAGGGAAAGGTCGCGCGCAGCTTGTTCTCCAGGTATTTGCGGTAGGTATCCACCAGCAGGCCCGGATCGTTGACGAACAACAGAAACACCGGCACCGGGATGGGCGTGCCGGATTTGTCCGCTAACTGCGTCGCGTAGAGCAGCTTGAAGCGCCGGTTCGCCCGGGTGGGCGGCGGTTGGAGTTCCACGGCGGCGTGCAGCAAGCGGTTGAGCGGCCCCGTGCCGATCTTCTCGGTGGCGGCGCGGCGCGTCTTCTCCACGGCGGTGAACAGCCGTCCGATCTGCTCTTTCTTGAGTGCCGAAAGCGCGACCATGGGCGCAAACGACATGAAAAAAAGTTCCGCGTGCGCCGCCTGCAACCAGGCTTCCCGGAACTCCCGCACGCCCTCGCGCGAGCCCTCCGGCGGAGTGAGCAAGTCCCACTTGTTGACCACGATGATGCACGGCTTGTTGGCCTTCTGGATCAGCCCGCCGATCTGCCGGTCCTGCGCGGTAACCCCCGCGCTGGCGTCGATGACCAGGATGCACAGGTCCGCCCGCCGGATGGATTCCTCGGAGCGCATTGCGCTAAAAATCTCCGCCGAGTTGTCCTGCTTGCCCCGGTGCCGCAGGCCCGCCGTGTCGATGAGCATGTACTCCTTGCCACCGATCTTGCACGCCACGTCCACGGCGTCGCGCGTGGTGCCTGCCACCTCGCTGACGATGGTGCGCTCCTCGCCGAGGATCGCGTTGGTCAGCGAGCTCTTGCCCACGTTGGGCCGGCCCACCAGCGCCAGGCGCGGCGCGCGGCGGATGCGAGATGCGTTGGCGACCATGTCTTCGATGGCCTCATCCGTCACGTCCCCGGCGGCGTCTTCGCGCTCGATGGGAACGAGGTGCCGGTGGACGGCGGCGACGAGCGGGTGGATGCCCCGCCCGTGCGCCGCGCTGACGCCGTAGCTCTCGGCGAATCCCAGCCGCGCGAACTCGCCTTCGTGCGGGATGTGCATGTCCTCGTCGATCTTGTTGATGACCAGCAGCACCGTTTTTTCCGCCCGGCGCAACTGCCGCGCCAGTTCCGTATCGACCGGCGTTAGCCCGGCGCGGCCGTCCACGACGAACAGTACCACGGCCGCCGCCGCCAGGGCGATTTCCGCCTCCACGCGGACGCGGTCGGAGAACGTGCCGTCCACCTTCTGACCGATGCCCCCCGTGTCGATGATCTCGAACGGGTCGCCGTGCAGCGTGCACTCAGCCACGATGCGGTCACGCGTGATGCCGGGCTGATCGTGGACGATGGCGATCTTGCGTCCGGCCAGACGGTTGAAAAGGGACGATTTGCCCACGTTCGGGCGGCCAACGATGGCGACAGTGCGGTTGATCATGGCTGGCTTCGGGTCGAGAGCGGGTCCGCCGGGGCCGAAGGCAGGGCGTGCTCCTGATGTTGCAGTTGGCGGATGCCGTCGATCACGTAGCTCACCCCGGAAACGAAGGTGAACAGCCCCGCCAGCACGACCCAATAAACCGGGCTACACACGTGGATTTGCAGCATCACCCAAGCGATGACGATCATTTGCAGCACGGTGGCGATCTTACCGGTCCAGCGCGGACGCACCTGCACCTCGCCGTTGACGTGGTGCAGCCCGAGGCTGCCAGCGACGATGACCACATCCCGCGCGATGACGAGCACCGGGAACCACAGTGGCAACCGGTAACCCCAGTCGCTGAACGTCAGGGTCAGGAGTGCCGCCAGCAGCAGCCCCTTATCCGCGATGGGGTCCAGGATGGCCCCGAGCTTGCTGCGCTGGTTGTAACGGCGGGCGATGTAACCATCCAGCCCGTCGCTGACGCTCGCGGTCAGAAAGACGAGGATCGCGCCGAAGCGGTAGGTTTCCTGCGGCTGACCAAGGCGCACGCTCTCGCCGTAGTACACCCCGAGCAAAACAAACACCGGGATCAACAACAGGCGGACAATCGTGATTTTATTGGCGGTGGTCATGGCGGCAGCTCGCCGGGTAAAGAGGGGTGATAACCAAGCGGAAAACGCACGTTTTGCAACCGCAAGTTTCGCGCGCCGTGCCCCTTCATAGCAACTGGTAGGGATCGACATCGACCGCCGTGGTCACGTCCGGCGGCATCTGGAGCTTGGCCAGCACGGCGCGCACATGGCGGCTGAGCTTGAACGCGGACTTTCCACGCAGGAGCAGCTGAAAGCGGAACTGCCCCTTGAGTTTTTCCAGTGGCGCGGGCACCGCGTCGCCCAGCGAAATGCCCTCGGGCAACGCCTCGCCCAGGCGGCGCGCCAGCGTTTCGGCCGTGAAACGACCGCGCTCCTGATGCGCGCAACGCACGGTGATCAAGAGGAGATGTACGAACGGCGGAAAGCCGCACTTCGAGCGGAACTCCATCTCCTGCTGCCAGTAGCCCTCGAAATCGTGGTGCCGCGCGAACTGGATCGACGGACTGAACGGGGTAAAACTCTGCACGAACACCTCGCCCTCCATCTCGCCGCGCCCGGCACGACCGGCCACCTGCGTGAGGAGCTGGAAGGTGCGCTCGCCGGAGCGGAAGTCGGGCAGGTGCAGTGCGAGGTCGGCGTTGATGATGCCCACGAGGGTCACATTGGGAAAGTGCAGCCCCTTGGCGATCATCTGCGTACCGATGAGGATGTCGATCTTGCCTGCGCGGAAGGCGTGGAGCGTTTCGCGGAAAGCGTCCTTGCGGGCCATGGCGTCGGCGTCCATGCGCTTGATAACCGCCCGGGGGAACACCTTGCCGATGACTTCTTCGACCCGCTCCGTGCCCAGCCCCGCCTGCCGGATCGCCGGGTCCTGGCACTGCGGGCAGCGTGAGAGCATTGCTCCCTGGTGCCCGCACAGGTGGCAGATGAGCCGGTTGGCGGCGCGGTGATACGTCAGCGACACGCTGCATTCCGTGCACCGGCAAACGTGGCCGCAGGTCGGGCAGACGAGCGACGTGGCGAAGCCCCGGCGATTGAGGAAGAGAATCGTCTGCTCCTGCTTCAAGAGCCGGGCATCGATGGCGGCGCGCAGCTTCTCGGAGAGCACGAGCGGGCTTTGCTTCTGGCGCTGGGCTTCCTGGCGCAGGTCCACCACGCGGATGAGCGGCATCTTGCGGTCGTCCACGCGGATCGTCAGGCTGGCGAGATCGTACTTGCCCGTCATGGCGTTGTGGTAGCTCTCGACGCTCGGCGTCGCGCTGCCGAGCAGCACGGCGCAGCCTTCCATCCGCGCGCGCAGTACGGCCACGTCGCGGGCCTGGTAGCGGGGAGCCTCCTCCTGCTTGTAGGAAGTCTCGTGTTCCTCGTCCACGACGATCAGGCCGAGATTGGCCAGGGGGGCGAACACCGCGCTGCGCGCGCCGATGACGATGCGGGCCCTGCCGCCGTGGATCTTGTGCCATTCGTCGTGCCGTTCGCCGTCGGAGAGATGGCTGTGCAGGACGGCCACCTGCTCCTGGTTCTGCGAGAAGCGGCTCTTGAAGCGTTCCACCGTTTGCGGCGTCAAAGAGATTTCCGGCACCAGGACGAGCGCCGTTTGCCCGCGCGCCAGAACGTGCGCGATGCCCTGCAAATACACTTCCGTCTTGCCGCTGCCGGTCACGCCGAAAAGCAACACGGGCCGCTTTTCCGTGGCGGGGGCGTCCAACGCCAGCCGCACGATCCGCATGGATTCCTCCTGCTCCGGGGTGAGGACCTGCATCTCGTTGGCGAGGAAAATTTCCTTTTCGTACGGGTCGCGCCCGACCGCCGTGGACGCGGTTTCCAGGAAGCCCGCTTTGACGAGTGCCTGGATGGTCTGGTGCGTCGCCCCGCAGGCCTTGGCCAACGCCGCCACCGGCAAGGGAGCAGCGGCATCCGCCAGCGCGCGAAGCACTTCCGCCTGCCTGGGCGCGCGCTTCTCCAGGGCGGCGAGTTCCTCCGGTTCCGGCGCGCGCAGGAGCCGTGCAAAGAGTTGCTTCTTGTGGTCCACCTCCGCCGCGCGAATGACCTGCGGCAGCACGCTGCGCATCGCCGTCTCCACCGGGCAGCAATAGTAATCGGCCATCCAGCGGGCCAGTTCGATCAGCACCGGGCTGATGATCGGCCGCTCTCCGATGACCGCATCCAACGGGCGCAGGCTCGCCTCGGGCACCGGCGATTCTTCCGGCAGGCCGACGACCGTGCCCAGGGCAGCGCGATGGCGGAACGGCAGGCGGACGCGGCTGCCCACCTGAATGCGCTCGCCCAGCGCGGCGGGGATCAGGTAGTCGAACTCGCGGTCCGCCGAGCGGTCGACGATCACACGGGCGAAACGGGCGGAAGGCATGAAAGCGTCAGGGAGCAGCGGGCTGAAGAATCGAAGCCGTCAAGCTACCAGCTTTCCAGACCTGACGAAAGCACGAGCAGCCCCGGCGAATCCGGACGGGAAAGAGCGACTCTTCCCGCGAAGCGCCCGAATTTGCGTGCAATGGCTTTTCAGTTTCGGCACGCCATGATAAGGTGCGCTCCATGTCTCGTCCGGCCTGGGGATCACTGTTGAAGGGGGCTCTTGTCCTGTGCGCCGTGGCGGCTTTCGCCATCGGGTGGACCGTGCTCCGTTCGCCTGATCCGGAATATGTCGCCTACGAAACAATCTTCAGCGGCCGGTTCCACCGCTATGACGCGATCATCCAAGAAGCCGCGGCCAAGCGTGGCATGGACCCGATGGTCATCAAAGCCGTGGTCTGGCGCGAGAGCCGGTTCCAGGCGGACAAAGTCGGCCTCGACGGCGAGCGCGGCCTGATGCAGATCACCGACGCGGCGGCGCGGGATTGGGCCAAGAGCGAGAAAATGACTAATTTCGTGCCCAGCGACCTGTTCGATCCGAAAACAAACCTCCAGGCGGGAAGCTGGCTGCTCGCCCGTGCCTTGCACCGCTACGAGAGCCGCGATAATCCGCTGCCGTTCGCACTGGCCGAGTACAACGCGGGACGCAGCCGCGTCACGAAGTGGACGGGCGAAAAGAACGTTCCAGAGGGCAGTCAGCCTGCCACGGGCAGCCGGGAACTCGTGGCAAACATCGATATCACCAGCACGAAAAACTACATTCAGACCGTTCAGAACCGCGTGCAGTTCTACCACCAACGAGGACGGTTGTAAGCTGGGCCAGCCACCGGGCGAGCCGGTTACCTCATGGCACCGGGACGGACGAAAGCAGCTTTGGCTGGGAGAAGCCGTTGTCACGGGTGTAGGTCACTTCCGCGGTACTGCGTTTGGAAGGATCTGCCGGCCAGTTGTCTCGAATCGTTTGGGCCACGTAAGAATCAATCCCCTCTCTGCCGCTGCTGCGTTTGAACGTGATGTTCGCCACTTGACCCTGGGCGTTGGTGGTGACCTCGACCACCATCACCCTCGTGCGGTGGTCGGTCGAGACAGGGTGCGCCTGCGCCTGGTCCATGTGCGCACCGCTGCCAAGCGCACGGAAGTAAGAGC
>CAXTVY010000101.1:2574-14493 GCA_964247665.1 uncultured Chthoniobacterales bacterium | reverse complement strand
TTTAACTGGTTGCCTCGTACAAACCATATTCATGGACCTTTGCTCCATCCACCCTCACGGCGGCAGTCAGCGCGATGCGTTTGAAGAACTCAGCTACCTACTCTTCGCGCGAGAGAAAGCGGGCGAGGGCATCCCGGTCCGGCGTCACGGAGCTGGGGGAGACGCGGGCTTGGAAGGAGCGTTGGTCGACCAGACCGGACGCGTGTTGAACGGCGTCCAAGCGAAGTTCTTCAAGGACAAGCTTAAGATTACCCAGTGGCGAGACCTCACCGAATCGATCAAGACGGCGCTGCGGGACAACGCCGCCGACGGCACGCTCCGTGAAATCGTGGTCACGCTTCCCGTCAATCTCAACCAGACGCAGCAAAGAAAATGGGACGTTTTGTCCGCCGAGTGGCGCAAGTTTGCCCGGGCAGCCGGATTCAAGCACGACGTGATTTTTACCTTGTGGCCTGAATCCCGTCTGCGCGACCTGCTGCTGCAAACCACCAACCGCGGGTTGCTGCTGCACTACTTCGAGACGCCCGACTTTGACGCGGCTCACTGCCGGAGAAAAACCCGGGCGGGACTGAAGAATTTGGGCGACCGGTACCAGTCGGATTTGCATACCCCCACCGACGCCGAGGACATCCTGCACATGTTCCTGCGCGGCGAACGTGCCCGGCAGCAGTACGTTGAAGAGGCTCGCAACCGGCTCACCGACCCATCCAACCCTCCACCCCTCGACAAAACGTGGGGAGCAGAAACCCGTGCCCTCCACAAAGCCGCCACGAAAGCCTGGCAGGAAGTGGTGCCGCTCTTGGGCGACGGTATCTCCCTGCCTGCCTCCTTCGCAGACCTCAAAAGCAAGATCGACGCAACCGTCGACGCGTTGACCCCGCTGACCAACGCTCTGTACGCACTTACCCCCGCCGGCCAAGGACAGGCTAGGAACACGCCGTATGGTTATTACCACCAACGCGATTCTTCAGAAGAATCACATCATCAATGCCAGCAGTGGTCGGGGAATCTCGTCGCGCTTTCCCGCTATTTAGAGCAACATGCGTACGCTGACTGCCCCTGCCTCCTACTCAAGGGCGCGCCCGGGATGGGAAAAACGCAAGTCCTGGCCGAAATCTGCAACCGCTATGCGGAGCAAGGCGGAGTGGTGCTCTTCCGGGAGGCGGCGGCGTTCATGAGCAGCGACACTCCGTGGACGCAGTTTTTGCGCTGGGCGGACTTTTCCGGCAACGGAGGCGTCCGGGATTGTCTGGCGGCCCTCTCGGCCGCCGCGGCCAGCACCGGCTTGCCCGCCCTGCTGTGCATCGACGCGCTCAACGAGACCCCCGACCGCAACCTCTGGCGCAACGGCCTGCGCGAGTTCGCCGATGAAATCTTTCCTTTTAAAAACATCAAGCTCCTCGTCAGTTGCCGCAGCGACTACCTGCGACAGACCCTCCCGGCGGACATCCGCGAACAGCGCGCCCCCGGTTGGCATTGCGCCGAGCACCATGGTCTCGGCATTCACGTTTTCGAGGCGTTGCCGAAATACCTAGCCGCCTACGGCGTTCGGGGGGTCGGGGTGCCGCCCATGACAGCAGAGTTCGAGGTGCCGCTCTTTTTACTCACGTTTTGCGAGGCTTTCCAGGGAGACGAACCGCCCCCCGGTAGCCTGAGCCTCGGTCTGATTCTGAGCCGGTACGCGCAACGCAAAGCCGACCTGCTCGGCCAGCGCATCAACTGCGATGCCGGCAAGGTGCTTCGTGCCCTGCGCCAGCTCGCTAAAGCCATGCAGAGCAGCGGCAGCTTAACCCTGCCCGAAGACGAAGCCCAAACCATCTGCGAAAGCCTCCACGCGCCGACCGACACCTCGCGCTCGCTCTACCGCGCCCTGCTGGCCGAGAGCATCCTGGCCGAAATTCCCGCCGGGCACCACCCACTGGGACCGCAGTACGTCGTGCGGTTCACCTACGAGCGGATTTGGGATTACTTCCTGAGCCTGGACCTACTGCCGGCCGGCAAAGCTCCCGATCCTGTTCTGCTCACCCAGCTGAACGATTCAGCCTGGAGGGATCGGAACAGCGGCGTGGTCAGCCTCCTGACGGTGCGGCTGGCGGAAGAAGGACAGGGGGAGCTCTGTGATCTCATCTCACCCGGCCAGCCTCCTCCGCACGATCTACTGGAAGCGTTCCTTGACAGCCTGCCTTGGCGCACGCATCAGAGCGTCAGCGAGCGCACGCGGGAACTGTTCGAGGGAGCGGTCGCCGGGGGGACTGTCCACCACGAATTGGAGTGGTTGCTGCGTTTCGCGCCGAACCCCGCTCATCCCTGGAACGCACACGTCCTGCACAGCAAGCTGGCCGCTGTCTCTCTTGCCGCACGCGACCGGGATTGGACGCACTGGATCAACGAGGAATTCGTCCATCATCAGGAGGACTCGGCGCTCCACGCGCTGCTTAACTGGGCGGAGCGTGGGCGATTGGACCTCCTCCCGGACGATCACATCCTGCTCTTGGCCACCGCCCTCGCTTGGTGCTTGAGCACGACCGTGGTGGAAGCACGGGTGCGGGTCACCAGCGCCTTGACCCGGCTCCTGGCGGGCCGCCTCGACGTGGCGGCGCAGATCGTGGAACGCTTCCTCTCGGTGGACGACCCGTACGTGCAGGAGCGTGTGTTGCTGGCCGCGGCCGGTGCCGCGCAGCACGCCTCGACAGGCGATGCAGGTTTGGCGAGACTGGCGGCAGCGGTGCACGCCGGAGTCTTCGCCCACCTGTCTGTCCGCCCACACATCCTCGTCCGGCACTATGCGACGGAGGTTTGTCACCAGGCGGAAGAGAAGGGCGCGTTGCCGGCCCACATCCCACCCGCGTCCTTCCGCCCGCCGTTCCGCTCACGCTGGCCACTGATCTGGACCGCCAAACCGATGCAGGCTTTGGAGAAGCGTCTGGAAAAAGACCGGGCATCGTCGCACCGGGCATACACCGTTTTCCACTCCATCGAGCCGGGACCAGACGTCGGCTATGGTGACTTTGGCCACTACGTCATGGATTCTGCGGTGGGATACTTCCAAAACCGCAGGTTGCAGGTCGCACCAGCCGCGAAAAAGCAGGTGAGCCGTTTCGACTCCCAGATCGCCAAGCGGTACGTCGTCCAGCGCATCTTTCAGTTGGGTTGGGACGCTACCCAACAGGATCAACACCCGAGCGTGTCCGATGTCAGGGGAAGTCCCGTGGTGGAACGGCTCAGCAAAAAGTACCAGTGGATCGCGCTCCACGAACTGCTCGGCTATCTGTCCGACCATTTTCACTTCGGCAACTTCCACGGCAAGGTCGAGCCTTTCCGGACAGCTGCTTCGTTGAACCTGAGTCATCTGTTGGACCCGTTCGTCGTGGAGACGACGCATCACCCGAAGGATTTTACCTGGCGCTTTGTGCCGCTGCCCTCGCCTTGGTGGCGGGGGCGCTATCATCCCCTGCCCCGACCGTTGAGCCACCGGGAACGATGCGAAAAGGCGTTCGCGGTGGAAGCACAGAGTCCCACCATCCTACTCGAATTCAAGGACGCCGCCGCGGTGGAGTGGTTGGCCCTCTCGTGCTTCCATGAGTGGTACGAACCGCAGCCGTTGTGGCTGCGGCGCAACTCTGCTCCGCGCGTTGGGATGCACTGGGCGGTGCAATCTTATCTGGTGAAGCCCAAGCGGGCCGCCAAGCTCATCGCACGGGCAAAGCAGAAGGACTTCCCCGATCAGCACAACTTCTGGTTGGGAGAACCGAAATTCGAGGGGCCACTCGCGGCGTTACGCACTTACCCGAAAGGACAAGCCGATCTGCGCGACGAGTGCAAACTCGACAACCGTTGGAGCAGTCGAACTTGGAACACCGCCGCTTGGGCCACGACCTGTCGACTGGATGCGGAGGAAGCGCACGGACGCTTCCCGGGCGGCTCGTTCCCCTCGCCGCAGCTCGCCGAACTCGGAGCTTTGCACTGGACGGGGCAAGGCTTCGATTTCGCGTCCGGACACCATCCCGAACCGCCCTTGCGATACTACGGCGATGGGTCCAAAGGAGTTTGCGTAGTCCAGCGTGCGGTGCTGCTCGAATGGCTACAAAAGAAAGACCTGCGCATCGTCTGGCGCTGTTTCAGCGAGAAGCACCGGTACCATGAACCGCCCGGCGAACCCTCCTACGGCCGCTACCACTGGGCAGCGTACACCTTGAACCAGGACGGCGAGATCGCTCTGTGCGGCGGTGGCACCGCTGGTCTGAAGAACGGCCTCCAACCCACCGAAGACCTGCCTTGGTAGAAGGAACACCATTCTGCCGTAGGAGTATCGTGTTCACGAACCAATAGCCGGGTTACAAGCAACCAATGGCATTTCACGGCTTGTTCATCGGCGTCGATCACTACGCTTCCGCAGACGTAAATTGGCTGCAATGCGCCGTGCGCGATGCCACCGCTCTCCATGCGTTGTTCGCTGATACGTTGGGCGGGGGAGCAATTTTGCTGCGAGACGAGGAAGCCACCAAAGCAGCTGTCGAGCAGGCCTTCGTCCGCCTGCAAAGCACCTCTGCGGATGACGTCGTGGTCGTCGCGTTTTCGGGCCACGGCAGCGACACCCACGAACTAGTGACTTACGACGCCGATATCGGCGATCTCGCCGGGACGTGCATCCCCTTGAGCACCTTGACGGAGTGGTTTCTACGGATTCCAGCGCGGCGGTTGGTGTGCTTCCTGGATTGCTGTTTTTCCGGTGGGATGGGTGCCAAAGTCCTGTCCACGGGCTTGAAGCCCCGCAGCTTGGCCTCGACCGCCGCCTTGCTCGATCAGCTTTCCGGGGAGGGACGATTGATCTTCACCGCCTCCTCGGCCACAGAGCCCGCCTGGGAAAATGTCCGGACCGGACACGGGCTGCTGACTTACAACCTGCTGGAGGCGCTGCAAGGCGCGGAGGAGGTGCTCCGGGAGGGAAAGGTTTCCATTTACCGGTTGCTCGAACACGTCTCCCGACGGGTCACCGACGCGGCGGCGCAGTTGCGGCGGGAGCAGCATCCCACCCTGCGCGGTACCATCGACGAAGCCATGACCTGGCCTATCCTGAGACCCGGTACGCTCTACCACGCGGCGTTCCCGGAACGGCTGGCGCGACCTCCTGTGACCGGAGACGTGGACAGCCTGCTGCCCTATGGTTTTCCTCCAGGATTGCTGGACGCCTGGCGCGGCTCCATTCCTTCGCTAAACGATCTGCAGATTGATGCGGTCAACGAGTTCGGTCTGCTCGACGGCGAGCATCTGGTGGTCAGTGCGCCGACTTCTTCAGGCAAAACGGCCATCGGTGAACTCGCCGCCCTCCGGGGCATCGTGGAGCGGCGGCGCGCTTTCTTCCTTTTGCCGCTCAAGGCGCTGGTCAACGACAAACACCGCTATTTCACCCGCACGTTCGGCGCGTTTGGGGTGCGCACCATCCGCGCCACCGGCGAGATGTCCGACGATATCGCCACGCTCATGAGGGGTCGCTACGACCTCTGCCTGCTCACGTACGAAAAGTTCGCCGCTTTAGTATTGGCTAACCCGTACCTGCTCGAACAGGTCGGCACCGTCGTGATCGACGAAGTCCAGATGATCGCCGACGCCACCCGCGGGGCGAACTTGGAATTCGTCCTCACGCTCCTGCGCATGCAGCGGCAGCACGGCATCGCGCCGCAGATCGTCGCGCTTTCCGCCGTGATCGGCGATCCGAACGGTTTGGAGGGATGGCTCGGCGCCAGACTCTTGCTGCGGACCAAGCGGCCGGTGCCGCTCGACGAGGGATTGCTGCTGGCCAACGGCAACTTCCGCAGCGTGGACAGCGAGACTGGCAAACAGACCACCCACCGCGGTTATGTGCAGCGGGAACTTCGCAAAGGCTCCAGCCAAGATTACGTGATTCCTTTGGTACGGAATTTGGTGGCCGAAGGCAAACAGGTCATCGTGTTCCGCGAGACGCGCGGGGCGGCGAGAGGCTGCGCCCGCTACCTGGCGCGTGCCCTGGGTTTGCCACCGGCACGCGAGGCCTTAGACGCGCTGCCGGATGGCGATCCTTCACTGGCTACGCGGGTACTCCGGGAGACGCTGGAAGGGGGGGTGGCTTTTCACATCTCCGACTTGGACCGCGACGAACGGCTCGTGGTGGAGGAAAACTTCCGCCGGGCGGATTCAACTCTCCGGGTCATTGCGGCGACGACCACCTTGGCTATGGGTGTGAACACCCCCGCCTCCGCAGTCGTCATCGTCGGACTCGAACACCCGGGAAACGCAGCTTACACGGTGGCGGAGTACAAAAACATCGTCGGTCGCGCGGGGCGCTTGGGCTACGCGGAGCGGGGCGCTTCGTTCTTGCTCGCCCTCGATCCCCTGACCGAGCAGGACTTCTGGAAGCGATACGTTCAGGGCAAACCCGAGGACCTCGTCTCGCGCTTCTGCGCGCCGGAAACGGACGAAAAGACGTTGGTCCTACAAACCTTGGTGGCGGCGAAAAAAGGCGCGGACCAGGGATTGTCGCCGGAAGCCGTCATCGAGTTCTTGGAAAGCAGCTTCGGCGCTTACCAACAGATGCGCCAAGCTGGGACGTGGCGGTGGGACCGGCAGCAGGTTGCGGAGGGCGTCGCCATGCTCAAACGCCATCAACTCATCACCGAGCATAAGGACAAAACCCTTCACCTCACCACTCTTGGACGCCTCACCGGCGAGGGCGGCATCAAGGTGGCGTCGGTCATCGCGCTGGCCGCGCTATTTCGGGGGATGACGCCTGATGCCTTCAACGGGCCGACGTTAGTTGCCGCCACCCAACTCACCGAGGAGGTGAGCCAGCTATCCTTTCCGCTCAACAAATCCAGCGCCATCCAAGAGCCCCGTCGCTGGCCAGCCGAACTGCACGCTCAACGCGCCGACCCCCGGGTAGTCACCGCGCTCGGCGCGGGGAATGATCCGCACGCGGGCACCCTGCGCGCTAAAAAGGCTGTCGCCTGCTTGCTCTGGATTTCGCCTCTCCCGCTGGAAGGTATCGAGGATGTGCTCACGCAGCACGGCGGCAAATTCGACGGGGCCGCCGGTCCGGTCAGGAACGTGTGCGCGCGCACCTGCGACTTGCTGCCGTTCGTCGCCAAAGTGGCGGAGGTGATTCATCCCAACCTGTCCTTGGAAGACACCGTGGTCCGTCTCTTGGCCCGCTTAGAAACTGGCGCCCCGGCTGCGGCTACGGATTTGTGCAGGCGCTTGGGCACAGCGCTGAACCGAGGAGATTACCAGAGACTCACCACAGCGGGATGCGCGGAGCTGAGACAAATCTCAGAATGTAGCGACGAGGCATTGCTCGCCCTCGTCGGCGACGCACCGGCGGGGCAAGAGAAGGTGCGGCGTTTGCGTCGGGCCGTCGAAGCCTTCGAGCAGGAGCAGCGTGACCGTAAAGCGGCTGACCAGCCGCTCCCAATTTACGAGGAATGAGAGACGACCGAGGCTCTACGCCTGCGTCAGCGCGCTGAAATGAGCACGGAGCAGAACCGCGAGGCTCAACGCGGTGAGAGTGAGTACGGGAAGCAATGCGCGTTGGAACTTCATAGATGATGCTGTAGTTTGCCGGGGCCGCAGACGTAAAAATCGAGCAGGTGGGCTTCATGCCCATGCTCCCCGTTCAGGAAATGATTTCCGTCGCCTCTCAGGCCCGGTGTTCACGGGTCAACCAAAAGTCACGCCATGGTTTCCCAATGGACTAGGTCGTGTTCACAATACATTTGGGGCTAACGGCCGGCAGAGCGGCGAGCACGCCGCCTAAGAACACGCTCGCAAGCTTGTCGTAGCGCATAGTCACCGCGCGGTAGCCCTTGAGCTTGCAAAAGAGCCGCTTGATGCAGTTGCTCGCCTTGTTGTCGTAGGCGGGCGGATGCTTGCGCCGGGCACTCGGCGGGATGGTCGTTAAAGCGTGGGTGCTTCTGATACTGCGCACAGCGGCTTGCGCAGCTAAAGTTGTTTGCTTTCCGAGGCCTGTGCACCAAATTGTAAAACAGGCGGTTATGGCTGGAGCGGACAACAGAGAGATCACCGGGGCGTGGGTAATTCACCACGGCCGCAAACTTGTGTTGGATGCCAACGGCCCGGCAGAATTTCCAGCCATTGATGAGGCCGCCAAGGCGGCGACCTTGCTGACCAAACTAGGTCAGACGAACCAAGCCAACATTCCCGGTGCTGAGGTACGGGCCATCGCCGTCGCCAGTGGCCTCAATCCCCGCTACGAGCTTGATAGTCTCCTGCGGGTACTCAAGAGAAAACGCCTTATCGACCAGAGTGCCGATGAGGTGTCCGTTCTCGGTGTCACCATGCGGGGCTCGCTCGGCCACGCGGCGGATATGTACCGGGACGCAGAGCCAAACAAGTACGAACAGGCCTCTGTCACGCTAGCGGAAATCGCGTCCGCGGCACCGGTTAAGCGCACAGATGTGTCGGGCAAGCTCGGCGACGAGCACCGCTTGACGAAGAACGAGGTCAACGATTTTCTCGATCGTGCCGAGGAAATTGGCTTTGTTGACCGAGAAGGGGACGGCGTCGACCGCTTGCTGTTCAACGGCAACCTTTTCCGCCGTGACAACGCTGCTAAGAGCCAGAAGGTTTTGGCTTCGCTCTCCGAGGGGGACCAAAAGCTGGTGGTCCAAATCGCCGCGGAACTGGCGCGAGTTGGCTGCTTGCTCGCATCCAGAGTCGAGAAAGTTCTGTCACTGCCGCTCTTCGAAAAGCTCGTAGCGGCGGGGCTGTATGACTTGAATCAGGTGACCAACGAAGAAGGCAGCCATCTCTATGTGACGGCCCCCGCAGCCTTCCACAAGTTCGTCGATCCCATGATCGATGATTGCTTTGACATGGCCAAGGCGCTGGTGGCGGCGCTCACCTATGGGATAAACGCACGCCCGTCCTCGGAGGGACGGATCGTATGGCTGCCGCGGCTTCTCGGCAGACTCATTGCCGGATGGGAGGTAGGCCCCGCCAGCGCCATCGGGGAGGACTACCGGGTTCTCGAAGTAAACCGGGTGGTAAAGCTTCGGCCCGACCGCACCTACCCGGATCGGTTCCACATGAAACTGCTCAAAAAAGAGGTCGGGCAACTCGCCTTGGAGGTGCTCACCCAAGGCAACGCCTCCGAGCAGACGCTGACCGATTTTCCAAGCGCGCCGATGGCTGGGTACGTTGGTCCGGAGGAGAGCCGGACCTCCGTGCGCAAGCGGCAGTCCAAACCCAGCAAGCGAACGACTTTTGACGTGTTGGAAGCGGTCAGAGGAGGGCGGACGTTGCGATGAAGGCGCCCGCCCCAGCGGCCCCGTCGCCACCATCCAAAGGAGCGGTGCTCGAAGAAGTTCTTCGCGCCTATTTCCTGCGGGCAGGCTTCTTCGTCGTGCGCGGGGTGCCTTTCCGCTTTGCGGACGAGGACTTGACGGACGTGGACCTTTGGCTCTACGAGCGTCCGACGGGCACGTCGCGACGGGTCCAGCTTTGTGACATTAAGTACAAGCAGCGTCCTAAGGCGGTGGAGCGGATCTTCTGGACACGCGGGCTAGCTGACGCGCTGGAGGTCGATGGCGCCTACGTTGCCACCACCGACAAACGCAAAAGCTTGCGTTCGGTGGCCGACAAGCTCGACCTCCAACTCATCGACGGGACCGACATCCAGCGCATTCAGAGCAGCCAGGCTGTCCTTTACCCGGAGCGCATCGGCGACGAACAACTTATTCAGGAACTGCAAGCGGTCGACAAGGAGGCCCGCAGCCGGAACCTTCAGGAGGCGCGCGTCGACATCCTGTCTGCGCTCTCGGAAGGCTTCGGCGCAGCCTCGGCTGTGCGGGCGCTGGAGGGCTTCGGTCGGCTCGCGCGGGCGACATCCACCTATCATCCCGATTCCCCGGCGGCGCGGGCTTCTGCACGGCTGGCGTATCTGGCGGCATCCCTCGTCTGCGAAAGTCTGGATTATGTCAGCGTTGGCGCGGCGTTCCGGACGATTGAAGAGCGGCGCGAACTCATTCTCAACGCCGTCCGTCTCGGAGCTTTGGCCGGCGAGGAGGGAAGCCAAACGATGCGCATGGCCCTTGCATTGGTCGAAAAGTACGCACCCGGGGGCAAAGGGACCGTCGCCGCGATGCAGGCGGGCTTGAGAAAGGATCTAGAGCGCATCCCGGCAGAGGTGGTTGCGGATCAAGCAGTCCGCCTCCTGAAATCGGACCAGCTTTTCCTGACGGGCCGCGAACTTGAGTCGGCGGCTTACCACGCCGCTCTGCCCCCCTTTGACCAACTGAGCACCCCCACCAAATCAATGATCGGTGCGCTGCTCGACTATGCAGGGATTGACCGCGAACGGTTCGCCACCGCGTGGAAGCCCCCGAATGTAACCACCGCTGCACCATTTGGCAGAAGCGGCGTGGAGGACCAAGCCAGTGTTGCCCCCCAGCGCACGCCCTTCGAAGCACAGGAGACAGCACCGAATCATCCCAAACACATCGGCACACCCTAGCGTTTTCCGCTGACGACCACGGTGAATATGATAGGAAGTCACTTTGGTCGGTGATCTTTCTTGGTTCACCCACTTCCGTTTCCAAAATGGCCGAAGCCGAGCTAAGGACGCATTGCCAGAGGTGGATTAATGATGCCGTCAATATCCAAAGTGGCAAAATCTGTTGCCAGGGTGATCACCTTCTGCCGCAGTTTTCGGTATGGCACGCCAGCCGAAACCAAGCTGGCACGTTTCGCCAGAAGATCTTCATAAGTGCCGCCGCCCTTGCTGAAAGCTTCGTTGTACGTGGTTCCTAAGCCCGCTGTCTCGGTCAACCATTCGAGCCTGCTGCCGAGAACATCGATTTCGGTTCCAACTTTGCGAGAAGGTTCCGCCAACGACCAAGTTTCCAGTCCCAACAGAAAGCCGCAGAGAGTTAGTTCGCTGCCCAACCGTGGGAGCCAAGCCAGCTTCAACTTCAGCTTTTTGTTGCGATCTTGGAGGTGTAGGTCGAACCCGTTGCGCAGACTCTGGTAACCTTTACGAAGCCGATCGAGATAGTTCGCCGATCTGGTTTCGTTCGGTCTGAGCAAATACCACAGCAGGCGATCGGAGTGATACTGCGCAGTCAGTTGGAAGAAAAGCCGCCACCAGACGACATTGCGCTGCGCGCCCGCCAGGGCCGTCCGCGCGCGGCCTAATAGGCCACGCGCCCGCTCGTAACGCGAATGTGCGAACTCTTCGCACCCGAGTTCCGGCAGGATCGTGTCTGGCGAGTCCTCGTGCAAGACGATGCGGGCGTGCGCCAGACACGCCTCCGCGGCGTGCAGGTCAGCAAGCGCGAGCGTGAGGTTGTTGTTCGCATCCAACCCTGAGCGCGCCCGCTCAAACTCTTGCAGCGCCCGCTCGAACGCGTCGAGCAATTCCTTTGGGTCCGTGCAGCCGGCGCTGACCTTTTCCATCCACAAAAAACGCGCGTGCTGGGTGAGAAAAATACTCCGGTATTGCAGGTAGACCGTGCCGTCGGCGGTGGAATTCACCGACGTGCTACGCGGCGATGAACCCAGCGGCTGGCTTTGCACCCGGGCCAACGCGCTGCCCGCAGCGATGGCTTTCTCGGACTCGACTCGGTTGAAGTCGCGCAAGACCCCCGTCCGGCCGTCGAACCCCTCATGTGAGAAGACGCAGGCCCGGCCGAGATAGCAATTCGACAGCACGTGCCAGCGGCGAAGTTGCACCTCGTGCAGTCCGGGGGTCTCCGCCTGTTGGCGGAGTGTTCCCATGCGCTTTCCCCAGTTCGTGGCCTCCAACGCGGTCTGGCGGAGTTTGACGGCCAATTCATCGACGGCGACGGTGTCTTCCTGCGCCTCCCGCAGATCGCACACAAACCGGTCGATTTCGTGGTGCAGCAACCGGATGCGCGGCTGGTATGGTTC
>CAXTVY010000101.1:0-2564 GCA_964247665.1 uncultured Chthoniobacterales bacterium | reverse complement strand
GAGTTCGTCTCTACGTTGCTGGCGGCACTTTTCGTATTCCGAACGATCCATCCGGATCTTCGCGGTAAAATCCCGGACTTGGTTTCTCAACTGTTCGACCGCTCCGCTCTCCTCGGAAAGTCCCGGTGCCAAGCTCGCGATGTCGCCGCCCGTCGGCTCGTGCGTGTTTGCAGACGTAACGCGATACTCCGTGACGAGCCGGTGGCAGCGATGTTCCAGATCGTTGTTCAGGAACTGCTCGCACCAACGCAGCAACTGCTCGGCGGGCACCTGCGCACGCAGGTGGGTCTCGGAACGCTGCCACGCTCGCCGCAGCCGATGCAGTTGTTCTTTGTGTCTTTTGACCAAGAAATCGCGCACCCTCATCTGGTCGGGCTCAAGCGAACCCGGCTGCAGTTCGAAGGCCTCCCACAATTCCTGTCTTCGCTCTATGGGCGCCGTGTTCACCGTGTCCTCGAAGTGTCGGATGGCGGCGGCGATGGCGGGACCAACATTCGGCACCTGCACCAATTGTTCTGACAACAGGCCGATCAGCTTAGTCAGGGAGCGGACCCCAGCCAATCGGTGGTAGAGGTATTCCAGCAAAGCGAAGGTGTCGTGGGATTGGATGAATGCTTCGGAGTACCATGCCCGGGCCGCCATCTGGTGCGTGCAGGAGTTGAGGAGCAACTGGTAAACCGCGGTGCCGTAGTGCGCGGCGCGGTCGCCATCACAACATTTCTTCATGGTCTCGACCCCGGTCTCCCGGGTGTTGCTCACATAGATGTGATCGCGCAGTTCCCGGAAGAACCAAACCCCGCCGCCCTCGATCTGGCGGAACACGTTTAACTTCTGGTTGTCCTCCAGAAATGCAGCGACTTCCTCGCCCAAGATCGGCCGCAATGTCTGGTAGACCAGTGCCAGCGGCCGGGTGCGGCGGAAGGTCGCCATCACGTAGAGGGCTAGCGGCCAAGATTTGTAGGACTTGTTCGTGGCGTCCCATCCACGGATGCTTTGCAAATCAACACCGGTGGTTTTGGGGAACAGTGTTTTGTACGGCCTGTCCTTGAACGCCACGTCCAGCCGGTCCGCTTCGTTTTGGAGTTCGCCCACGCATCGCTGCACCTGATGCAACATCTCGCTGTACAAAGTGGCAGACGAGCCCGATGCCGGCGTCTGCGGAGAACGCGGGCGCGGCGGATCGACGCTCAAGGCAAAGCGCGAATCTCCGATGAATGCCTTGCTCAAGCCGATCAGGAAATCTGTGAATCCCTTCAACTTCCTGGTTTGCGGCCAGAAGGCGGAATGGGTGTCTCCGTGGTGGGCGGTGGGGGACCAAGTATAGGTTTCCAATCCGTCGAAGGCGACGAAGTAGCGGGTGCGCCGCAACGCCCGCGCGGTCCGGGCCACGGCGAGATCGACGATCTCCTTGGAGTCATCCTCGTCGAGAGGCAGCACGCAGGGCGCGAGGGTTGGATCATATCTGCGGCATTGGTCGATGATCGAACCGGCGACTGCCGAGAGAGTGTGGATGGATTCCAGATCAATCCAGATCAGGTTGAATCCGGAAGGCATTTTGCTGCCCAGCCGCAGCAACTGACGGGATGCGGATGGCTCGGGATAAGTATCCGGCGGCTGCGTCGGCGTGGCTCGAGAAACCGTTTCCAGCAGCAGAAAGGGATGCAGCCGCTCCAACGCCTCGGCCATCTTCTTATCGATCTTTGCCTCCACCACGTCCGGCGTGGAGCGATCCAACAAAACCGGCTGTTGGAAGTGGATTGGATAAAATGATTTAGATGGGGGATGGAGGTGGTCGATCTCCGAATACAAGTGAAGAAGTGTGCCACCGAGGTTCCTAGTGCGTCTGGGACGGAGGAAATCCGTCTTGTACAAACCTGTGATGCTCGGAGGCAGGTTCTCGCCGGGTTCGAAGTGCAGCCAGACAACCGAAGTCTGGTTGGCTGCGGATGCTGGATGTCCGCCCTTCGTGCTTTTACGGTTCGCCCCGATCAGGTCGAGCAAGCGCCGGTCGTTGCCGCTGCAACCGAGCACGAGAAATACGGAATTTTCCGGCACGATCACACGGAAGCGATCGAGATAATCCTCGCCCAACGGGCGGTCGAGCTTCTCGTCGAGCAGCAATCCGTGCGTGCTGCCGTGCATCTTGACGACGGACAACTGCTCGCGCACCAGCGCGCGGTCCGGCAGCGTCAGGCCATGCTCCATCGCAAAGGTCTGCGGGGTCATCCCTTCTTCTTGCAACGCTTTTTCGATGAAAGGATCGAAATTCATTGTGAAGACGACGGGCACGCCCAGGCGGCGGACTAGGAAGGCCAGATAGCGGTGGGCCAGGTTGGGCGAGCGGTCCCGGGCGAACCGAGCGAGCAGGGCATCCGCCTGATCATCCTGGAAGTTGGCGAAGGTATGGATCATGCGCCGCCAATCGCCGCACAAATCCCAGGCGACACTGCCGCCGTCCTCGCGGTACTGGAAAGCTTGCTCGATTTTTGCCGCCACGGCGCTTGGCACTTTTTTCAGGAGCCGGGAAATGTTGTCACGCAGATCCTTTAACCCCTTCATGTGTC